>JAZSEM010000090.1:0-59392 GCA_045531695.1 Akkermansia sp.
AAATGGTTCATCGCTATATGGCATTGGCAGAAGCAGCACCTCCTGCTATCGACTTGTATGGCAAGCTTACCGAATGGTCAACCAGCTTCAAGGAACTACTGAGTAAGGGGAAGGAATCATCTCCGGAAACATCGGAAGCAGCCCCTACGATTACCTCCGATACGGGAACTGATACATCGGATCCCCTTATTGGAGCCGCAGAAGAAGAAAAACAAGAAATAGCGGAAAGAACGCCTCCTCCCTTACCTGGGAATAGTTAAAGAGCTTGCCGATATCCTTTATTTGCATGAGCCGCCATGAAATTGGCGGCTCATTGCGTTAATAGGTAAAAGGCTCATTCAATGCAAACGAGCTTCCGCGCTAACCTCTATTTTGACTGCGAGGTCATGCAGGCAGCCGTGGCAACCATGCTCAAACCGGCCATATCCCCACTCAGGCTGCGCTGTGTATGGCCAATGCTCTGCGGTTGGAGCAGATGCTCACGGACGGGAGTTTCTGCACCCCGGCTGCAATGGCCCGCGCACCGGGGCTGAGTATCTCCCTGCTCTACCGCCGCCTGTCACTGCTCAACCTGCCACCGGCTGAGATAGAGCGGCTGCTCTTCGAGGTGGAATGATTGCAGCGCGGTTCTGCTGATGATAGGTAATTGAGTCCGGGCGAGTGCTTTTCCGTTATATGCGGTGCTTTCAGGCACATGAAAGGAGCGCTCGATGCCATTATAATTCGGTTACGACTGCCCCCACGCGGACTTACGGGGACGCTTGACAAGGCAATTCCGATAATTCCGCTCTGATTTTTTCCATTTTTTTGAAAAAAAGTAATTTTAGGCTTGTCAAGTCGTTATATTTTGCTAGGATGATGCGTGTAAACCTACCATCGTTATAGGAAATTATTAAAAAGCATCATCATGAAAAGGACTCTTTTTCTGACCGCAGCACTCATCTGTTTGGCAAGCAGTGCCAAGGCCGCCACCTACACCGACTTGACCGGTTCCTGGTGTGATGAAACAAATAATGTCATTTATGACGGCAAGGGCTACTTTGCGGTAGAGTCCGTTGCCAACACGGTTGTAGACATCACCATCAACCTGGCTTCATTGGTGAGCTATGTGAATTCCAACGACTATACGGGGAGTAGCTACATGTTGCTGTGGGAGAATAGTATACAGAACTACGGATTAGGCGACAATGCAGACAAAAGCACTGATACCGGCTCCCGCACGCCATACCTGAGCGGTTATACAACCGGTGCCTGGAATGCCAACACCAACAACATATCCTACGATACGCTGAGCAACTATGCCGTGGGAGACTACGTAACACTGAGCATAACCAACCACACAAGCAATGGTGTAGCGGTAAAAGCCACCAATAGCGAGGGCGTAACAGATACGCTGTACTCAGCATCCGCGCTCAAATACGGCAGCATGAGCGGCGTCAGCGGCTACTATGTCAACCTGAACTATGTGACAGGGGTAACTCTCCATACGCCATCCACTTTGGATACGGCAACCTATGTGCCACCGGTAGACTATAGTGCCCCCTTTGTCAGCCAACGTACGGATGGCACCACGGTAGGCAGAGTCACCTTCCTGGGCGACTCCATCACCCATGGTGTTAATGACCAAAGCTACCGCTGGCAGTTATTCAAAACATTGACGGATAACGGCATTGAAAATGAAATAGCCGGGCCGAAGGAAGGCTATAACAGTAATCCCGAGCATACAGAAGATGCCGGCAATAGCTACGGCGGTGCAAAGTTTGCCAATGTACACCTGGCACAGGCAAGTGGCCGTACGCACAACATCATCAGCGGCTCCAATTCCGGCATGACCGGTGTGAACTATGGCGGGCACTCCACCGCCTCTACTGCAAAAAACTACGACAGCAACACGTGGTTCTGCATGATGGGCACCAATGATATGCTCTCCGACAGCGGTGCGTCGACAACAGACTATTGCAACAAGATGGCCAAGATGCTGGGTGGCACGGTGAGCTATGCAGAGGGGACAGGCTATACCTGGACTGCGGACAGCACCAACTGGGGCACCATGGGCACCATCGTAGATGATGTTCACGGCGAGGGAGATACCTTCTACATGCTCTCCATTACCCCGTGGACCCAACATGCCAACAGCAATACAGAGAGTTATCACTACGGCGCACAGGAGTTTAACCGTAATCTGGAGTTGTGGACCGACGCCTACAATAAAGCCCACGCCGGTAAAAATGTGGTATACGTCGATGTCACTCGTGGTATGATTGACAAAACGTCCGATGTTTCCTTTTACAGCCCGGGCGCTTTCTTCAATGCACCCGGCAGTGACGGGCTTCACCCCAACGACCAGGGCTCTATCATTATAGCGGGTAACCTGGCACGCGCCATGGGAATCGGCGGTCGCACGGCAGGGTTGCAAAGACAAGATACCACCGGGTGGAGCGCTGCCCCCGTCAGCTCGCTCAGCGCCGGTAGTAGCCAACTTTGGGCAGCAAATGCCTTTACTATGGAAAACGGCTATAGTATAGACTTAAATGCAAGCTTTGGGGACGGTGAGCAAAATGGATGGGCCACCACAGATACGCGGCTCGCCATCTCTCTGGGAGACGGTACCAACAGTGGCACGCTGAATGTGAGCGAGGGGTACATCTCCTGGGGAAGCGATGTGCTCTTCTGTTGGGATAACTCCACACTGGCCAATGAAGGGAACCTGCGCATAGCCTGGCACAACGGCAACTCTGCTGACAACGTATTGCAAGGCTATTACGTATGGCTGGGGGATATGCTCATCGGGCAAGGTCTGGAGGCTACTACCGACACAGGATTGAACGGCATTCTGCTCTCTGCCTACGGGGCGGACGCTGCTCTTAACACCCTGAGCTGGAGCAACACTGCATATGCTCCGTCTACCACCGGCATCAGCTCAACGGAGCACGCATATATAACCACGCAAGACGCTGCCTCCGTTAACAAACTGATACTTAACAAGGCATATACCACATCCGGGGTGGATTTCACTGCTGCCACTGTAACCAATGCCACAGCAGGGCAAGTGTTGGTCAGTACAGCAACGCCGGAAAGCAACACCTTTAAAATAGAATCCGCCGCAGGGTGGACCGCCCTGACCAGCTCCACCTACAGCGAAGATATTAACGTACAAGTCACAGGAAAAACGCGTCACACCATTTTCGGGGCGAAGGACTCGGCTAAAGCCGGGCAGCTCACGCTGGAGATTGCTGAGGGTGCCATCATTGGCGATGGTTCCTACAGCAATAAAACTGCCGCCATTGCCGGCTCTTATAATGGCGGGCAGGCAGAGGCCTTCAACGTATATGTAGAGGGCGGCACTGTGGAGGGTGATATCGTGGGCGGGGCCGTACATGGTAGCGGCCACATTGACAGCGTCAAAATAGTGGTCAACAATGGCACGATACAGGGTGGAATATACGGTGGCTCCAAAACAAGCGGCAGTGTTGACAATGCCCATATCGTCATCAACGGTGGTATTATCAAAAACGGAATCATTGCCGGCGGAACCGACGGCTCTGTAACCCACGCCCAAATTACTATCACCGGGGGTACGGTAGCCGGAGATATCACCAGGGGCAATGCCCGGAATGCAGATGTTATCATACAGGGTAGTACTGCAAACATAATCGGAAGTATAGAGGCAGACTCCCTTACCCTCTATAATGTCCGGAATAATATGGCCGCAAGTGTAAAATCCGCGAAAGATATTACCACCGCCGGCAATACCAACACGGCTATTGCAGTGCAAAATGAAATTGAGCTCAACTCACTTCATTTAGGCGATACTACCACCTTAAGCGTGCTGAATACGACAGATACAGACAATAGCTCCATAGAGGATGAAGCCACTATTACCGTAACAGAGCTGATTGTAGGAAGCGGAGTTACCCTAAATGCCAATTTACTCTTTACGCAAGAAGCCCTGTTACGTATGGAGGGGATGTTGACCATGGGGAGCAGTATCACCCTGACAACGGGCATGACGCTTGATTTGGCTGATATCATGCTTGACGGCTTATACAAGGGAGAAATCATAACTCTGTTTACCGGGGTCGATGCTCTGTCTGTAGACAACAATTCCATTGCAGTCGGGACTTTCATGGACGCTACAGATATATTCACCGGTTTGAACAGTGAGTATACCTACTACATGAGCTACGATGGCAGCAATGTGAGCCTGAGTATACCCGAGCCCACGACAGCTACGCTGAGCCTGCTGGCATTGACTGCATTGGCAGCTCGTCGCCGTCGCAAATAAAACACACATATATAAAATTGGAGCTTGTAGGGAAGGATTAATTACGAGTTACGAAGGACTAGACCTTCCTCCATTTTTCCTAATTCTGCCAACGCGTCTGCCATATATGTTTTTGAAAGCCGCTGCCATGCTGCAGCGGCTTTCTTTCGGTCAGGCTACAGACTACGACATTGTCCCGGGCCGACCGGAATGGTTACTGCGGCTATCACAATTGCAGGGTAAAAAAAGCAGGTCAACCGACTAATCGGCAGACCTGCAATGTTACAATATGCAAGGGGGCTTACTTCTGTGGCAAAGTCACAATAAAAAGCGGTGTGTAGGGGCGCTCGGGAGTACCGGCATAAGGAACGATGGTACCATCCTTAATGAGGTAGAGCTGTTCTTCACCCTCGCGGCAACGCACAGGTTTACCCTCCGCATTGACATAACCGGCATACGTACAACGGGAGTCTGTAATAACCATCACGGAATTCAGGATTTCCGCATAGTAGTCATGCGAGGCTACTTTATCAAAGAATTCCCTGAATGCTGCATCGTGCTTTGCATCGTGCATATTGAGCCAACAGCCGGGATAAAGTCTGTACTTTGAGGCAAGAGCCTCGAAGGCAGCGATATCCTCGCGCATGCTCTGAGAGAATGCAAGGCCGGATGAATAGGGGTCCATCCCCTGCACAAAGCCGACAACAATATCGAACAGATAAGCACGAGCGTATGCAGGACATCCCGGGTCGTTATGAGCAGCAATGTTGCGCATCAATCGGGCCGGTGTGATAGAGCCTTCTCTGAGGGCCTTCTGGTCAAACCCCATGGCCTTGCGAGCACCGGACAGCTTCAGAGCTACACCTGTATCAACTTCTGCCTTGGAAATCTTGCGGGCTTTCTTTTCGTATGGCTTTCTCTGATCATTGACAATTCGAATTGTACGAGCGTTCTTGTTAAGTGTGCCGGTAACAATGGTGGGGCCCATTTTCACACTGTGCAAGCCATCGCCCCACGCATTGAATCGATTGGCAAACACGCGTGATACAAACTTATTAACACCGGCAGGCTTACTGAGCTGATAGACGCTCTGCCCATCTGCATAAATCCCCTTCACTGCCTGAAGGTGCGGCAGAATCTGCTCTGGGGCGAGCGGATGACTGTCCGCAGAACGGAACTCCTTCAGCTGATAGGCATGCATGGCATCATTCTCCTTGCCCATGAGGTCGCGGGCTTCCTGAGGAGTGAAGGCCTGGGGAACGGATGCATAGCAGTCGGAGCAGGACTCGATTGCAGCGGCATAGCCCTGCATATCGGTGACGGTTTTGAGCGTATTCGGCAGCTCGGCGAAGGCGCGGGTTCTGTCGGCGTAGGCCAGCAGCTCATCGCGCAGCTCGGGGCGCAACGGCAGGACCTCGGCATAACGGTCGTAGGTGTCGACGGCTTCCTGAGCGATTTGCGGCTCCAGTGAGCGACGGCTCATGCGGCGCAGAGCAACGGCTGCAACATCCTGCATCGCGCTGCGAACCTCTGCGGCCTCCTGCTCCGTGATACTCAGGAGAGAGGTACAGGCAAGGAACTCCTCGTGAAGCGCCGTGAGGGCATCCAAGTCCTCGCCAACAGCAGGATTAAGGAAACGATTGAGCACCTTGGGGCGAATCTCTGCCAGACGCTCACTGAACTTGGCCATGAGAGCGGCCGGTTCCTTGGCAGCCGATGCATTGAACTCAGCCTTAAGTTTGTCCTCAATCTTGCGAACCTTATCAACCAATACCAAGCCGGAAGTAAGCTCGGCTGCGGTGACATTCGGGCTGATGAGTTTTTCGGTAGCATCAAACAGCTGGGGTGTGAGCGCCTTAATGTCGTTCTGATAGCCATTGTGAACCTTAATCCAATTGTCAGCAGCAGACAGAGCATCCTCATAACCGGGGTGCACTGCCTTACAGAAGGTACGCATGGGGTCAATACCACCCACGAGATTTGCAACATCGTGCACGCGCTTTTGGGCCATACCCTGCTCGATATCATCTTTCAGAGAACCACCGCGCATGAAGGCAAAGGCCAGCACAGCCAGAATAAGAAGAATCGTGGTAACTACCACACAAATGGAGGAGCGGATAATCACCTTGCGCCTGTGCCGGGCAACAAGAATAGCACGCACCTTCTTCTGCAGCTTCTCTATCAGAGCGAGCAAATCGACAGCTTCGGGCAGTTCCTTCAGCTCTTCGGTAAGTTTGTGATTCTCATGCAAGTCTTGCTCGCACTGAGTCAAGTCCTGGCGCAGCGTCACTTTTTTCTCGGTAGCATGGTACGCAGACAGCTGCTTATTGTACTCGGCTCGGACTTTCTGAAGACGACAGTAACGGCACCAATCCTCATGAACACGGGCAATGAGAGCGGTCTGCTCGGGGGTGAGCGTCAGGCGTTTCTCCTGAGCAAACATCTCGATACTCAGAGCCAGCTCCTCGCGGGCCTTCAGGTCAGTAGTCTCGCGCATCTTACAGAGAGCGGACATCAGTGAGGACTGCCAACGCTTGCGCTCTGCGGCGTCCACCATCGCAGCGGCATCCCGATAGCCGACAAGATTTTCCAGCTCGCTCTCATCGGCCATACTACGCAGGCGGTTCACCAACTGCGTGATATGAGCCAGACGCCCGCCGGCCAGAACCACCGGCAACTGAGCAGCCGCCGTCTTGTACAGCTGCTTGCCGAGCTTGTGGGAAAGCGCATTGAGAGCTTCATCATAGGGGCTCTCTTTCAGGAGCTGCTGCACCATGTTGAAGCACTCCTCATCGCGCCCGGTGTCGAGCGAGCTTTTCAATTTACGATAGAGGGCCCGGCCAAAAGCGGATATTCCCTTAGGCTCCTGCAATTCAATAGGTTTTGCAGTTTCCTCCTCGGCGGGCACAAGTGATTTTTCTTCCTGTTCTGACGTCATGGCGGCAAGCTATGCTTAATGTGGACAGAGCATAGCATAAATCACCCTGCAAAACAATCATTTTCCGTGTCAAAAAAAAGGAGCAACTGTCAGCATTCAAACCACAGAATGCCGTCATTCATCTTCCGGAGGAAAAGACAGGTAAAAAAGGCCAAAGCACCGGCAAGAGGTAATTGCGCAGGCAATGCGGTACTGAGAGAATCAATGCCTTTTCTACTGACTTGAAACCCGATATCGAGCATTTCGATACGATAATCGGTGCGGCCATATTGCTTCGTTATTCCCAGAAACCCACGAGACGCGGTCGATATACGCTCGGTTCGGCCATCCGGCATGCGCAGAGTAAAATAAGGCTGATTAAAAACTGACAATACCGGATAGCAGACAACCGTACCGTCGGCAGTTGTAATCACCGGTTCCGGAGCAAACAAGCGCTTGAAGAAATTACCGGGACAGGTACAGCGGAACATCAGCTCCCCATCGGGGGCATACATATCAAAATCGAAAGCATGAGCCCCCTTGCGACAGGTATAGCCACCGGCAAAGGTGGCAGAAAACTTACCACCGCTCCCGAACAGAAACTCCATCATAACTTTAATCTCGCTTTCCAGTCTCGCATCATCACAGCGAAAGGAGCCGTTGATTCCTCGTTATTCCTGTAGGGGTCTGTAATCACTGCAGAAGTATAATCGCCGGAAAGCAGCAGACAAAGTGTTGCCAATTCATCGGCCAAATGCTTTTCACCCAGAGTTCCGGCAGCCTGTCTGACGGTGGAATCGGAGCAGCCGGGGGAATAGATATTGCCACACCTGCGCGCAAGCAAGGCAAAGGCAGCTTCGGCCACATCACAAGCCTCGAGCAGCACTGCGGCTTCCTCCTTTTGCTCAGCGGTAGCTCCACTCATCCCCCGTATGCGTTGGAGAGAGTCGCGAACGGCGGGAATATCATGAGTGCGGAACGCTTCACGCGCCAGCTGAATACAGTACTTCACGGCGTCGGGCTTATTTCTCCGGGCAGATTCCAAGAGTTTCTGAGCAAAAGCAGCGTATTGTGCCGGAACAGAATTAAGTTGTTGGCGAGCATTTGCAAGCAGTTGCTCCGCTTCCGCGGTTTCTCCGAGAAGGTAATGAGGGAACGCAAACTTAACGTTATAAAGTAGCTTCAGATAGGGATGATTCGGTAACTCCCGGCTCTTTCTGAGCTGCTCGAGCATCTGCCTGCCGGCCGGCGAACCGGCAGTGGCTGTGATTCGCTCTACCCGCTCACGGAATTCAGCCTCAAACGGCTGATTTAAAAGGTCAGAAAGCACCGAGACGTGCAATGCTGCCCACGCAGCTAAAGTCGGCTCCTGTCCCTCATGAACGAGTGGCTTTAACAAAGCCAAGGCTTTCTCATAGTCACCTTGTGCCAATGCATGTTCCGCTTCCTGCATGGGGGCTGGTATTGTGAATTCATGAGCAGCCACGTATTCCCGCTGAGGTTCCGGCACGCAGAGATAAGCCGTAAGCCCCGCCACTGCAGCACCAAGGCCTATCGCAACGGAACCATACTTCAGCGCTTTGATAAGTAGGTTGCGGCGTCCGGAAGGAGTACTCACTTCATCCTCGGATTTGAGGGCTGTCTGCACACAGTTCAACTCAGCCAGCAAATCTGCATAATTGGCAGGTCTGTCCTGCGGATTGTACGCCGTCATGTGATCGATGACATCACACAGACTGGCATTTGTGCCGAAAGGCAGCACATCCTCAGCCTTCGGCAGGGTGAGCTTGTAGTGCAGCAGCTGCTGGGTAGAAGTTATCGGCTCACTGAAATCGCCCACACCGGTCAGAAGATAGCGCAGAGTCATACCCAGCGCATACATGTCGGTGCGGGCATCTTCATCCTGTCGTTCGAGCGTTTCGGGCGGAACATAGAAGGGCGTGGCCCAGATAATCTCCTCGGTATCCTCATCCGCCTTCCCTAGAGCGAGACCAAAATCGAGCACCTTAGCCTTGCCCTCATCGGTAATGATGATGTTCCCGGGCTTCATATCACGGTGCAACACACCGGCCTGGTGAGCAGCCTGGAGTCCCTTCACGGCCTGTATGGTATAATCCACAGCCAGAGCCGGACTGAGAGGTCCGGAATCGTGAACAAAGGTCTCGAGGTCGCAACCGTTTATCAGCTCCATAGCGATATAGAACTGATTGCGGGCATGACCGGCAGAATAAACAGCCACGACGTTATCATGGCGCACCTTCGCCATCATGGCCGATTCATTCTCAAAGCGGGCAATTCGTTCCGGCTGGTCGCGATAGGCATCATTGAGCAGCTTAATAGCCACACTGCGATTGAGCACCAAATCACGCGCGCGCAGCACGACGCTCATACCGCCGATTCCCAGAATGCCCTCAACCTTGCAACCGGAAATAACCGTATGCACATACTCACTTGCGCTGCACTCCGGGCAGGTAACTTGGGAATAAAAGCCGAGTGCAGAAATATCGAGCTGAGTACCACAGGCCGGGCACTGCCAGATTTCAACGTTGTTCATGTGCTTACAGTAAAAAGAAAGCCGGGCAGGCACTTAACGCACACTACCCGGCTTGTGTTAAATATGACTTCAGGCCAGCTTGGGCAGAGAAGCAGCGGCAACAGCCTGACCGTGACGCTTGGTCTTCTCGTCGGGCACGCAAAGCGTAATAGCAAGCTCGGGGAACTCGCCCTTCAGCACCTCGTTAGCCTTGTCGATAATGAGCTGACCACCGTCGCCGGTAGCTACGCGGCCGAGGAAGAGCAGATTGCGCAGAGCATAGTACTTGGAGAAGTAGGCGATGGTGTAACCGAACTCCACGCCGATGGTCTCGTAAATCTTGCGGGCACGCTCGTCGCCCTCAGCCATTGCGGCCTGCACCTTCTTAAGCTGCTCGGGATAAGGCATGGAACCGAACTCGAAACCGGCACGGGGAGCCAGGCGAGCAACAGCCTGCTGGGAGAAGTACATGGCGCCCACGCCTTTGTCCTTGGACCACTCGTCCACGCCACCGTCCTCCTGATAGTCAACGGGTACGAAGGCAAGCTCGTTGAGCCAGGGCATGATGTGACCCTCGGGGTCCACATAACCGGCGGCCAGAGAGGTACCCATGGCAATGCCGAGCACGGCATCGTCATTCATCCCCATAGCACCGGCAAGAGCGGTAACTTCACCGTCGTTCACAACCTCGAAGGGAACCTCCTTGCCCATACGCTCGCTCCAGCGATCCTTAAGCGTGCTGAACATGGGACGAATCACGTTGGTGAAGTCCTCGGGCGAGATACCGCGGAAAAGGGAACCTACGCGGGGCTCGCTGTTCACGTATACACCGGCGGCGGAACCACCGATAGCGTCCACCTGCGGCAGATGCTTGGCAGCGCGCAGCAGAGAGTCATCCACACCCTCAAGCTGGTACATGGGGTCGGTCTGGTGATAGGGATCCCACACAACCTCCTCGGAGTACACAACCTCGCCGTTCACAACGGCAGCGCACTTGCGGTCAGAACCACCGAGGTCGAAACCGATGCGGTAGCCGTCCAGATTGCGGCCAAGGGAAACGGAAGTGGAGTTCTCGGCGGGGAGCTCGCAGGGGCAAGCCACCTTCACCACCTGAATGGGCTGATCATAGATCTTCTTACCGATGAAATCCCAGTCGAACTCACGGGCACCGCCGGCGCAATAGGTGGCGGCAAGCATGTCGGCCACCTTGTCGGCACCGGCTACCATAATGGTGCAGCCGCCCTTCATCCAAAGCAGGAACTTAACAATTCGCTCGATGTACTGGTTGTTGAGAACATCGTTCTCCTCGGAGGAAGGAAGAACCTTGCCGCTCCAGCGGAAACAGGTGCCATCCATACGAGTGAGTGCGATATCGATAGCCTGTGAGGCGGGGTCAGCAGCGACCTTGTCCTCAAAAGCCTTATTCCAGAGAACCGGAGCTACGAAGTCCGGATCGAGCACGGGTGTGAATTTCGGTTGGATATTCATAACGTTACTTAAGTGATACTACCATACCATCTGTCAGATGACAAGCTAAAAAATGTGTATAATGAGTTAAAATCAGAATTCGCAGTTGCGGGGTGTACGGGGATAAGGCAGGACGTCGCGGATGTTCTGCACGCCTGTCACGAACATGATAAGGCGCTCAAAACCGACACCGAAGCCTGCATGCGGAACCGTGCCGTAACGACGCAGGTCGTTGTACCAGTAGTATGCCTCGGCATCCATACCCAGACGCTCGATATTACACTCGAGCACGTCCAGACGCTCCTCACGCTGACTACCGCCGATAATTTCGCCAATACCGGGCACAAGCACGTCCATAGCGGTTACAGTCTTACCGTCATCGTTCAAGCGCATGTAGAAGGGCTTAATCTCCTTGGGATAATTGTACACGATAACCGGGCACTTGAAGTGTCGCTCCGTCAGGAATCGCTCGTGCTCGCTCTGCAGATCCATACCCCAGTAGGGCGGATATTCAAACTTCTCGCCACTGGCAAGCATGATATCAATGGCCTCTGTATAGGAGCAGCGCACAAAGGGCTTACTGCTCACCTCCTCCAAGCGGGCGCGAAGACCTTTATCCACAAACTTGCAGAAGAAATCAAAGTCACCGCTCTCGTCAGCCAGCATGGTGTCGGCGATATGGCGGATGAAGGACTCAGCCAAATCCATGTCGCCATAGATGTCGCAGAAAGCGACTTCGGGCTCAATCATCCAGAACTCAGCTGCATGGCGGGAAGTATTGCTGTTCTCGGCGCGGAAAGTGGGACCGAAGGTGTAGATATTGCTCAGAGCGCAGGCAAAAGTCTCGCCCTCCAACTGGCCGGATACGGTCAGGCTGGCAGCCTTGCCGAAGAAATCCTTCTCATAGCTCTTATTCTCCGCCAGCGGGTCGAGGGTCGTGACATGGAACATTTCCCCTGCACCTTCACAGTCGGATGCCGTGATAATGGGGGTATGAACCCAGATGAAATCGCGCTCCATGAAGAAGCGATGCACGGCACGGGCAATACGTGAACGGGTGCGGAAAATGGCACCGAACAGATTGGTACGGGGACGCAGATGAGCAATCGTTCTCAGGAACTCGGGTGAGTGGCCTTTCTTCTGCAGCGGATAACTCTCGGGTGATGTACCAATCAGCTTAATGGACGTTGCCTGAATTTCCCACTTCTGCTTACCGGGACTGGCAACCAAGCGTCCCTCGACAGATACAGAGGCGCCTGTCGTCATCTTGCCGATATCCTCATAACCGGGGATGCCGGCATCAGCAATCACCTGAATGGAAGCAAGACTTGTACCGTCGTTGATTTCCAGGAACGAAAAAGCCTTAGAGTCACGGCGGGTACGCACCCATCCCTCCACCAGAATGGAATCCTGCTCGGTATCGCTAGCCAGAGCGTGTTTGACCAAAGTTCTGTTCATGGCAACACTATATCACCATCAACCCCGCATGGCGAGTATTTTTTCAGACTCGGCCAGCAATTTTTCGAGAGTTTCGACTAATATGTTGGTGATTACGAAGTCGCGGTACCACTTTTTCTCGCATGGTACGTAATAACAGGGCAACATGGTATCCGGCTCCTGAAAGGTACCACCCGGCGGGTGCAGGTGGAAATGCAACAGGCGCACGCCACTGCCGGCCAGCTCCATCTCATGCTTATCAATGAGCTCGGGGTCGAAGTTTCTGTCCTGCATACGACGACACATCAGGCGGATTTCGCTGTCTGCCGGGTACTGCTGCAGGGCTACCATATCGTACTCCTCGGGCTGCCATTCGGGGCGGAAGGCGCGTGTAAGCAAAGGATCGCAGCAGGAGGCAATACGGCGCAGGCAACTCTTGCGATTACTGCCGGGAGAGCCGCATATCAGTATCAGCATGCGAAGCGGCGGGGTCTTTTCCTTGCGGTACAGATAATCCAAGCGTCGCTGGGCGTGCATCATGCGCATGTTAAGCTCTTCCATCGTTGCCACCATTTCATCCTTGCCACCGGCAAAGAAAGTACGGTCTTCCGACGGAGGGTGCGGGCGGTCGGGACGATAGCGATATGCCACTGCCATATCAAGCGTGGGCAGGTGCTTATGCATCGGCGTATTACCCTTGGGCAGGAAATGCCCCAGCACTCGCATGACAACCTCGCGCTTAAATGAAACAAATATCTCGGGCTTCACCTGAATGTAGGGGAGCCACACGACCTCCTCGAACTCGGAACTGTAGGTGCAATCCGTTTCGGGTTTCTCCTTGTTACAAATCAGGAGGAACCAAGTCTGCTGCTGGCCATCCCAATCATCACTTTTGCGATTTTTATCACGGTAAAAATACCTCAGGCCACCCCATCGGGCAGCAATCGTGTAGGCAGAACGAGGCAAGCCGACTTCCTCCTCCACCTCACGCACAATGGCATGTTCATACGTTTCATTGCTGCGTACACCACCCTGTGGGAAATGTAAATGTTTGCTCTCCGGATTTTTTCGTGCGAGCAATAAATTACCTGCTGAATCCATGATAACAGCAGCCACGTTGAGCCGCCACCTGTAGGCATCCTCACTCATGAGACTGTCGGCTTTCTGCGCCCGTGACTTTCGTCATTCCAAGCCTCGGTGCAATATTTCGTACTGCAGAGCTCAGCAACCTCATCAGCGAAACCCGGCCAAGGTTCATCCCCCTGCACCTCCACTACCTGAGGAGCGAGAGCCGCGGCCAATAACTGAGGCCAACCATCAGTTGGCTCGCATTCCTGAATCAAGCCCTGGTGCAGCACAGCACCACGATAACGTCGCTGGCCGGCACCGGCCAATTTGTTACCGGCGCCATCGACGATATCACTTGCCACAGGACTGGCCCAGCAGGCTCGACCGCCATCCGGAGCATCCTCAATCAGCAATTCGCACTCCACACCACTGGCTTTCAGAGCATCGGCCAGAGCGCCGTGAATCCACTTGTACAATTTGTCGGCAGGTGGATAGATATTCCCCTCAATCGCCGGCAGGGTTACCGTGTAGGTATACCCTTTCCGATGGTCAACAATACCACCCCCGGTCCAACGACGAATATACTCAATACCTTCGCCCGGGAAAATAGAGGCTGCTACCGGAGTAGAATCAAAGTAGCCGAAACTGACAGCCGGCTTAGACCAGCCATAGATACGCAACCAAGCCTCCGGACGACGACTCAGTAGTTCATCTGCAGCCATATTTTCGTAGCCTGTACGCGGTATCGGGTCACACCAAAGCCTGATGACCTGCGGGAGCAGAGCATCAGGCTGAGACTGTTGCATGTCAAAACTCATGCCTGTATTTAGGTAGGGTTCTCAACTTACATAGGCTGTGGCATGAGCACACTGCTGGTGAAGCTACGGGTATAGGCGCGGAAGAACTCCTCGGGCTTAGGAGCACGGCGACGCCCCTGACGTACTTGTTCTACCAAGTTCACGCCCTCTGCTGTCAGAACGGTAATCGACATCGAGGCGGAAATCACGCGAGCATTGCGATAAGTGGTGGAACCTGCTACAATACGATCACCATATACTGACATGGACTTGTTCATGCTGGCAGAAGACGAGGAGATAACAGGAACACTGATGGTCTCATACCCCACGCGGCCACTCTCGGCATCTGCGGAATCGTTAACGTACTCAATATTGAAAATCAGGCTCAGCTCAAGGATATTTTCGCACAGGAAGTTCTCCTTTTCATCCTTCTCGTAAGGAACATATGCCTGCTCAAGACTGTTCTGACACATCAGGTTATCGTAGCTCTCACGCGGAGGGATAATCTGACGATAGAGGGAGAAAATGGGGAAAATACCCTTCTCTTTATCGTTAGCATCAACATTGAGCACCTGGTCGCGGTACATCAAACGATAGCCAATGGCGTTCACATCGCCCTGAGTCTCCATGTTATGAGCACGCGCATCGCGATAATTATTGCGGAGAGAGGTACTGCTGCTGACAGCAGGGTTGCGGTCGGGTGCACAGGCGAAGAACACCATCTGAACCGAGCGGGGAATCTTAAGCCCCTTAGGCAGCTTACCACCCTGACGTTCCTGCTCAGTCTTGGCAAACATCCACTCGTAACGATTATTGCCCTTCATCTGGAATGACTCCAAATCGCGGGACATAATTTGCAGAGCTACGCGACCACTGGTACTGGTGCTCACATCCTCACGAACCTTCTGCCAAAGGGAGATACCCTGATTGGTCAGCTGCATGATGATAAGTACCAAACCGGCCGTAATGGCCATGGCCACAATTAGTTCAATAAGCGTGAAACCGCGATATTTCTTGTAAGTGTTCGTCTTCATGTACGGGAGAAAAGATTAGCGGTGGAAAGACATGTTAGCAGAGAAAAGGGGGCGCCCCATGCGCTTCCAATTTCTGTCACCGTAACGTGCAGGATTGGGAGGTGACATCTTGTAGAAGTCAGCGCGATAGAACACAGCACCACCGTATTGCTTACCATTATCAGAGGTCGAGAAATAATCCTCAGGTTTGCTGGCCTCGGCAATCACACCGGGATTGGAAGAAAGCTTAAACTCACCGTTATTCTGATCGATAAGCTGACTCAACTTCACAACAAACACCGGGCCTACGGCATCCTTAATGTCATTCTTGTGCAGACTGTCGTTCATCGGGCAGGCAATGGCTACCAGCTGAGAATTCTGACCGGGTACTGCCTTGGATGCCTTCACAGGGGGATATGTGCCATCAGCACGAGGTGACTTGCTCGTATCTGCACGATACGAAAAGATTACAATGGATGTAGAGGGGCGCTTGCTCTTCATAATCCAGTAAAAACCTTTATCGAAAGGAGTGAGATACTTACCGTCGGAAGACACCTTATCTCTGGCGCCGGCGCGTTCGTTGGGGCGAATGGTTCCCATCTCGGCACGCAAAATACCGGTAATACGCTCAGCCTCCTGCTTGGTGAGAGCCTCCTGCACCAACCCGCGAGCCGGTACAAAGACGGTCAGGAATATCGACACCAGTACACCGACCAAAGCAACGGCCAGCAGTGTTTCCATCAACGTGAAACCGCCACAGCGGCGCGTGATTTTATTCTTCATGTTTCAGTGTAAGTATATAAGTTAGAAGGTCAGGCATCAACATCTTTATTCGTATACCTGCTCTGTTGTGCGCAGCTGGCCAATATCGCCGGATGGCCAAATAACGATTCCCTTGGCAGCGGCAGGGCGACGCTGGGAATCAAAATCAGTCGGAATAATGCCATCCTTAGCACGGTTGCCTGTGCCGGGGCGACCACTGATAACCACCAGACGCTGAGCGGGAGGAGAGTTGAGAGGGTCGGACTGGGGAGTAACATAACGCCCCTTCTCATCAAACTCAATGTAATAGACTGCCGTCTGCCCCTTGCCTGCCAGTCGGGTCACCTCCTGACCGAGCATATCACCACCGGCATGATCCATCCATTTGAGCGTGGTGCTGTAGGTAGGGCTGAAGAACACCCCGGTCGGCAAGGTTACACCGGCTGAGGTGGAGACCCACACACCATCACCCTCCACATCCGTGCCGTCATAGGTACCGCGGGTGTTCTCATTCTTACGCTTCATCTGCACAGTCATGTAACGCAAGTGGCGCGTATTCATGGTCTTATCCTTCTCATCCTTCGCAATGATAAGTCGTGTATAGCAGTCATTTCCCTGAGCGGTAGCACGAGCTTCGCGCACCATCGTCTCGAGCATATCCACACCGGAATCCAGCCCTCTCCCCTTGCCTGCATCACGTAACACATTGGCAGACATAGTCATTAACAGACCAATGATTGCCATCACAACTAATAGCTCAATCAGGGTAAAACCCTTATTCTGCTTGCTGAAGAACGTTTTCATAAACTGCGAAAATTTACCGTATTCAAAAATACGCCTTCACTATTCATAGCAGATTTTCCCCCTCGCTTCAACCATTTTTTTATTTTTCTTCATAAAAGAAGCTCATTTTTGGTTTTTTGATTGACCTTTTCAAGAAAATAGAGTACAGAAGGCGCGTCATGACGATATTCGATTCGATAATTCTCGGCATAGTGGAAGGTCTCACTGAGTACCTGCCCGTCAGCTCTACCGGACACCTGATTATCACTCAGTACCTGCTGGGATTACCCGATTCTGACGCCATGAAAGCATTCCACATCTGCATACAGAGCGGGGCCATTATAGCAGTGCTTGGTCTTTATTATACTCGCGTGTGCGCAATGCTCAAAGGCACAGTGTCGGCTATAAAAAATTTCCGAAACAAGCAAGCAACAGCCGAGGAACGTTACCCGGACGGATTCCGCTTGCTGGTCAATATGATAGTTGCATTTATCCCCGCGCTTGTACTGGGGCTGATTTTCAATGATTTCATCAAGAGCGTTCTATTCAACGCTCCTACAGTTACAACAACCTGGGCACTCGGTGGGCTGGTTATCCTACTCTATGTCCGTTCACGACAGAAGAATGGCAAGGGCTTTGAAGGTAAATCACTCGATGAGCTCAGCTGGCTCGGCGCCCTGAAAGTCGGCTTTATGCAGTGTATCGCTATGTGCCCCGGCGTAAGCCGAAGCCTGATGACCATGCTTGGCGGACTTTTCGCAGGGCTGAGTGTAGCTGCTGCCGTTGAGTTCAGTTTCTTACTGGGTCTCATCACATTGGGCGCCGCCACCGTGCATGATGCATGGAAACATGGTGGCGAGATGCTTACAACTCTCGGCTGGGCTCCGCTGGCGGTCGGCACCTTCACCGCATGGATTAGTGCAGTTATTGCCGTAAAATGGATGGTTGGCTATCTGAACCGCCACAGTCTGGCCATTTTCGGCTGGTACCGCATTGCTGCAGCCTGCGTTATGCTCGCTCTCATCTATACCGGCTTACAGTTCGATTACGAGGAAGAGTCACCTGAAGCTCAACATGCTCAGCTAATCGAAAAACAATAAAAACACCGATGGCGGATTTTATGCTTTTCATTCTACCCGTATGCGGGTAGAATGCTTGAAAGCATGAATCGACACATCATCAGAATTGCAAATCTGCTCGCAGATAACCTCTTTGCCTGGTTCACCCCAACCTGGCGCAGAAAGGGCTGCGAAGCGCGCAGTGCGTTAGTTCGTTACTGCAATTATCACAGACCTCATATTTCAGACGAGCGCAAGGAACAGCTCTCTGCTGTTCTGGAGCGACTTGAAAACGCTCTACTCTTCTGGAAAAAGGAGGACACTATCACTGCTACAAAAGATGTGGAAGGGCTCAGCGAAAGTCTGAGAGGCTTTAAGCGAGGCGCTGTTATCGAAACGATAGAATCCCTCTTCGTCATCATGGTGATTTTTCTGGGCATTCGCACCTACTATGCCCAGCCATTCCGAATTCCTACAGGCTCCATGCAGCCGTCGCTCAACGGTATCACCATTAAGCCGCTCGCAGACAATGAGGAAATGCCCTCTGCACCTGAGCGTTTGTGGAATGCTATTACCCTTGGCAGCAGCTACAGCGAAATCATTGCCAACAATGCCAAGAAAATTGTCGACCTGAAGACTGAGCGCTATCTTTTCCTTTTCACACGCACTCGAATTTACTTCAGTGACGGCAGCCAGGAAACCGTCCCCTGCGCAAGTGGTGCTGTGGCCGAATACCTCATGCAGCAGGGCAAATTAGGAAGGATGCTCATGCCCGGTGAAGTTGTTGTCCGTGCTCGCATGGATGCCGGTGATATGGTTGTCGTCAATCGTATGGCCTATCACTTCCGCCGCCCTGAACTTGGAGAGACCTTTGTATTCGACACGCGAGGCATCAACACCAATGTCCCGGCCGCCATGCCCGACCAAAGCAGTGCCAGCAATTACATTAAACGCCTTTGTGGGCTTCCGGGAGATACAGTAAGCATTGACTCCCCCAACCTTGTTGTCAACGGCCAGACCGCGACACAGACTAAGGTAAGCGAAGTTGCATCCTGCAAGGCTCCCTACAACAGCACAGGTTACAACGCCATAAACCGCACGCGGGATGCCTCCGTATATTATCAGGCATACATGACGGATGGCTCTTCGGTATCCCTCAAACAAAATGCCGACAATCCTAATCTTAACGAATACTTGGCTCTCGGTGACAATACAGTCAACTCCAAAGACTCCCGCTATTGGGGACCTGTTCGCCAATTCAACATTCTCGGGCCGGCATTTCTGGCACTCTGGCCTTTCACCGAGCACTGGGGATACGTGGAATAATTTCTTTAACAGACAAAAATCATCTCTCTTACACCATGTCTGAATCTGACTCTATCACTAGAAATGCGAAATCCAACTTGGCATTTACCCTCATGGATTTGCCGGCGGAAAAACGCATGCACATGGCCCAATTCTACGCTTTCTGTCGCATCGTCGATGATATCGTTGACGAGCCGGGAATGACGGAAGAAGAGCGCCACCTTGCTCTCAATCGCTGGACTGACATCATCTCCATGAAGGTGACGGCTGCTCCCGGCGTTGAAGAAGAAGTGCAGAAACTCGTAAAGGATTTGCAACTCGATATTTCCCCCATGCTGGAGCTGATTGACGGCTGCCGTGGAGATATCTGCCCTGTACAACCGAAAACTCGTGAAGACCTACTGGCATATTCGTACAAAGTAGCCGCATGCGTAGGCATAACCAGTGCTACAGTAATGGGGGCATCGGAGGCAGCCAAAGAATACGCCATCTCCCTCGGATACGCCCTGCAGCTCGTCAACATTCTGCGAGATGTAGCTGAGGATTGTCGAAAGTACGGTAGATTTTACCTACCGGCGGACGATATGGAACTATTCGGCGTAACTCAGGAGGATATTCGAAACCAGCGCTATAATTACCGCATGCGCCAATTATTGGCGTATGAGGCTGCTCTTGCAGAGAAGTTTTTCGGAGATGCCGAAGCCTACTATCAGCAGCTCTCAGTAGAAGATAGAAACGCCCTCATTCCGGCTCAGGCCATGAGTCTCATATACCACACGATTCTCACAAAAATGCAGGATGACGAATATAGGGTATTCGAACGCCGATATAGCGTGAATAACTTCCGCAAATTATGGTTCCTTCTGAGGGCTCGCCTCGGCACAGTATCCATGCCCACCATGCCCAGCGTGGCAGATTGGGGGTTCTTTAAGAACAATTCAACAGACTCAAATAAAGAAGACCAATAAATCCGGATACCTAACGGAGAAAATGTCACCCAGCCGGGGAGAAAGCTTGACAAAGAAACAATCTTAGTGCACAATAGCCCCGCCTGACACATAGGCAGGTGAGCATTACCTTCAGAATTGCTATGAAAACGAGACTCATCCATACAGCTCTGGCGACCGCAGCAGTCCTCATGATTTCTGCTTGCGATGACCAGCCGAAAACTCCCGCAACAACCGAGCCCGGTGCAGAAGAAACAGCACAACCGACACAAACAGAGGCCGAGGATAGTAATGCTCCGGGCGCCGAGGATATATCCGCAGCCATTGCCCCAATGCTGGCCCCCTACACTTGGCTGGAGATATCTCAGGTAAGTTCTGAACTCACAACAACGGACAGTGGCATACAAAGTCTTTCTGCTCAGATTAAGTTGACCGTTAAGGAAGACATGTACCGCAGAGAGAATGCTCCGGCAGCTTTCAATGAAGAGCGCAAGGCTATCAATGCCAGTGCCAATACTGCCATTCAGCCCAATTCTCTCTATCTTCTGCAGATAGGAGCCCCCACGGAGAGCATCACCGAGGAAGATAGGAAATCCCGCCCCCTGCCCGACAATCTTAAGCAGCTTTCCAACGAGCTCCGAGAATTGGCAGAGTCGGAAGTTTACGTACTCGAAACACGAGCAGGAACACAGTACACAATAACTGCTACCATGCGAGCCACAAAGGGAGAAAGCGGTTGGAATATCTCTGACGTAAGCCTTCAGACCGCTGAATTACCTTCCCCCGATTTTGCCGTAACAGCCGGTAGCATTCCTGAAGGCAGTTCCATCCTGACACCTGAGTTTACAGAGGCACGCAGACAGGAAATCAAAACTAAAATTGCAGCTTTCGAAGCCGAAGCAGCACCCTATATTAAGTCCCGCGAGGACGAGGCAAGAGCGGCATGGATGGAGTTTAAATCCGCCACTGAAGAGAAAAACCGTAAAGCTGCAGAAGAGGCAACAGCAGCTGCGGCCGAAAAGGAACAATGGATGAATCATTGTATTGAGACCATTGCTGCCGGCAAAGCATTCTCCGGCGAGTGGGTCCGAGATAACAACTTCGGCGAGATAACTCTCGAAATCGCTAAAGCCCGAAAATATGAAAACAGCATCCAGTTCCTGGGCTGCCTGTACGACACTCAGCTGCAGGAGGCTCGTATGGACATATACGGTCGCTGCGATTTCACCAAAAACGAAGACGGCACTTCCCGCATTGATATTACCATCTATGACGGTATATATGAAGAAGATAAGCCCACGGCCGAGGTATATGATGCCAGCGACGGCGTCATGCAGCTCACGCTCGATGCCAAGGGAAATATCACCGGTATCATGACGTGTACGTCTTGGAAGAACAACCCAGAGAAAGCCTTTAAGATAACGCTTTCGCAAAAGAGCAAGTAACTCTTTTAACTTCAATCTTGAACAACTGAGCGGTTCAGCATCTGCCGGACCGCTCAGTTCTTTATTGAAAAGTCAGAAAAAGGGATTGCATTTCATTCAGGAATACGGTAGAATGCTGCCACGCATTATGTCACGGCAAGCATTAGGCAAAGGTTTAGGGGCTCTTATCAGAAAAAACGAGGCACGCGCAGCAGCTGCAGCGGAGAATGCCATTGATGAGAGTAAGGTTCTACTGGTGAAAGTGGAGGATATTGAGCCCTCCCCCTTCCAGCCGCGTCGTGTATTCAATGATGAGCAAATTTCCGAACTTGCAGACTCCATTCGCGAGAGAGGTCTGGTTCAGCCTTTGGTTGTTCGTAAGGTCAACGGCAAGTTTGAATTGATTGCAGGCGAGCGTCGACTGCGTGCCATGAAGAAGCTCGGTAAGCCTGAGGTGAAAGTGGTCATGATGGAGGCCACGGATCGCGAAGTTGCGGAGCTGGCCCTGATTGAAAACCTGCAGCGCGAGGACCTCACCCCCTTGGAAGAAGCCGAGCAATACAAGCTTCTCCAGACCCGCTTCGGCATGAAACAGGAAGTAATTGCCCAGCATGTGGGTAAATCCCGTGCCGTAGTTGCCAATATGGTTCGTCTGCTTGATTTAGCGCCGGCCTCCCGAGCCCTCCTCGAAAGCGGTGAGCTCAGTGTCGGTCACGCAAAGGTATTGCTCCAGCTCAAGGATGATGCCCGGCAATCCGCAGCCGCAACTCGTGTGGTTAAACAGGGGCTTACAGTCCGCCAGACGGAGCAGTTGGTGAAGGATATCCTCAATCCCGACCCGGGCAGAGCTCCCATTATCGGCAAAAACCTGCCTGCTGCATACGAATCCGTCTGCCAGCAACTTTCGCACGATTTCGGCACTCGCGTCAATATTTCACTTAAGGGAAAAAGCAACGGCACAATTGAAATTTCCTACACAGGGCGAGACGAATTGGTGCGCATACTTCAACTCTTCGGTGTCAATGCTCCGCTGTAAAGCCATCCAGCTGTCCCTGATTGCGGTTTTGCTGAGCGCATGTGGTGACGACTCAGCAAAACCTCGCACTATAATCCCCCCTACCTCCCCTACACTCACATGGCAAGAGACAACGGATTTCAGCGGAGCGAATGCCTATCTTCATTGCGATAATCTGTGCAAGCTTGGTCCCCGGCCCACCGGCTCTCAGGCCTATGCTAAACAGATAGAATATCTGACAAGTTCGTTACAGAAATCAGGCTGGATTGTTACGCCCCGAGTCTTTTCTCTTTCAAACGGAGCTAAGATGACTAACCTTCACGCTGTCTTTGGCGCACCGGAATCTGATCGGAACCTGATTATCACCTGCCATATAGATACCAAAACCGGCATTGGTCCGGAGTTTGTGGGAGCAGATGATGGAGCTAGCGCGGCAGCAGCCATGCTCGAGCTTGCCCGTGTACTGCCGGGTAAATTAAATTGCGCTGACAAAATCGAGCTGATTTTCTTTGACGGGGAGGAATCCTTTGCCCCTCGCATGACAACGTCGGACGGGCTCTATGGCTCACGTTATGAAGTCATGCGCCGCAACCACTCACTCCCCCGTTACCAGATAAACCTCGATATGGTAGGCGGCCGTAATAAAACAATAGCCGTCCCCTTAATCGATACAAGCGAGAAATGGCTGACCGAATACGAGAAAGCTATCGAGACCCTCGGCTTTTCAACAAGACGCTGGAATGTGCACCCCGGCTCCTATATGGATGACCATACTCCTTTTGAACAAGCCGGTGTGGAATCCATCAACCTGATATGCGATTTTACAAAAGGCGGCTGGTGGCACACCATCAAGGACGACATGTCCCGCATATGCCCGCAATCACTCGAGGAAACCGGGCAAATGGTACTCCAGCTTATTTCTCAGATTGCTCCCGAGCTCTGAGAGGAATCAGTTAAAAAGGTCAGGATAAGCGGCGTGTGCCATCTCGACTGAGTAATTGCGAATCGTGTAGCTATCCTCAGCCTGCAGCGCAAGTTCTGCCATCTTACGGCATTCTTCATAGTTCAGGTGGCGAATCGCATAGCGCACAAGCGGCAGCAGGTGAGCACCCACAGAAAGCTCGGCAACCCCCAGACCAACCAGCAGCGGAACCAGATTGATATCGCCGCCCATTTCGCCACACACCGCTGTGGGAATACCGGCTGATATGGTATGCCGCATCAACCTGACCACCCCCGGATGCGTGGGACGGAACATGCTGGCCACGCGGAAATTCACTCTGTCGACAGCTATGGTGTACTGGGTCAAATCATTGGTACCGATGGAGAAGAAATCAACATGACGGGCAAGCACATCTGCCATCATCGCAGCGCTGGGCACCTCAATCATAATGCCGACGCGCATATTCTCATCATATTGCTGCCCCCTGGCACGAAGTTCGGCTCGACATTCATCAAGCAGAGCATGAACATCCTTCACCTCGGTAATACCGGAAACCATGGGAAACATGATACCGACTTTACCGTGAGCCGAAGCACGAAGAATGGCTCGTAACTGCTCCTTGAAGATTTCCACGCGACTGAGCGACACACGTATACCGCGCCAACCGAGGAAAGGATTGTCCTCCTTCTCTTCCAGCACCTCAAAGGGCAACTTATCGCCGCCGGAATCCAGAGTTCTGAAAATCACCTCCTCAGGTGAGCATGATTCTACCAAATCACGGTAATGGCGATACTGAGCCTCTTCATCGGGCAAGCTGCCGCCACCAAGCAGGAAGAACTCGGTTCTGTACAGCCCGACACCTTCTGCACCGGCGCGCTGGATGGCACCATACTCGTGAGCAAACTCAACATTGGCGGCAAGTCGAATTCTACGGCCATCGGTCGTCACCGCCGGCAGGTCCTTCATCTCGATGAGGGCCTTATAAGCACACTCCTTTTCAGCCTGCAATTCACGGTAATGCTGAAGCGTTTCCTCCGTCGGGTTGAGAATCAACACGCCATTGTAGCCATCCAAAATGGCCTGACAGCCAACTCGGGATTCGATGACCAGATGCGCCACCCCCACAACGGCGGGCATTCCCAACGAACGGGCAAGAATGGCGGTGTGAGATACAGCGGAACCGGCCTCGGTCACAAAACCAAGCACCTTTTTAGGGTCTAAATCAGCGGTGTCACTGGGAGCCAAATCATAGGCAGCCAGCACACAGGGTTCATCGCAATCACCACATATCGGAGTACGCTCCGACGGCGCCATATTCTTAAGAACACGCTGCAGCACGTCCTCAATATCAGCCACGCGCGAGCGCAGGTAAGCGTCATCAACATGGCGCATCACCTCCACGAAGTTCTGCACCACAGCGTAATAGACCGCATCAATATTCTGCAGACGCGCAGGAACTTCCTTCCTGAGCTTATTCAGAATCGTGCGGTCGCGCAAAAACAGCAGGTGAGCATCGAAAATAGCGGCCTCATGAGCACCGCTGAGGTGCTCCACTCGGGCTCGCAGTGATTGCAGTTCCTCCTCAGTCCGAGCCAGTGCAATCTCGAAGCGAGCCCACTCACTTTCCAGCTCGGTTGGCAGTATGCTTCTGATAACAGGTGATGCGCAGCCTCGAGCCTCCACTCTCAACACCCCCATGGCGATACCCGGCGACACGGGCATGCCCTTCAATCTGCGCTCAAATCCCTCCTGATACTTCAACATCACCCAACCGACTGAATATGAAAAAAGTTTTTATACGAAGTCCGGCTTAGTCTTCACCGAACTTCTTACTGACCAGTTCTTCAAGGGCAGCCATAGCCTCGGCCTCATCCGAGCCGTCTGTTGTCACAGTAATGTCAGCGCCACAACCGACAGCAAGCATCATCAATCCCATGATACTCTTACCATCAACAGATTCGTCATCCTTCTCAACTGTCACATCGGCAGCAAAACGACTGGCAACTCGCACAAACTGTGCGGCAGGTCGGGCGTGAATACCAAGTTTATTGAGAATGGTGAGTTTTTTTGTTATCATATCTTAAAAATCTACTTACGGTTCACGCAGTAGTATACCCCATCAGACAGCTAATTTCCAGCTTTTTTTTAGGAATGAGGCAAGATTATTTTCTTCGCAGCAATGCAGCATACGCGCCATCAGCCTGTTCAATATGCGGAAGAGCCAGATAGTCACGCTCGAAAGTAAACTCGGGGTTCTGAGACAAGAAGGTATCCACCACGGCGCGGTCTTCACTCCGGTCGATGGAACAGGTCGAGTAAACCAGCCTACCGCCGGGGCGAACAGCAGCCGCAGCACAGCTGAGAATGAGCAGCTGCAGAACCGCCAATCGCTCAAACTCAGACGGTTGCAATCGCCAACGAGCATCCACACGGCGCTGGAGCACACCACTATTGCTGCAAGGGACATCCAGAAGCACGGCATCGAACGCCCCCTGCCACTCCTGAGGACAGGGTTCCGTCCAATCGTGAAGCTTCACCTCCACATTCTCGCCCCCTGCTCTCTGCAGATTTTCTTGTAGCTGCGGCAAGCGATGCTCTTCCGCATCCGTCGCGAGCAAATCGATTTTACCGAGAGTCGCAGCTATCATTGCCGCAGATTTACCACCGGGGGCGGCACAGGCATCGAGCACCCTTTCTCCCGGTTGCGGTGCCAACAACTGCACACAATAGCGCGTGGATGGGTCTGCAATATAAACCTGACCACTCTTCAGAGCTCTGTGCGGCAGCCCACCGGACAATTTGTACCACCCCGGCACATGAGCCAACGGCTGCCAATCTTCGGGCACCTCCGGCGGATTAAGCGGATTTACTCGAAGATAAACCGGCGGGGTCTGAATATTCCAAGCCAGCATGGCCTCGGCATCCTCCTGACCGAACTCAGCGCACCAACGCTTGGCCAACCAGTCAGGCACTGAATAACGAACGCCGAGAGGAAGCTGCGGCAACGCTGCCATAAACTCTTCTCTTCGGCGCACAGCATTGCGCAATATACCATTGATAAGGCCCCTCAGGCGTTTCGGTGCCATGGCAACGGTCTCGCCCACGGCCGCATGGTCAGGCTTGTGAAGAACAAACAGCTGAGCCAGCCCGAGCAGAACCAACCAACGCGCAGAATCCTCGAGCTCCCCCTTTCGCAGACATCCGCAAATGTGCTGTAACCACCTCATATTGCGAAGCACACCTAACACCATGGCTTGCACAAGAGCTCGATTAAGCGGAGACAGAGAACCACACTCACGATTAATGAGAGTCTCGGCAAAGACACCGCCACGCCCCCAGCGCTGCAGGCAATTCCAGGCAATACGGCGAGGATTATTATCTTCCCCCTTATGATTCGCTGTTCCTTTCAGTTTGTCTGACATGAGCTTTATTCAGGTAATTGAAGAGCTTCGTGTATAGGCAACGCCCCGTTCCATGCGATTACAGAGCCGGTATAGGCACTGACACCATCGGGTTCAAACTCCAGGCACCCACCCGCACTCTCCAGAATCACGCGAGCGGCAGCAAAGTCCCATAAGTTGATGCGATTTTCAATATAGGCATCGAAACGCCCCGCGGCGATATAACAAATAGACAAAGCCGCTGAGCCTAAAATGCGAACTTTTCGAACCTGTGCCGATATATGCGCGAAACGCCGAATGCCGGCCTCTCCGGAACCATCGTGGCGGCCATGTCCTATGAACACCACAGCCTCGGCCATGCGCTGTCGGGCAGACACGCGGAGCGGGCGCCCATTCAACCAAGCACCCGAGCCTGCAACAGCGGTATAGCACTCATCCCGCATCGGGTCATATACACAGCCAAGCACCGCTTTCCCCCTTACCTGCAGCGCAATGCTGACACAGAATAAGGGAATGCCGTAGAAATAATTGACAGTCCCGTCGATGGGGTCGACAATCCACACCGCCTCAGCCGACATTTGCCCGGTTTCGCCCTCCTCACCCAATACAGAATACGTAGGGAACGCTGCTCTGAGATGCTGAGTAATGAGCTGCTGGGTATCTTTATCCAACTGCAGCTTCAGGTCGTGAGCGAACTCAGCATTCACAATCTTGGGGTCATCGAAGCACTGTCGCAGGAAATCGCCTGCAACACGAGCAGCCTCGACAGCAGCGTTCAACTCAGCTTTATAATCGGCGCTCATGACTATTTCTGATGTTCAGCAAGCGCCTTCAATCGAGCGCGGGCCGCCGTGTGTAGCTCACTGGCCAGGCAATAAGCCGCTTTCTTCATCAGCCCGCTCATTCGGCTGCCGGAGGGCATGTCGTCGGGATCATCAAACCCCATCCACACAAACACAGCTACACCGCGATGATTAAATACCATGCACAGGTTACCATGGTTCTCAGGCAGGGTCTCATTGAGCACAACAGGCTTGCCGTCCTCTACGATAAACGGAGGTATTGATGCGACAGTACCGGCACCTTCGCGACGAATATACTCACCATTTTCAACCGGGTCAAAGGCATACAACATTCGACCGCCACGACTCCAGACTCGATTCAGAATACTGAACCTGTAATTGCGTCCTTCATTCTGAATATCAAAGAGGATACGAGCAAGGTCTACGCGGCGCATCTTAAACATGCCACGATACAACGCCAGCTCTTTATCTCTACCGGGCAACTCAATGTCGAGACCGAGCTTCTCATACGCAGCTCGCACGACATCGTACCCCAAACTACGACCGGTGACATCCGGCTTGCGGGCTACAATATGTGTATTATCTCCGCCGGGCAGACAGGCACATGAGTACAAAAACGGAGCCATCGCATTGCCGGGCATACACATCTCACCCCAGCGATCGCGACCATCCACAGCACTGCGGCCCGAAACCATAGCAAGCACCCTACCCTTGTTGTTACGGCGAGAATCGACCACCATCACACAGCACTGCAAAATGTGCTCCATGTCATTATCGGTGCCGCGAACCTTCATTTCAGCGGGGCGGCGCACAGACTCATCATAGAACTTGCGCAGGCGTTTCGCCTCATCCTCATTCTCGTTCAAGTAGGGCAGCCAGGCATCGGGTATGTTACCGGGTTTCTCCACGGCAACAAGAGCCTTCTCCATGGAAATCTCCACGAGCTTTTGAAGCTCGATATCAAGGTTGGTCACAACGGAAATTCCACCCACCTGTTCACCCAGTTCACCGCGCAGGTTCTCCAATTCTCGACGAGCCCACATCGTTGCATAGGAAGCAACGGGCGCATCATCATTGTCAGACTTTGCAAGAACAATGGGCTCATTCACTGCCTGGTCATGTTCGTCCTGAGTAATAAACTCCATTTCAAGCATGCGACCGAGGGTTTCACGCTTCACCCCCATAGCGTTATCCATGCTTGTTACCGGGTTACAAAGTGACGGTGCTCGCACCAGACCGGCCAGAGTAGCACACTCGACTAGGTTCAACTCCGAAACATTTTTACCGAAGTAGCGATGAGCCGCAGCTGACACACCATAGCAATTCTGACCAAAATATATTCGGTTCAGATATTGAGTCAGAATGGTATCTTTGTCGTACTCTTTCTCGATACGCTGTGCCAATATGGCTTCCAGCAGCTTACGGTCCAATGTCTTTTCGTTCATTTCAAAGACATTGCGAGTAAGCTGCATGGTGATAGTTGAAGCCCCCTGCTCGTAGCCCATGGCAACAATATTCCGCAAGAGCGACCTGAGAACAGAGGTATAAACAACCCCGTCATGCTCAAAAAACTTCTCATCCTCACGCGCAACAAAGGCATCGATCAAATCCTGAGGGAGATCCTTTCGTTCCACCACCTTCAGAACGCCCCCGGAAAGAGATGACAGTGGCGTGTTGTCCGAGGCATACAGTCCGCTTTCAGAACTACCGCGCACCACTCGCCCCAAATCATACTGCCAAGCTCGACAGGTATAGGTGATGAAGACCGTCAGGACTACAACCAATACAAAGAAGAGCACTATACCTATGGCCAGAAGTTTTTTCTGACCAATGCTCAGCATTCTGTACCAGCGCTTACGCCGGTTCACCCCATGAGAATAAAACATGAAACGTCTCGATTACTGTTTATCGTGCATCTTTACGAAGATGGCGGTATTGGCATCGGGCATCCAGTTCGGGAAATCCTTCCGCAGGGCTTCCTCATACTGGGCAGCCTCGCCGGCGCGGGAACTGTGGCGCAAAGCGGCCGCAACTTTGTAAAGACCGAGCGGTTTGATTTCCTTATCACTCACCACGTTGGCACTGCGACCGTAATACTTTGCAGCTTCTGCAAAATTGCGCTCTGCATAATAGGTGTCACCAAGCGTAATGTAGGTGGAGGACTTCAGCGGACCGTCTACACCCATTTCAATTGCCTTCTCGCAGAGCTCACGAGCCTCCAGAGTGCGGTGAATACCGATAAGCAGCTGAGCTTTATCGCGCATACCCTCGGCCTTTCGATAGGGTTGTTCCTCCATCGACACATAATGCTCTGCCGCCTCCAGTCCGCGCTCGAACTGGCGCAGTTCCAGTCGGCTGCGAGCCAGGGTCTTCCACACCAGAGGCTCGACCGAGGGACGCTCCTTCTGATTACCGTCAGCTGCGGTGTACTTTTCGCGGGGAGCTCGATCGACCGCATCCGACAGGTACTTATCGGCCTCCAGATAATTCTTGTTCTGATAGCACATCCAACCACACCAGAGCGGCACACCGGCAGGCAAGGCCTTGTACGAGGCAGAATTGTTCTTCTCGAGTGTTTTCAGTGCCTGCAGCAGATTATCGATGTCCTTCAACTTAAAGTAGCACTGCACCAGGCAAAGGTCAACGGACGAGGCATACTGGTCAGGGTTGATGTTACGGGCTTCCTTAAAATGCACAATCGCTTCGGTCGGATTGCTATCCACCAGAGCACGGGCAATCAGGTAGTGAGCCTCAGCAATGGCAGAGGGTTTCACCGAGCGCTTATCGCACTTAATAAGCTCTTTGTAGTAGTGAATCATCTTAGCCGTATCCTTAGCGGCACTGGCTGCCTGTGCGGCCTGTTGCAAGCAGGACGGTGCAGACTGAGACTGGGGATAATCATTGATAACCTTCTCGAAATCAGCAAGCGCTGCGCTCACATTGTTCTGGCGCATGTAGCAGGCACCTCGCAGAGCATAAGCCTCGGGCATATGAACGTCCTCGGGGAAACTCTTCATATACACATTCAGCACATCGATGGCCTTTATGTCTGCGTTACCGACCTGTGCAGCACACCAAGCGCGCTTGTACATGGCATCGCCGCGAACCTGAGCAGACAGGCTGCTGAGGTTGTCAAAATTAATAGCATCGTACTGCATGAGCGCCTCCTGAGCACTGCCCAGCACCATGCGATCAGCATACATCAGACGCACCAAATCCACACAGGGCAAGGTTGCCGTCTCTGTTCCGGGGCGACCATAGCTCTTAAGGAATGCCATGGCATACTTGACAAACGAGGCATTATCGACTTGCTTCAGGCATATCAGGCGACGGTAAGCGGCATCTGCGGCAAAAGCAGTACCGGGCTTACTGGCTTCCGCGGCCGAGAACCATTTGGAGGCATCCTGATAGCGCTTCAGCTCCATATAGGACTGGCCCACAATCAGGGAGCGCAAGGCTTCCTTCTCCGGGTCATCCAGAAGAGTTCTGTCGCTTACAACCAGAGCCACCACGGCATTGTAATCTCGGTTACGGTAAAGGTTCTGCAGCTTATGCATCAATACCTCACCATTGTACTTCTCCATGCCGGCCATTCCTTCCAGGCTGGAGTAGTAATTATGAGCCTCATCTGTCTTCTTCAACTGAGTGGCCAGACGTGCAGCCTGCACTGTAGCAGTACCACGCATGGCGGCATCGACATCGGAGCGTTCCAACAGACGGCGGAAAAGCCCGTAGGCTTCCTCGTACTGACGAGCCTCAGTCTTCATCTGAGCAAGGGCATAAAGCGAGGCGTTGACAATCACAGGGTTCACCCCTTGTGAAGAGCTCAGTTGGTTAAAGCAGGTCTCAGCCTCATTCTTCTGACCAAGCTGAAGGTAGGCACGCCCAAGTCGAAATGTAGCATCGTTGCGCATGTCGGCACGCTTACTTTCCTGCAGGGTGATGCGGAAATAATTGCGAGCACGCTCCCACAGGTTGCGGGATGCTGCCTGAGTAGCCAGATTGTAAGCAGCAGCTGCGGCAAACTCACCGCCATTCTTGCGTGCCGCGACCTGCTCCAGCACAACATCGGCACCGGCTCTGTCACCGGCTTCCTCCAGACAGATAGCCTGCATGTAGTGCGCCTTAACAGCATTGGGCGAAGACGGGAACTCCTTCACGAACTCACCAAAGAGCAATGCCGCACGAGCCAGCCCCATGCGACGGGACTGGTTGTCCATGCCGGCCTGTCGAGCCTGCCGGTAAAGGTGCTCAGCAATGGCATAAGAATCGGCCTCGCGATCAACGGTAAGGGCATCTTCGTCATCTGCAGCCTGCCCCACCACCACAGGTGCACACAGCAGGGACAGAGTCGTCAGACATATAAAGCTTTTGTTCATCATCATCATATCTGGTCAGGATTATATCATGGCTTCACCCGGGGCAAAGCTATCAGTAGTTATACGTTAAATGCCCCAAGGTCGCTATTCTGCGGCCTTGGGCGCTTCGGAAGACTTGGGCAGCTGCTTGGAGAAGCTGACGTTGTACACACCTGCAGCAGTACAGGTTGAAATCACGTCGGCCACCTTCTGCCAGCGCATTTCGGCATCGCCGCGAATACGCACCGGCTGATGTTCATTGACCAGCACCTGCTGGCGCAGCAAGTTCTTGAGCTGCTCCAAGGTAAACTCCACTCGGTCAATAGTCACCACCAATTCACCCTTTTCATTCTCGCGGGCATTGATAATCATTTCATCAATGGCACGGGGCTCAGGCTTGGAGGAGTCGTAGGCGGTGGGCACCTTAACCTTCAGGTCCTGCTCGTTGAGGATGAACTTCTGCGTCACCACGAAGAAGATGAGCAGCAGGAACACCACATCAAGCATGGGTGCCAGCTGAAAGCCGATTGGCTCCGGAATCTTGGCATTGATTTTCATGTAGGCGACAGAGCGTTATCAATACTCATCATCATCCATCTGCTCAGTTCGAGCACCCTTCTGCGAGACATTACCGAAGCGCTGTTCGCGGTCGGCCTGCACAGCAAGCACGGAGAGGATGTGGGTCACGGCCACCTCCATATCGGTGATGTGCTTCTGAATGCGGTTACGGAACACAGCGTAGGCCAGCATACAGGGAATGGCGAGCACCAGACCGCCGGCAGTCGTAATCATAGCCTCGGAAATACCGCTGGCCATCTGCATCTGCTTAACACCCTCGAAGTTACCCTGAGCCATTTCCCAGAAGGTGGACATCATGCCGAGCACGGTACCCAGCAGACCAATCATGGGGGCGATAGAACCGATATCGGACAGCCAGTTAATCTGGCGGGTCAGGATGTTGGCCTGACGAGTAGCCTCGGCAGAGGCCACTTCGCGCACGGCGTCCATATTGGCACGCAGGTTACGCTGCATGAACATCACAATCACATGCACAGTACGTGCAAAGCTGGAACCGTCTCGTTCGCAAAGGCTCAGCAGACCACCGTAGTCCTTACGACGAATGTATGACTCAACAGAAAGCACGATATCGCGAGGCAGCACGGCAGAGGCGCGGGTCGTCCACAGACACACGAACACGGCCATCAGGGCAATGAAAGAAAGCCCCAGCAGACCGTACATCAACGGACCGCCTTTCACGAAAATCTCCGTAATTTCAAAACCTTTTGCGGATTCTGCCGTCTTGGCGGCCTCGGCTAATATGAACATCGCATGCATAACTCTGGGGGAATTATAAAGAAAATTTGACTAATTTCAAGCCCATAAACTGTCTTTACGCGTTTTTTTACGGGGTAGGCAGCAAGTCATCGCGCACAGCAAAGTTATAGGAGTAGAGGGTACCCTTCTCTGCCAGGAAATAATGCCACCACTCCTTGCTGTAGTTGCGCATACCGGCAGCGGCCATAGCATCTCTGAGTTTCAATCGGTTAGCCTGCTGTTTGGCGGTAATGAGCGGGCTAACGGTGGCAGATGACACATCGAGCAAATCATGGTGCCCGCCCATATCGAGTTCCTGACCGGTGCGCAGGTCCACCAAAGTGATATCCACGGCAATCCCCCAGCTGTGCTCGGAAATGGAGCCTATGTACTTACCGTCATATATCCCCTGCTTGGTGATATTCGGGTAAAAGCGCGCTTTCATGCTTTCATCCGCCGTGCGGGACCAGCGGCGGAAATCACGCATGGCACCGGAGGGGCGATAGGCATCCCACACCAGCAGGCCGAGGCCCTCCTTCGCCAAAATATCAGCCGCGCGCTTGATGGCCTGAGCTGTATCCTTGCGCAGAATGGCACGCTGCCCCTCATACCCGGCAATGGGGCGCCCCACAAAATTATCACACCCGCTGTATTTCAAGTCCACTCGCACACTCGGCGCCACGCTATCGAGGTAGCAGAACTCAGCCGGCATTTCCTGAGACGGATACACAATGACCGGCGTTTCAAAGGGCGAGCACTGGGTAAGAAGTGCCGCAGCTGCACAGATAATGATTCGTTTGACTCTCTTCATAAAATTGTTTACTTCCTGTCGTAACGTTCCAATAAGCCCAGCATGTTCTTCGACGCCGCCCAGCTCATGGGCGTACGGCCGGCTATATCCTCATGGGTCGGGTCTGCCCCGGCTTCGAGCAGGATGCGCGCACTCTCCATGGAATTGCCCTGTGCAGCATAAAACAGGGGGCTCCAGTCGTCGTACTCCAGCTCAAGCTCGGCACCGCACTCGTGCAGCAGATAGGCTACAATCTCGTGCTCGTTGGCTAAGCACGCGCGACAGAGTGCCCTGCCGTCATGGGCCAGCAAATCAACGCCGGCTGCCCGTAGCTCGCGCAGGCAATCTAAGTGGCCATTCTCAATAACATGCTCAATATAGTCAGCGATATCTTTGATGGGCAGCACGTCATAGTCGCTCAACACGCGACGCAGCAAGCGTGCATTCCCGGTCTCGCACAGTGCCCACAGCAGGTCGTTATCCCGTATCGTCGGGTCAGCTCCGGCATCCAGCAGCAGTTCCGTCACCTCGGGACGGCCGTCCTCAATAGCCTTGGTCAGAATAGGATACACCCAATCGCTCGACAGCACATCGGGGTTAGCGCCATCGGCAATGGCCTTCAGCAGCTCGGCGTCGTCTTTTTCATCATAAGCCAGCTGCAGCATTTCATCTGCCGGGGTGATTTCGTTACCATACTGCCGGCGCAGCTCCATACGACGGGCTCGGGCTCGCTCATAAAATTCCGGCTCCTGTATATACCTGTTCACTCAGCTCAAAATGAATGCTACATTAACCCCGAGCACAATACCCACGATAGAGCAAATGAGGGATGCGCCCTGACTAGATACCATCGCTTATGAGTAAGTACTTCATTTACCGCAAGCGTCGTTATCTCATCCACCCACCGCGATAAGCTCTGGCCAGCACCATGACGGTGCGCGGCAGCAGGTAGAGCGAGAGGTGCTGAGTTTTGTCGGTAAAGTGTTTCACGCTGCTGTCCTGTCGGGCAAGACCGCCGAACTCTGCGGCATCGGAATCCAGCACGACTTTCCATTCCCCATGCGCAGGAGCCGGGAACTTGTAGTCCGGTATGGCCTTATCCGCATTCCAGTTGAAGACGAAGACCAGCCCAGCGCGTTCAAAGACCATGACCTGGTTCTTCTCGTCCATATTGAGCGGACGCGCAGGCGGTGCCGACAACAAATCGGTGCGCTTGGCAAGGTCGACCATGGCTCGGTCGAAGGCATTCAGATGCCGGTAGCGCAGCAGTTCGTTGTCCACCAGCCCCCACTGACGGCGGCAGTATTTGTAGGAATTACCATTACCCTCGCGCGGAAAATCAATCCACTCAGGGTGCCCGAACTCATTGCCCATGAAGTTGAGCCAGCCCTCTCCGCCGGCGGACAGTGTCGCCAGTCGAATCATCTTGTGCAGGGCCATACCACGGTCAATCACCACGCTTGGCGTGCTGCAGCTCATGTGGGTGTACATCTCGGCATCCATCAGGCGGAAGGCAATGGTCTTGTCCCCCACCAGCGCCTGGTCGTGGCTTTCGGCGTAGGCGATATTGGGCTCGCCGTAGCGGCGATTGATGAGGGTGTACCAGATATCCCCCACACTCCATTCCTCGTCCTTCTTCTCCTTGAGTATCTTAATCCAGTAATCAGGCAGGCCCATGGCCAGACGGTGCGTGAAGCCGAACCCGCCTTCATCCACCGGGCGGCAGAGCCCGGGCATGCCCGACATATCCTCGGCAATAGCGAAGGCACCGGGGCGCACCTGCTGCACCAGCGTGGCGGCCAGCTGCAGGTACACCACGGCATCTACATTCACCTGTGTGTTGAAGTAGCAGCCGAGGTCGGTAAAGGGCTCGTGGCCGTGGTGCAGGTAGAGCATGCTGGTCACGCCATCAAAACGGAAGCCGTCGAAATGGTACTCCTGCAACCACCAGCGCAGGTTACTGAGCAGGAACTCGATTACCTCGGTACGGCCGTAGTCGAACAAGCAGCTGTCCCAGTCGGGGTGGAAGGCATCTCGCTTGCCGGCATTGAAGTACTGCCCGCCGGAGCCGTCGAAATTGTTGAGTCCCTCGGCCACGTTCTTCACAGCGTGGGAGTGCACCACATCCAGCAACACGGCAATACCCAATCCGTGGGCGGTATCGATGAGGTATTTCAGGTCATCCGGCGTGCCGAAGCGATTGCAGGGCGCAAAGAATGAGGAGACATGGTAGCCGAACGAGCCATAGTACGGGTGCTCCTGAATGGCCATGAGCTGCACGACGTTGTAGCCCAGCTTTGCCACGCGAGGCAACACGTTGTCGGCAAACTCGCGGTAGCTGTGGATGCGCTCTTCTTCATCGGCCATGCCGACGTGTGCCTCGTAGATAAAGGGCACTTTCACGTTCGATGGGTTCCAGCGCGTGTTCTTCCATTTATAGCTCTCTGACGGCGCCCAGATGACACCGCTGTAGTCAAAACTGCTCGGGTCCTGCACGGTATAGCGAATCCATGCCGGTATGCGGTCCTTCCCCACGTTGTCAGCGCCGACCACATGCACCTTCACGCGCAGGCCATGCTGCAGAGCCTCGGCCGGCAGGCGCAGTTCCCACACGCCGTCGCTGTTCTGCTCCATGGGGTGTGCCCCACGATCCCAGCCGTTGAAATCTCCTATCAGGTACAATCCGCGCGCGCCCGGCGCCCATTCGCGGTATACCCACTCTCCCGTCGCGGCATCGCGGTTGAAGCCCAGTCGCTCAAAGCCGTTCGCACACTCCAGCAATGAGCCGTAGCGACGGCACAGGCTCTGCAGGCGCCCATCGTACAGGCGCATGCGGCCCTTTATCTCTCGCTCATACGGTGCCAGCCAGCCATCTGCCAGCACCAACCCGGGTATTGGTGGTCTTCTCATCGCTCCCTATTCTACTACATCCCTCCTATTTTGGCAAGATTTTCCCCCACTTCTGTCATGTTTAACAAAAAAAATCGCGCTTTTTAGAATCTTTCTAATCTTTTCTATTGACAAATCCCTATTTTTCCGCTATATTTTGCGTGTCACCTGCAAACAGGCAGACACACACAGCACACACACAGACAAACCAATTTAACTTACATACACAATCATGAAGAAGTACCAGTGCACCATCTGCGGGGAAGTCATCGAGAGCGACACCATGCCTGAAGTATGCCCCGTATGCGGGGTTGACACCTTCATCGAAATCGAGGAGGGTGCCGAGAAGGTCTATGCCGACGAGCACCGCGTAGGCGTGGCCAAGGGTCTGGACCCGGAAATCGTACAGGGTCTGCGCGACAATTTTACCGGCGAATGCTGCGAGGTTGGCATGTACCTGGCCATGAGCCGTCAGGCCGAGCGCGAGGGCTATCCTGAGGTGGCCGAGGCGTTCCGCCGCTACGCCTTCGAGGAAGCCGAGCACGCCGCCAAGTTCGCCGAGCTGCTGGGCGAGGTACTCACCGACAGCACCGCTAAGAACGTGGCCATGCGCGCCGAGGCTGAGTTCGGTGCCTGCAACGGCAAGCTCATGATTGCCAAGCGCGCCAAGGAGCTCGGCTACGATGCCGTTCACGACACCGTGCACGAGATGTGCAAGGACGAGGCTCGCCACGGCAAGGGCTTCGATGGCCTCCTCAAGCGCTACTTTTCTAAGTAAACCAAATAGTAAGTAGAACCAGCATACACAAAGAGCCGCAGTCAGTTCTGACTGCGGCCTCTTTGTATTTTGGAGGTTGAATTTTGGATGTTGAATATTATATTGCTTTACCACAAAAAAGACATAATAAATTCTTCCAACTCACTAGTCATTTTAACTTCACCTTTATTTAGACGCGTATCTTCCCCTGCTATATTCTGAGACTCGCATGCGTTGGATTGGGAGGATTTAAGTATTTTATCCTCTTTTCCGATTTCTTTCTTTTCATTTTCACTGGTAACAGCTTCATTATACTCACTATCCTCTTCAACCTTACCTATTATCCTGCATTTACCATTAACTTCAATTTCAATCAGTCTACTAGCATGATAGATTTTGATTGTAAATCTTCTTTCTTTACCATGTAAACGAACATTATCCAGAAGCACTTTTCCACTAACAGAGACAATACGTTTGCCTGGGAATTGGAATTTACAAATTAGTCCTAACTTCCTTAATTTTCTAAATTGAGATCTAGATATACTGTATTCGGAATATTGTATATTTGACTTAGAAGGCTTTATAAATATATATCCCAAGGCTATTTCTGCGCGTTCAAAAATACTGAACTTTGGTTCTTCAGTAGAAGATTTCACAACACCGGCTCCACATTTAGCAACTTCCTCAGAACTATTTTCATTAGATGTTATATTTGTTATTTTATTCTCTGCTTTAAGCCCTTGTGGAGTAAAGGTCGACCTCCCGTCCTTACTATAATCCCCCATTCGATATCTGAAAGAAGCAGGCACATTCGACCTCACAACATAGTCTATTTTTATATCGCCACGTTTTACCATGCACTTCAAAGCCTCATCCAAACGTTTCTGAATAGCCGCGCCTTTTTTTTGAAATCCCAGAGCCCGTGACGTTTCTTTAAGAATAAATTCTTCAGAAGCCAATCTGTATTTTATCACCTCTTTCAAAGCCTGCATTATTTCTTCATGGCAGATACTCTTAATACCTCGAGCATGATAACCATCTTCTGTTCTGAACCTTACATGTACCTTTGAATAATCTGAACAACAGACAAACTCATCTCGATAAATAATTACCTCATTACGTAACTGTCTTCGTACGATTCCTTTAACAGAACTTATAAACCCTTGAGTAATTTTTCCGCCGCCATACAGAGGGGCAACTCTTTTGCTCAAGTCTTCGATGCTTATGGGTTGTTCCTGTCGGATAATATCGAGATAAAGTTTAAGCGTAAATTTGTCTGCCGCGAAACCGCGTTCCAAATCATCCCTCACAAGTCTTGACCTACCAGAAATATCATACATACGATACAGGGTAAAGCCATACTCGTTTTCTTCTTGTTTATTATTAAACATATTATTAAGATTATTCAAATCAGACCTTCTACACGTCGCGGGTCAAATCCCGTTCAGCGGCCACAAGGTATTTCTCTTCGACACGATTGTACTCATAACGCTTGAAGTTCTCGACCTGAGCCAGCACCTTGTTGAATATCTCCTCACTCCATTCCGGCGGATATCCGGCCTTGTAGATAGTCTTCAGCAGGTTGCTGGACAGCTTGCTCTTCAGATTGTCATTATTGAGCCAGTCTGCATAGATGGCGGTATCGGATATCAGCTCGTTAATCTTGCGGGCAAGGTCAATGCAACGGGAATCTTCGTACTCGAATCCATGCTTATCTCGAAGCTCTACGAGAATATCATAGAAGGCTTTTTCCTCGAACGTGATACCGAGCTTGCGGAACTCTGCTTTGTCTGTGTTCAGGCTACGGAACAATTCCAAAAGTTGCTCGGTAAGGGATTTGACTTTTTCTTCCACCACAGAGCTTACGGCATCGACAGTATCTCTGGCCACTTTGTTGGTGAAATCCAGCTTGTCGCGGGTGTTGTATTCGTCTATGGTCTGAGCCAGTAGCTTTTCATAGTGCTCAGCTCGCACCTTGTTGGTCTTGCCATACTCCTTGATGGCACGATTAAGCAATTTCACCAACATCTGGAACTTCGTACAGGGCAGCTTCACATTCTCCAATTCCTGCAAGAACTTCTCTTCGTAGATGTTTTCCTCCACAGAGGCCAGATCCATCACGTTTTCCACGCCGCCACACATAATGGCTTCCCTCACCATCTGCTCCACGGCTTTGTTCATGGTGATCACATCCAGTTGAGAGTCAGTGATTTTGCTCAGGAATGCACAAATTCCCATGAAACATTGGCTCCATGCGGTTTCTTCGTCAGAGAGCACACCGGCAGGGCTGCAAATGGAATACGCGCTTTTCAGTCTGCGAACGTGTCCCTTGAAGCTTGTCTCGAATGAAGTCTTGCCCTTTTCCTTAACGCTATTCGCAAGGATGTATTCCGCTGCCGTCTGTAAGAACATTAGGCGAGCCAAAGCATTGTCCCCAAAGAAGGGAGCAAAATCAACCGCACTGAGCCTCTTCCTCAAGATATCCAGTTGATTAGCTACGACATCGTGAGCGGCTTCGATGTCTTCCACTTTGGTGCCACCGTCACCTCCATACCGCTTCATGGCTTCCTTCATGTTTTCTCGGATGCCAATGTAGTCCACCACATAGCCAAACTCCTTGCCCTTGTATACGCGATTCACGCGGCTGATGGTCTGGATAAGGGTATGCTTCCGGAGCGGTTTGTAATTGTACAATATCGTCAGGGGCGGAGCGTCGAAGCCGGTAATCCACATGTCCACCACGATAGCTATGCGGAAATTGGAGCTTTCGCTCTTATACTCCTTGTCCAGCATCTTGCGCCGCTTATCATCCCCCAGAACCTCAATCATATCCTTAGGATCATCCTGGTCGGCAGTGGCTACCACGTTGACAAAAGGAACAGCTGTGAGCTTTTTCAGTTCCTCTGCACTGAGTTCTTCTTCATGCAAGGCCTTCACGGGTTGGCACCAATCCGGCTTTAGCTCCTTGATTATGTTGTAGAGCTTCACGGCTATGTGGCGTTCACTGCACGTCACCATGGCCTTCAGCAAGCAATCCGGCTGTTCATCGCAGCGTCGTTCATAGTCGAGAATGATATCCGTAGCCAGGCGGCGCAAGATATCCTCATCCCCCAGCAGCACATCCAGACTGCTCATGGCCTTTTTGCTCTTATCCACGTCCTCCGGCTTCGCTCCATCAGTTTCGCATTGCTTGTAGTATTCCTCTATCTTACAGGCCTGCTCTCTGTTCAGGAATACACGAATCAGTCGAGGGTCATATTTAATCGGCACGGTGATGCCGTCTTCCTGCGATTGCAGCATGGTGTACTTATCCACCACTTCACCGAATACATGGATAGTCTCGTCAATGGGGGTTCCGGTGAATCCCACATACGTGGCATTGGGCAAAGCATCGCGCAAATACTTGGCAAATCCGTATGAGATAAAGGCTCCCAGATTCTCCGTGTTGCCGGAGGCATCCTGTTTGTCTCGAATAACCAGTTTGCTTCCCGTGTTGGTCTGGGTACGGTGGGCCTCATCGCTCAGGCAAATGATATCGGCTCGTTCACTGAGCAGACCTGTCGATTCTATGAACTTCTGGACGGTGGTCACATAGAAGCCACCGCCCTTGTTGGTCGTCAGTTCTGTGGACAGATCCGCGCGATTCTTAATAGTGCGCACCGAGTTGCTACCAAGATATTCGGTCGATTTGCTGAATTGCTTGTCCGCCTGATTCTCCAGATCTTCGCGGTCTACGATAAGCAGAATCGTGGGATTCCCGAGATGCTGCTTGCTACGCATAGCCAGCAAGCGAGACAGGAACAACATGGTGTAGGTCTTGCCGCAGCCCGTTGCGCCGAAATAGGTGCCTCCCTTACCATCTCCGCCTACGCTGCGCAGATGCTGTAATACATGCGCCTGCAATTTTTTGGCAGCAAAAAACTGAGGGTAGCGACATACGATTTCAATCTCCTTTTCTTCTTCTCCGGGTGCGGTGTCCGGGAAATAGACGAAGTCACGAAGAATTTCCAATATACGTGTCGGTGTCAAAGCACCTTGAATAAGGGATTCAAGCTCCCCCACACCCTTGGAGGGAGTATCCTCGTTCTCGACCTTCTTCCAGGCATAGAAATACTCGTAGTTGGTGACAGTATTGCCCAGCCTCGAATTGCTGCCATCGCTGATACAAGCCAAGGCACAATACTTGAGCAGCAGAGGGATGTCACGGCGATAACGAACGGTAATCTGAGTATGTGCATCGCGGATGGTTGCATTCGCATCTGTGGGATTCTTCAGCTCAAAGATACAGACGGGAATGCCATTGATGAAGAGCATTACGTCCGGAATACGGACTTGCTGGCCCTGAAGCATTTCAAACTGATTGACAACGCGGAAATAGTTGCGTTCCGGGTGATCAAAGTCGATGTATTCCAGTTTCAGAGGTAGAGCCCCGGGATAGGTGGGAATGAAATCAAATCCGTCCCTATACAAATTGACAGTTTTCTTCAGCGAGGAGTAATCGCTGGTGCCGCTGACATTCAGAATATTGGCGATAATTTGTCGGAAATCGGTTTCGGACAATCCAGCGCTTTCGTAGCGGTCATGAAGATACAGGGTCAAATCTTCCAACAACAGCGGTTCAGTGATTTTGCGGTTGTGCAATTCACTGCAGTGGGTATAATCCCAACCAACTTGCTGCAGAAGCTTTACGACCGATTCTTCGTACTCGCTTTCGTAATATTTACCTTTCATTTCCTGATTTTGGGGTAGTTAGTAATGAATCGCTTTTTGAATCAACGCCGGAGCTACCGCCTTGCGGAGCTTTTCCGCTTCGGTGGAGATGGCTTTGCTTTCCTTGGCGCATTTGTAAATATCGACAATGGCTTGTTGAATGGACTTTGGTGGAACGGGAATAGCGATATCCTTAAATCGAGGCCAGTCGAGATTTGCTCTCACGCTGGAATCACTAATGAACGCTCCATATCTATCCATTTCTTTCCTAAGAAACAGAAGATAGAAAAACTCAGGTATAATTCTTTCGGAATCTATGGTAAAAGTGGTATAAGCCGGAGAAACTAGAGCAGGAGACTGCTCAGAATACAAGCTCAATCGGATACACTCATCTCGACCTGTCTGCATACCACTGAAAACAAAGTTGCCTTTTCGAATAACTTTATATTTTTTAAGGTCAACACCCTCCAGATTAGCAGCCGTCGGAATAAACACTTTTTCCTTGTTTAATCCCAATACTGGCAAATCGGCCCCCTGCAAGTTACGTTCATCAAAATCTCTAATGAATTTCCCAATGGCAACATGATGGTATTCAACTCTCAACTTTTTGAGGTAACTCATGCACAGCCCCATGAGAGGCTCGGCTTGGGCATCATTGTCAACTTTAAGTCCGTTAAGCCCCTCCCAAACATCGACAAGCTGCCGCTGAATCTCGATATCCGGAACCGGGATTTCAATATCACAAAAGCGAGCCCAATCGAGATTTGCTCTTACACTGGAATCACTAATGAAGGCCCCATATCTATCCGATTCCTCTCGATTGAAGAACAGGAACACATAGGCAGAGGAAATCTCCGTCTCTTCCACCTTGTCACGAATAGTGAATGTAGTATACGCAGGTGATATGAGAGACGGACTTTCATCGGTATAGCGAGCAATGCGGATACAGACATCTCGCCCTGTCTGCATTCCACTGAAAGCGAACCATCCTTTTTCTACGATTTTATATTTTTGGAGATTGACGTCATTAATATTAGCCACTGTGGGCATAAAATTTTTATCCTTATTGAGCCCCAGAACCGGATAATCGCAATTATCGGAATTCACCTTATCTTGGAGAATAATCAAATCCCCCATTCGCATATAAGTTACTTCAGAAGGCATATCCTAAAGTTTTGAAAGCTGCGATTAACTTTTCCTGATTTTCAGACTGTCGCTTAATAATCTCTGACGACTGAGCTCCGATATCTTGAAGCACTGCATCAAAATCCAAGGCTTCATCCTGGTCAACGAACTCAATATAACGACTGGGGGCAAGACTCCAGTTCTTTTCTTCCACCTCCTTGATTCCGGCAGAATAGTAGAGCTCCGGGCAGGCATAAGTTGCGGGCTTGTCTTCGTTTTCAAGCATCTGCCAGTTGTGATAGATTTGGCACACTTCCTCTATCTGTTCGGACGTGAGTTCCACATATTTCTTCTCGTATATGTTGGTATTCCATGTGCGGAGGTCTACGAAAAGGAACTCATGCTCTCGGTTACGGAGCTGACGACCATGCCACTTGCCACCCTTTTTGTTGTTGTTCAGAATCCAGAGAGTAACGCTGATATCGGTGGAGTAGAACATATTACGAGGCAACACAATGATGGCTTCCACCTTGTCATTCTCCAACAGCTTGCGGCGAATGGCTAAGGTGTCGCTATCGTCCAGCGCACCATTGGCCAGCAGGAAACCGGCAACACCATGCCGGGCATCCAGCTTAGAAAGCATGTGCAGAATCCAGGCATAGTTGGCATTGCTGTCCGGCGGGATGCCATAGTCACCCCACCTTGGGTCATCATCCAGTTGAGAGCTCCAGTATTTCTTCAGATTGAAAGGCGGATTCGCCATAATGTAGTCCATCCGCTTGTCCTTATGGTGGTCATTCGTAAACGTGGATGCCGCCTTATCTCCAAGGTGGTAAGAAATGCCACGCACAGCCAGATTCATCTTGGCCAGTCGGAAGGTACTTGGCTCGGACTCCTGCCCGTAAACAGTCACATTTTGAGTGTTGCCACCGTGAGCCTCGATGAACTTGGCACTTTGTACGAACATGCCACCGGAGCCACAGCACGGGTCATAGATAGTGCCGTCGAAAGGCTCAATCAAGGAGGCTATCAGTTCCACGATACTATGTGGCGTGTAGAACTCGCCTTCCTCCTTATCAGCATTGATGGAGAAGGCTTGCAAGAAATATTCATATACACGACCGATAAGGTCCTTTTCCGTGAACTTTGCCGGGTCAATACGATTGATATCATCCACTACCGACTTGATGACTCCGGGTTCCAATGCTGTTTTGGTGAAAATCTGCTGAGGCAAAGCGTTGCGGAGCTTCTCCTCATTTTGTTCCAGCTTGGCAATCGCTGTATCGAAAGCCACTGCCATATTGCGGGATTCTGTCTTTACCAATTCACTCCACAAACAATCTTCGGGCAGGAAGAAGATACCTGCTTGCTTGTAGAAGGATGCCGTTTTTACAGCAATTTCCGCGAGCCCTGGTTCATCGGCATTTTCTGCTAAAATTTCAGCTTTCCGGGCATTGAACCGGTCTCCAATGAACTTAAGGAATACCAGAGTAAGGAGCAGATCTCGCTTGTCGGTCATCGGGGCGCGTCCACGCAGATGATTACGACAACTGAAGAGGATATCCTCCAGTCGCTCTTCTTTTACTGTTGTTTTCCCCTTTTTCTTAGATTTTTGAGTAGAAGCTATATTATCTGCCATATCACCCCGGAAGTTACTAATTTCATGGGGCTCACAAGCAGTATTTAACCTACCCTCCCTACGGGAGGGTACTCTTTCCTAAAGATGTACGCTAACATTTAAACATAAGGCTTTTACCGTGTTACAATCGCGGTGAAGCAGCCTGATTTTTTTGAATAAAAAGCCTCCCAGCATTATACTCTAAAGTAAGCATTTTAAGACAAAAACAGTTTTATTCTTGACTTCATCTTTAGGAATGATTATGACCACAACACACACAGAATTAACAAAGAAAGGCCCGCGAGGCGGGGAGACGAGCGAGCGCAGGCGTGAGCTGGCAGCGCTGGAGTTGCTGCGGAGCACGGGGATTGATGTACTGGAGGCGGCGCAGGTGGCCTGTGCGGTGGTGGCCCGGCTTCGTCGGAAAGGGTACCTTTCCGGCTGTGGCGAGGCTCGCGCCTGCGAAACTCCGACGCTCGGGGCATTGGAACAATGCTACCGGATTGTGGATCTGGGTATTGAGTCAATGGAACAGCGGGAAAACACCTGCACGCTGGAGGAGGCGGGATGGGCGAGCATCGAAGCACGGCGGGATTGCCGGAAGACGACGTTGCGCGATTTACGGTACAATTTCCGGCGCATTCTGCGGGTAGAAGGTGCCGCTGACATGCCGCTGCGAGCGATGACTACCGCGCAATGCCGGCGTATCCTGCAGGCGGCATTCGGGCACAGCAAGAGCTGCTATGTGAAGGGGCGGGCGATGTTGAGCAGCGTGTTCTCGTACGGGATACGCCAGGAATGGTGCGACAGCAACCCGGTGTCGCGCATTGAAGTACCGCGCGTGACAGAACGCCCGATTGAGCCGCTGACACCCGACATGGTGGAGCAGCTGAAGCACACCGCCGAGCAGCCGGAGCATCGAGCCATGAAATTATCCCTCCACCTCCTGCTCTACAGCGGCATACGCCCCACGGAGGTGAGCCGACTGAGCGACAATGACTTCTGCTGGGAGGAAGGCACGGTCATCATACGCCCGCACAAGAGCAAGACAGGCGGCGGACGCGTGGTGCCGCTGAGGGGTATCAGCGCCCTGCCCCCACAGGAACGGCATATTCCCCGAGGTTGGCAACAGCGATGGCTGGCGCTGCGACGGGCGGCAGGCTTCACCCACTGGGTGCCGGATGTCTGTCGCCACACCTTCGCCAGCTATTATGCGACACATTACAAAGATTTAGCCACCCTCCAACTCGAAATGGGCCACCGGGATGCCACCCTGCTGCGCACGCGCTATGTCACCCCTGCCCGCCGCAAGCAAGCCGCCGAGTTCTGGCGGAAAGCGCGATGATAGAGATATGGACAATTTGCGGTTAAAATATCCACCGCCCGGCGGGCAGTTCTTCACCACGGCTCCGGCCGTTCTTCACCGTGAGGCGAAGTCCGAACTTTCAATTTCCTCTCCTCGCCACGCAAGTGGCGCTACCATTGAACCCGCGCAAGCGCGGGTGAAGAGTATGGCTTGCTTCGCTCGCGGATAATGAATAAAGGTCTATTAACAGCCTTCGGCTGGGTGAAAAGCGGGCTTTGCCCGCGGTGAAGAACCGTGCTGCGCACGGTGGTGAAGACTGCGCTGCGCGCAGAGTGAAGACCAAGGCTGACGCCTTGGGGATTGGGGGTATAGTCACTTCTTGCGCAGCGATTCCAGTCGGGTGGCCCAAGCTGCGGCCTCCTCCTCGTTGGCCTCGGCATCATCGCTGTTACGCAGCAAATTGATAAGCAAAGCAATGGCCTGCGGATTATCCTGACCGGCTGAAAGTCGCAGCATGGCCATGCCCTTCTGCGGGTCTGCCTCGATGGGGTCACCGGAAAGGAGCATGATAGCATACACCAACTGCGCGCGGGAATTGCCGCCACGTGCTGCGCGCGCGTACCATTCGGCAGCCTTCTGCATATCGACAGCCACACCATGCTGCCCCTTGGCACAGATATTGCCCAAATCGCAGGCAGCCTGAGCCGCCAGTTTGGGAGCAGGTGCAGCGGCTGCCTTCTGCAGTAATTGCAGGCCTTCTGCCACGGTGGCGGAATCCTGCAGCAGCAGGTGTGCCAGTCGGTACTGCGCCTCGCCAATGCCGGCATCGGCAGCCCTGCGCCAATGCGCCATGGCGGCAGGCTTGTCGGCAGCACGTCCCAGACCATTGTAAAGAATATGCCCCAGATAGAACTCCGCCTCGGCACTTCCCTGAGCTGCAGCACGGGTAAACCAGTCGAAGGCCTGCACCGGGTCAGACGTCACCCCCTTGCCACCTTCCAGATAAACACCACCGAGGTCTAGCTGAGCCTGTTTCCAGCCGCCCTCAGCGGCACGGGTCAACCACTGCATCGCACCGGCAAAGTCGGAGGCATCTCCCTCCACATTGGGTTTCAGCAATTCCTGAGCGCGAGCATACATCGCCTCGGGAGTAGACGGAGCAGCCTTCTCTGCATCACCACATGCAGAGAAGGCCACAGAAAGAATGAGCGGCGCCAGCGCCCTGAAGTATTTCGTGTTCATGGCACTGACGACAACTGAAGAGGTTAAGCCTTGTAGCTGTCCACCAGAGCGTGAGTACGCTCGTGCACCTTCTGCACACGGGCTTTCAGCTCAGCCTTGTAAGCCTCCTTGTCGGGCATGGGACGGCGGGCAACGCCGGAGATAACCGCGGCCTCGGCAATAGCGGGGGCAAGGTACTCAATCATGCGCGGGTCGAAGGGCTTGGGAATCACGTAATCGCGACCGAACTTCAGCCCCACACCACCGTTGGCGGCAACCACCTCGGCGGGCACGTCCTCACGGGCAAGGTCAGCCAGCGCGCGGGAAGCGGCAATCTTCATAGCCTCGTTAATGCAGGTAGCCTGCATGTCGAGAGCGGCACGGAACATGTAGGGGAAGCAGCTTACGTTGTTCACCTGGTTCGGCCAGTCACTGCGACCGGAACCCATGATGCAGTCGGGGCGGGCAGCCTTGGCCTCCTCGTAAGTGATTTCGGGGTCGGGGTTGGCGCAGGCAAAGATGATGGGGTTGGGAGCCATGCTCTTGACCATCTCGGGCTTCAGCAGGCCCTTCTTGGACAGACCGAGGAAGATATCGGCGCCCTGCAGAGCCACCTCGAGCGTGCAGTCTTCTGTCTGGGCGAACATAGCCTTGGTGGGGTGAAGGTCCAGACGCCCGGTGTGGATAAGGCCCTTGGAGTCGAACATGAAGATATTGTCGCGACGAATACCGAGAGCCATGTAGAACTTGGCACAGGCAATACCGGCAGCACCGGCACCGCAAACCACGCACTTCATGTCCTGCAGCAGACGGCCGGTCAGGTGAGCGGCATTCAGCAGAGCAGCACCGGAGATAACGGCGGTACCGTGCTGGTCGTCGTGGAATACGGGAATGTTCATTTCCTCGCGCAGACGCTGCTCCACGATGAAGCACTCGGGGGCCTTGATGTCCTCCAGATTGATGGCTCCGAAGGTCGGCTCCATGGTCTTAATGACCTCAATCAGAGTCTCGGGCTTCTTGATGTCGAGCTCAATGTCGAACACATCAACGTCGGCATAAATCTTGAACAGCAGACCTTTACCCTCCATCACAGGCTTGGAGGCATGAGCACCGATGTTACCCAGACCCAGCACAGCAGTACCGTTGCTGATTACGCCCACCAGATTACCGCGACCGGTATAGCAGGCGGATTTGTTCGGATCCTCGGCAATCTCCATGCAGGGCACAGCCACGCCGGGAGAATAGGCAAGAGTGAGGTCATCGATGGTAAAGCAAGACTTGTTGGGCAGCACCTCCAGCTTGCCGGGGCGCGGTGTCTCGTGGTAATTCAGAGCTCTCTGGGCTAAATCAGTACTCATGATAAAATGATGTGGTGAGCAGATATTATACACAACTTTCCCCATAAATCAAGCCTTTAGTCTGACTGCGAACAATTTTGATGAATCTGCAGAGAAGAACAACAAGTGATATCAAGCTGCACGTAATTATAGCTTTACGCAGCTCGGTCACAGCGCTATAATGTTGGCATGCGCAGACAAAAGCTGTTAAATTATCTGGAGAAAAGCCGGGAGGTGACTGAAGTATGCATTAATGCCCTGCTCACCGAGCGTGTTAATCAGGAAGAAATGGAGGCGGGATTGCAGTTGACACAACAATGGCTCGATGCCGCAAAGGAAATGCTCAACCAAACCGATGATACCGTTTACAGAGAAGACAACGAGGAACTCTACAGGCGTGCCGTTAAACTTGTAACAACCGAACAGAAAGCCAGCACGGCCATGTTGCAGCGACACTTAAGGATAGGCTACGGACGCGCCGCGCTGCTGATTGACATGATGGTGGAACGAGAAATTATCACCCCGGCCTCGAGCAGGAACAGGCGCCACAAGGTGCTACCCCCTGTTGAATAAATCACCCGTGCACAATCTGCACGGTTGCCACGCAGCCCTCACCCAGCGTTTTGTTGAGAGCGCGGATGATAGCGGCCTTCTGTCGCATGAGTTCAAAGCGAACGGCAGGATGCGAGGTACGGATGCGCGCCTGCTTGCGGGCAATGGAGAGGAGCTCCGCCTTTGTGGCAAGGAAAGGACCAACGGCTTTGCTCCAGGCATCAGCTAACACCTCGGGCGCATGTTCCGCCACCGAAATATCCATTTTGCTCACCAAGGAGGCAAGCACAGACTCCATGGTGCGCACATTGGCGGCGGAGCTGAGCTGGGGCTGAACGCCGAAGAAATCCGAAAGCGCCTGCCCGCTCTCGCGCTCGGTTCGGCTCACATTACGCACAGGGCGCACGGAGCCATCGGGGAACATCTCCTCATGGTACAGCCCTGCGGACTCGCGTCGCTTGACGGGAGCAGGAGCATCCGACACCGGTTCTACCGGGGCTGCCTTTCGCACGCGACGTCGGGGAGATGTTGCCATGAGTTGAAAAAAGCGGCCCGGGCGGTAAGTTCCGCCGGGGCCGATTGATGGGTTAAAATGAGAGTATCGGGTATTCCCGGCGGTCTTTACTCGCCGTCGTCACCGATGGAGTCGACGGGGCAACCGTCCTTAGCCTCGGTGCAAAGCTCGATTTCCTCATCGGTCTCAGGCTGCTTGCAAACGTAGGAAACGCCCTCGTCTTCATCAGCAGCGAAGAAATCACCGGCTACCTCACGGCAAAGACCACAGTCGATGCAGTTGCTGTCGACGTAGAACTTGCCGGGAACATTCTTTTCGTTTTTGGAGTCAATATCGGCCATAATGTGTATGGGGCTTGGTTGCCCACCCCTATTTTTACCATTTTTCTCAGGAATGGAATGTTTTTTTATTGCAACGGAGCAATTTTCGGTACAAAATGTGTGCATGCAAGAGCAAAATGCGGAAACAAAGGCAGGACTCCTCAAAAAAATCGGAATCATGAACCTGATATGGTTAACGATGTTTGCGGGAATTGTATTGGTGGTTTTGGCTGCAGTGGCCTACACCTACCGAAACATTCCGACAGCACATTGGAGAGAAAGCGGAGATAAGCTGCCGATAAAAGCCGTCGACCTTTCCGTAGATGACTTCAAGGCCCGCTGGAACAACTCTAAGGGTAATGAGCGACTGGAGTTGCGCACAAAATATTACCCCAGTGTCAATATAACACTCGGCGAAGGTTCGGGGAGTGGCATGCTGCTGGTCAAGTTTGTCGATAAAAGAGACGAACAGCATGGAGCAGTTACAGCCATTCCATACAAGGACGGCCAATTTGTTCCCCAAAATGACTTCAACCTCAAAGCTGAGGGAAAGAAAGCCGAATTGCTGCTGGAGCATGGCTTCAACGATACCAACGAATACCGACTGCACCAGCTCACCGAGGAAGAGCCCCTGTGGAGAGCGCAGCTTTACCAGCGTCCTCTGGGAGCTCAGCAAACTTATTATCTCGGCTATACTACTATTTCACCTATTGCTGAATAAATGAGAAAGAACAACAGACCTGTACCTTTCCAACAACTGCCTGAACCCGAGCGAACCACCCCGTGGTGGCACTGGCTGCTGAGCCCTGCCGGGGGTGTTGTGACGGCGCTTGCGTTCCTGCCATACGATATCCATGAACTCGTGTGGATAGCACTGCTGCCCCTGCTCTATGTGCTGTGGACCGGCCCGGCCAAATGGTGGCGAGGGTTCCGACTGGGCTGGCTGTTCGGCATGGGCTATTACTGCACGACTTTCTCGTGGATTACGGAGGTTGGCTACACCTTCAACATTCACCCCCTGCTCTTCATTGCAGCGGCATTCATACCGCTGATGGCCGTGTACTCATGCTTGGTGGGAGCCTGGGGCGCTGTTGTCTCCACCCTGCTGCGCCCCACCCTCTCGCCCGGTCCGGTGGTGACGGACATGAAGTTTGAGGAGAAAAAATCGGTCTGGAAGCGCTGGGCATGGCGCGACATCGCCACCACCCTGCGCTCTGCTGCCGGCTGTGCTGCCCTCTGGGTATGTATCGAATGGCTGCGCGCCAACGGCACTCTGGGCTTCAGCTGGAACAGCCTGGGCATGGCTCTGTACAACGGCCTCGCCTTTGCCCAATGGGCTGAGTTCGTGGGAACTGCTGCGCTGTCCTTCGTACCGGTATTCGTCTCCGTCATTATCTACTGCGCCATGCGCCGCTGCTATTTGCACTTCAAGGGTGTAGGCAGAGCCGGGCGTCCGTGGGATTTCTACGCCACGCTTATTCTCATCTTCGTGCTCTTTTCCGTAGGTCTCACCCTCAGCAGAGTCAACTCACCGCTGAGCCTCATGAAGAAGGAGAGCACGCTGAAATTGCCGGTCATGGCCGTGCAAATCAACAAAGACCAGAGCGAGCACATTGCCGACAACTCTCCGAATGTCCCCCGCTACATGCGCGTGCAGAATGGCCTGTCACAGTACGGCGTTTACCTGCGTGCCACCATGGCGGCATTCAACGAAATTCAGCAGAATACAGTCAAACTGGCCATGCAGAACCCCGAGCTGGGCATTATCCAGCAGCTGCCTGCCTGGGTGGTCTGGCCCGAAAGTGCCATGGGTATGCCCATTTGGCGCAATACTGCGACCGACACACTGCTTGGCGGCCACATTGACCCTTACACCACCAATGAGTTCTTCGGCGAAGAAGGTCTGCCCATGGTGCGAAAGCTCGTGCAGGAGATGGGCGGCCCGGCCTTCACCCTGTTCACCGGAGTGGATGAAATACTCTTGGCACCCGAGGGCGAATATCTGTTCCCGAAGGGGCAATACAACTCCATGGCCTGTATTCCCGGCGATTTCGACAGCATACAAACCACAGCCAAGCAGCACCTCATGCCCTTCGGTGAGTACCTGCCGCTGGTGGATTCCATCAGCTGGATCGGTACCCTGTACTCCGAGATTACCGGCACTCAGGTCGGCGAAGGCATCAAACCCGGCAGCGGCGACAATCCCATTCCCATGACCATACCCGGAACAGGTGAAAAGGTGGACGTTATTCCTGCCATCTGCTACGAGGATACCGTGGGCAACCTGCTGACCAAGTATGTGCGCAAGGGCCCGCAGGTCATCGTGAACGTGAGCAATGACGGCTGGTTCCGCAACTCCGTATGCGGTGCTCAGCAGGCACGCAATGCAGCCTTCCGCTGCATTGAGCTGCGCCGCCCGATGGTACGAGCCGCCAACCGTGGTGTATGCTGCTCGATTGCACCCAATGGAGCCTTCATTCATGCCCTGCTGAAGGCCGACGGCACCCCGCACCTGCCCGGGTACAGCTACGCGGTTCTACCGGTTGACCGCAATGCCGGCTTTACCCTCTACGCCCTGCTGGGTGACTGGGCTGTTGTACTCTGCGCCCTGCTGGCTCTGCTGACCATGAGCCCGCGACTCATGGAGAAGTTTGGGAACAAGAACAAGTAATCGTACGCTCCGGCGATTTGTAGAAGTACTAGTTACGAGTTACGAAGGACTAGGTAAAAATTCCGCGGCTTACGCCGCAAGGGGGAACTCAGCCTCGACTGCTGCCCGCGCTTTAAGGCGCGGGCGTGAGCGGTGGAACGAGCCACGCATATACGCGGGCGAAAGCCCGCCTGTCATATCACCAAGTCCTTCGTAACTCGTACCTAGTACTTTCGGATAAGCTGCCATTCAGCTCTCCGGCGCGTAATCATATATCATCACCGTCGGGAGGTCTCGGGGATGTCCTCCCAGCGGGTGGTATACCCGCGCGATACAAAGGAACGGTGCCACGGCTCTGCAGCACCTTGATTGGCAAAGTGGATATTGTGGCCGGCCTGCTGCAATTTGTCCAGCACGGCCATGAGCTTACTGGGTGCCACATTGGGGTGCTCAAACGTCGGTTGCACGTGCTCAATCTTCTCGAGCCCGGTGAGTAGCACGCCGACTTTCTTGTACTCAAAACCATTGCGATACAGATTTTCCAGCAGAGCCGTGGCGTGAGCGGTCAACACGCGGGTATCATCTGTCGGGCACGGTAGAGCCACGCCCTGATTGGCGGCGTAGAGGTTCTGCTCATCCCTGTAGCGCGAGGTACGCAGCATCACATAGAGCGCACCGGCCATCATACCCTCCTGCCGCAGAATACGCCCGGCTTTCTCGACAAATCGGCAGAGGGATTCACGCAGCGTAGGCAAATCGCGCACATCTTCCTTCAGCGAGCGCGAAACCATAATCTGCTGTCGCACGGGTGGCTCCTCGGCATCCAGACAGGAAGAACCATTCAGCTCCAACGCCAGACGCTCACCATGCACACCGAAATGCTTGCGCAGATACTGCAATCCGCTTGCGGCCAATCCGGCTGCAGTGCGAATTCCCAGAGCATGCATGCGGGGAGCCAGACGCCGCCCCACGCCCCAGATATCGCCCACCGGAGTCTCGGCCAACAGCGGTTGCCACTGCTCCGGCGTACACAGTGCAAGTACCCCATCGTAATGCGGGCAATGCTTCGCCGTTTCGTTCGCCAGCTTGCAGAGGGTTCGCGTGGGCGCAATTCCCACACTCACTGTCACACCGGTGCCACGGCGGATAGCCGCACGCAGTTCCCTGCAGTACGGCACCCAATCACGGGTATCATCTACACGAGCGAAAGCCTCATCAATGCTATATTGCTGAACGGTGGGGAGAGCTTCCTCCAGCAATATCATGATGCGCTCCGACAAATCAGCATAAAGTGGGAAGTTAGCGGAGCACACCACGGCGTTGGCGGCCTCCAGACGCTCGCGGCATTTGAAATACGGCTCGCCCATGGCAATGCCGAGAGCCTTGGCCTCCGCACTACGCGAAACAACGCAGCCATCGTTATTCGACAAAACCACGAGCGGGCGCCGTCGCCAATCGGGACGGAACACCTGCTCGCAGCTTGCAAAGAAATTATTGCAGTCGAAAAGTAAGTACACGCACGTGTTACAGCCCGAGCTTTGCCATGAGAATCTCGGTGACGAGCTTGGGATTGGGCTTGGGCTTGGGGTTGCTGTTCTTCATCACCTGACCCGTGAGCGCATTGAGGAGCTTCATGTTACCATCCTTCACACGGCCCACGAGGTCGGGATTTTCGGCAATCACCTTCTCGACGAGCGACTCGAGCGCACCGCTGTCGGCCTTCTTGTAACCCAGACTTGCGGCAGCGGCGGCAGCGGTCTGCTCGGGGTTATTCCACAGAACATCCAGCACCTCACGAGCCTGATTGACGGAGCAAATACCATCCTCCACCACATCGACGAGACCGGCAAGAGCAACAGGCTGTACGGGGCAGCTCTCTATCTCGCACTCCTTCTCTGCCAGAACAGAGGGGAAAATGTTGATAAGCCAGTTGGCAACCTTGCGGGGAGCCTTGGTAGCAGCGGCGGCGGTCTCGAAATAGGCGCAGAGCTGAGCATCGGCCACCAGCGTATTGGCATCGGCCACGGGCAGACCGTAGGTGCTCATCAGGCGCTGCTGGCGAGCATCGGGCAGCTCGGGCAGTTCCTTCTGCATTTTCTCGACGTACTCAGCCGTGTGTACAGGAATGAGGTCCGGGCAGGTGTGGTAGCGGTAGTCGTGAGCGTTCTCCTTCGTGCGCATCACAATGCTCTCACCCAGATCGTCGTCCCAGCGGCGGGTGGACTGAACCTGGGCAATGCCGCGGTCGAGCTCATCGGCCTGACGGGCAATTTCGTAAATCAGAGCACGACGGGCAGCGGACATGGAGTTGATGTTCTTCATCTCAATCTTGGCGCCCAGTTCCTTCTGGCCCTTGGGACGCAGGGAGACGTTCACGTCACAGCGCATCTGGCCCTTTTCCATATCGGCGTCGGAAATACCGCCACAGATAAGAATCTGCTGCAAGCTCTTCAGATAGGCGTATGTCTCATCGGGGCTGGTCAGGTCGGGGGCGGATACAATCTCCATGAGCGGCGTACCGCCACGGTTGTAGTCAACGAGAGAATAGGAACCGTAGTGGGTCAGTTTAGCGGCGTCCTCCTCCAAGTGGATGTGGTCGAGCTTCACCGTACGCACAACGGCTCCCTCGGCCTTCACCTTGCTGTCAGCCGGGTAAGCCCAGGAATAAAGCGGCACCTCACCACCAATGCAAAGTGGCAAATCGAGCTGACTGGTCTGGTAGTTCTTGGGCATGTCGGCATAGAAGTAGTTCTTACGATCCCACTTGGAAACCGGGGGCATGCTGCAACCGAGCATCAGACCGGTAAGCACCGTGCGCTCGATGGCAAACTTGTTGAGAACCGGCAGAGCACCGGGCATACCGAGACAGGTGGGGCACACGTTCGTGTTGGGCTCGTAGCCGAAACCGGCCTTGCAGGAGCAGAACATTTTGGTGGCAGTCTTAATCTGGCAGTGAACTTCCAGACCGATGGTTACCAGATAATCAGATACAGGCATTGTATGCGGAGGAGTTAATGGATTAAAATTCAGTTTGAAGTGGTTGCGTTTTCGTGGAGTGCCTCATCCAAATCCGTACGGAACGACTCATCGAACACGTCACGGAACCAGGCACGGTGCGTATTCCCCAGACTCTCGTACACGACATCGAGAGCATCGGAAAAATTATCGAAGGCAGACTCATCGTAGCCCGGCAAGCCGGCGATGCGAACAATCTCGGAGCGAATTCCCCAGAGCAACTGCTCTACAGGAGCGTAGGCCTCGCGCACAGAGCGAGAGGTCGGCGAGGAGAAACTGCGATCAACATGGGCTTTCTGCGGCTGGAGACTGTTCAGCCTGACCGCCAGTTGTTTAAGGTTTTCAATCATGCGATTGGCAGTCTCTACATCCTGTACGGTCTGCAGAGCAGCCAGCAGAGCCTTGTCCGGCTCGACCAGACGACGGTAGCGCACGAGTTCCTGCCGTTGTTCGCTTTCGGAAAGCGGGGGCTTGGGTACCGAAAGGTCCTCAACCAGTTCATCGCCCACCAATCCGGCTTCGACTGCTCGGTGAAACGTTTTAATCAGCTGAGCCGAGCCGTAGCACTTCGCTCGGCACAAACTTTCAAACTCCATGCTCAGGTCATCCAGAGCCTCGGCAATGCGATAATGCAACATGTCGAGAGCCTCCAAGTCCTGAGCCATACTCCCTTCATCCTGCAGCATGTTACCGATTCGCTCGGCCTCGGTAATCAGGCTGTCAAAGCGTTCGGCTGCGGCATCTGCGCCCTTCCTGTCCACCACACCGGAGAGCAGAAACCACATGTCATTTGTCACCCTCAGCAACTCCTGCCCCGGGCTGCCCTTCATTTCAGGCGCAGCCGGTGATTCCGGCTTCACAGAAGCATCAACCGCTGCACCGGCCGGGAAATTCAATCCCAGCAGGAGAGCTGTGCTGACTGTAAAGAGAGGGAACTTCATTGTCGCGGGTATTATACGCCTTTCATTCGATTTTTCAAGTCAGTATTCTGACAACTGCCGAAAAAGTCAAAATTGGGCATCTCTAAAAACTTGCCAAAGAGTCATTTGCCGAGCTGTATGGCGAACCGAAGGTGAGCGGAATTTCTTCACGCTAATGAACATAACGATATGGCCGAAGAACTATGGAAAACAATATCACGAGGAGAATGGGTTATAAGAGATTCTGATACTGATGAGGTCTATCGTATAGGTAGAAAGAAAGTAGTGTTACGAGATTATAAAAAAACCGTGATATGGGCAAAAGAAAAAAACTTGTAACTCATTACAAAGATAATAGAGATGATAAAACAAGAGAACAAAAAAGCCCTCAACAAGATTGAGGGCACGCAGTCAGGTGACACAGGCTTCAACCTCAGTCTACTATTCAGGCTCATGTGAGCTCCGCCTTGCAAGTTGCCGACTGGACTTTTAATGTAACGCATAGATAGTTATTTGTAAAGCCTAAACTAGAAAAAAAGTATGACTTTTCACTCAAGTCATACTTATTTTCCTTCGCCCCGCCAATCGGCGGGGCTTTTTTCTGTAGCGAGCTCTGCATTTTACACTAGTTAGCTCCGCATAATGCGGAGCTTTTTTGCGACTTTCTACCCCCACGCGGGAGACTTCAACTCTCCTGCGTGGGCTGATAAAATGGAGGTGTTCGAAAGAAACACTCCATGCCTTGCGGCATAGCAAGCCGCCCGCATGTACAAAACACTTTAGACGTACATGCAACAATCATTCATTCGTAGTGCCTACACCCGCCTGTCAGGGCTGGGTGTGGCAAGTCAGGCTTTGAGCGAAGGGCAGCGGAAACTCATTGCTCGGAACAAGGAGAAAGCAGAGCAAGCTCGGCAGCGATACGCTGAGCGGGCAAAGCAGGCTCGCCAAAAGGCGATGGCTGAGAGCCACTAGCAAAGATGCAGCACTATTGTTGTCGCATACCACAGGCAAAAAAGTCAAAATTATAGACATTACCGACATGATTTTGACTTGTCATAGGATAGAGAATAAGCTACAATTCCCGCACCGTCATTTACTTCAGACTTATGGATTTCAGAACATATCTCCGGCACCACCCGGACAAAAACGGTTTTTACGGACGCTTCGGCGGCGCTTACCTGCCCGCTGAGCTCGAGCCCGCTTTCAAGGAAATTACCGAGGCCTACAACAGCATCTGTCACTCGGCTCAATTCATCAACGAACTGCGTCGCATCCGCAAGCAGTTCCAGGGACGCCCCACCCCGGTGTACCACTGCGAACGTCTTTCCCGCCTGAACGGTGGCGCCCAGATTTACCTGAAGCGCGAGGATCTTAACCACACCGGTGCTCACAAGCTCAATCACTGCATGGGTGAAGGCCTGCTGGCCAAGTTCATGGGCAAGAAGAAGATTATTGCCGAGACAGGTGCCGGCCAGCACGGTGTGGCTCTGGCAACAGCTGCTGCCTATTTCGGTCTGGAGTGCGAAATCCACATGGGCGAGGTTGACATCGCCAAGCAGGCTCCCAACGTGACCCGCATGAAAATGCTGGGTGCCAATGTGGTGTGCGTGAAGCACGGTCTGAAAACCCTGAAGGAGGCCGTTGACTCTGCTTTCGAAGCCTATCAGCGTGATTACAAGACTGCTATCTACTGCATCGGTTCCGTATTGGGTCCGCACCCCTTCCCCATGATGGTTCGTGATTTCCAGATGGTGGTAGGCGCCGAAGCCCGCGAGCAGTTCATCGAAATGACCGGCATTCTGCCCGACGTGGTGTGCGCCTGCGTGGGCGGTGGCTCCAACGCTATGGGTATGTTCCCTGCATTCCTCGATGACCCGGTGGACATCTACGGCATCGAGCCCATGGGCAAGAGTGAAAAGCTGGGCGACCACGCTGCTTCCATGAAGTTCGGCGAGGAGGGTATCATGCACGGCTTCAACAGCATTATGCTGAAGGGCGAGAACGACGAGCCTGCCCCCGTTTACTCCATTGCCAGTGGGCTGGATTACCCCTCCGT
>JAZSEM010000087.1:0-8744 GCA_045531695.1 Akkermansia sp.
TTCATCCTGTCTGTGTTTCGCCTCCGGCTTCCTTCCCACCCCACATTACTGTGACGCAGTTGCCTTTGGCTATTTGATTCCGCCCTGTCAGCGGCTCATTGGGGACTTCCACCCCAGTTACGTGTCATGCCTGACGTACCAGAAAAACGCCCTCGCGGGGAGAACCGGGAGGGCGGGGAAAGAGATGGTACGCGTGGCCGGTATCAGTCATTGCGCACACGCGAGCGCGGCGAGAGCACAATCGGTACACCGGCGGCCTTAATACGCGAGCGAATGGTATTGCGCAGGTACTGGGCGTAGCTGTCGGTTAACAGGCGCTTGTCATTCACAAAAAGCACGTAGGTGGGCACGGGAATGGTGGTGTACTTCTCGTTCACTGCCGTGGTGGCGTAGAAGAGCTTAAGGCGCTTCTTGAGCACGCGGTGCTGGCCGGGCGGGTTCATTTCCATCGCGCGCTGGAGCAGTCGGTTGAGCTCGCCGGTGCCGGGCATGTTGAGAGCCTCCTGACGCACACGGGCAATAGACTTGAAGATACCCGGCATGCCCTCCCCCAACTTGGCGGATACGATAGCAATCGGAGCGTAGTCGAGGAAGAACAGGTTCTCGCGGATGTGCTCCTTCACGGCATCCTTGCGGGCGGAGAGCGGAGCCTCGGCACAGTAGAGGTCAAACTTGTTCACCACAATGATGCAGGGCTTGCTCTCCTTGGCAATGATGGAACCGATTCGGCGATCCTGCTGGGTCACACCGGCGGACATATCGATAACCAACAGGCAGATGTCGGAGCGGCGAATGGCCTTCTCACTGCGCATGGCCGAGAACACCTCGACCGAGGTATCGCGCTTGGAGCGCGGGCGCATGCCGGCGGTGTCGATGAGCACGTAGGGCTGCTCCTCGCGGGTGTAGGGAATATCGATGGCATCTCGCGTGGTGCCGGCGACATTGGACACGATGGTACGCTTGTCATTGAGAATGGCATTCACCAACGAGGATTTACCGGCATTCGGGCGACCGACGATGGCCACACGAATGGGGGAATCGGCTGTTACCTCCTCGCGGTCAGGTTCCTCCTCGGGGGTGGCATCGGCGGCGGCCTCGGCCTTCACCGGGGTGGCACCCAGGCTCTTCAGGTGGCGGTTGAGCTTGTCGGCAAGCTGGGCAAAACCGCGCCCGTGAGCGGCAGAGGTGAACACGTAGTCAGCAAAGCCCAGCCCGGCGAACTCGCCGAGGTTGAGCTCCTGCTTTTCGGTATCGGCCTTGTTCAGCACGAGCATGACCGGCACGTCGGCCTTGTGCAGGCGGGCGGCAATCGTCTTGTCAATGGGGGTAAGGTGGTCGCGGCAATCGCACACGAACATGATGAGGTCAGCCGCAGCGAGAGCGATGTCGGCCTCCTGCTGCACCTGGGTGGCAAAGCCGTCATCGAGCGTGGATCCGATACCGCCGGTATCGACCACCAGAGCCTCGTAATCCGTTATGCGGCAGGGAGCGCTCAGGCGGTCACGAGTCACACCGGGTTGGTCATGCACGATGGCAATGCGTCGTGCAACCATGCGGTTGAAAATGGCAGATTTGCCGACATTCGGTCGGCCTACAATAGCTATGGTGGGGGAAGACACGGAAAGTTGAAAGTTGAAAGTTGGAAGTACAGAAATCAGTTGCGATTGGGGCGCTCAGCAGTCGAGCGCATGGGCAGATCCTCTGCCGACTTGGGGCGCTCGTAGGGGGTCAGACCAATGGCGCGGATAGCACCGCCGGAGCTCACCAGCTCCACGGGGCCGCCCGTACGCTTCATGACCTTGTAGTGGCGGCGATTGCCACGGTTATCCATAATGGCATAGCAGAAGTACTCAGGCGTGGACTGGCAGAGCACATGGAGGTTCTGAGCGCTGTCCAGCACAATGCGGGGCTGCATGAAGTTCAGGTACTGCCCCATGTAGCAGGCGCCCAGCACCACACGGCTGTCCGCATTGGTCACCTGACCGAACAGACAGTCCTTGCCACCCACACGCAGCAGGCGCACACTCATGTTCAGGCGCTCGCCACGGCTCTGCACGGTGAAATTGCGCACCGTGCCACCATTGGCCAGCAGGAAAGAGGCACGGTTCGAGCTGTAGGTGGTCTGCATGTCGGGCATGCGCACCGTAGCCACAACCTTGTAGGTGCCATCGCGACCCAGATTGTAATACGGGCGCAGGTTGGCCGTCACTGTGCGAGATGAACCGGCCGGCACCTCCAGTCGGGGGAAATTGGGAATGACATTCGGGGAGATGGGCTGGTGCTCACCGCCACGAGTCACCGTGAAGTGCAGCCAACTACGCCCGGGGGAGTTCACCAGAGATACGGTGCGGTCGGTAAAGTTCTCAATCTTGATCTGCAGGGCAACATTCTCGCCCACCAGGAATTCCTTGCGCACCGGCTGCACACGCACCTCGACCTGAGCGAAGGCCTGTCCGGCCAGTAGCAGGCAGAGAGCTGCCAGTATCATGCTTATCATGTTTTTCATGGTTACAGTTTTGTGGTTGGGGTTCAATCTGATTTTTTATGTATAGGAAGTACAATACGGAAACCGCGGCTCACACTACGCGCGGCACGGTCGGGTTCGGCAGCAAACCACTCACGCCCGGTCGGGGGGAAGAGCAACTGCCCCTCGGCATACAGTGTATCTGCCGGGCGCTTGGTGGCACTCCACTCCTCGGGCAGAGCCGTGTCGACCTCGGCATGCTCGCGCGCAGCAGCCAGAACCGCAGCAGTGGGCAATTCCCCGCCGCTGTAGTTGGCATAGGCCAGAGCATCCCAATACGACACACCGCGCACCGGGCTGCGGCTGGTCAGGACTTCGCCATGCCAAGGCTGCCCGCTGTCGATAGCCTGCAACTGCTGCTGCCACTCTGCAGGAGTGTGCCCTGTGTATTTTTCGGGAATCCCTTCATTGATGGCAGCTCGACGGAACAAATCGGTGACCTCGGGATTTTCGTATGCGGCCAGGAACTTCTGGTACTCCAGTATGCTGACCGGGCGCAGCATGACGCGTCGTGGCCCCTGCTCAGCCTTAACATACAGATACCGACCGGTGCGTGCCGGCAAAACCTCGCCCTCACTCGGGGCCAGCAAGGCGCCGGCAGCTCCCATCAGCACTACCAGCAGTGCCGCTGCTGACACGACAATGGTACGGCGGCGCAATCGGCGCTGCTCTGCTTTCTGCCGCACCTTCTTCACCACAGCGCCGGTGGCATTGAGGTTCTCAACAGCGTTGCGAGTCAACAAGGGGGCGGTTTGCTGCTTAATTTCAGCAGCAGAGGATTCGATAGAGCTCCACTCCAGATACTGCCCCTCGTACCCCTGAACAATCCACTGCACCAGAGTTCTCACGCGGCTCTGACCGGGGACATTCTGCGGTAAAATAGGCGCCAGTATAGCGGCAAGTGCATGCATGTGCCTGCCTATGGTGGCGGGATCGCTCTCACCACAGAGCACCGGGGAAAGGATGCGTACATCGTCATCGCCCTCCACAAAAATACTGTTAGCAGTGAGGGAGCCCATGGCTATATTCTGCCGCTCCGCTGCGCCATACATCTGAGCCACCGTGGCAATAACCGAGCAGGCCTGAGCCGTACTCAGGTGCATGCCCTTGCGAGCCATCTGCTCCAGATTCATGCCCAACGGGCATTCATGTGCCAGAAACCAGGTCTTACCGACAATCTTCGACTCAAGCACCCGGCTCATACCCGGCAGAACAGCCTTACCACGTGCTCTTACAACCCTCAGAAAGTAGTCCGCCATCGCACGATCTTGCACGGGGCGTAGCACCTGTACCACCACACCTCGCTCCACATGGCTCTGGCGAGCCATGTACATGTCGGTCAGCTCATCTCTACCCAACAATTCTGTGAGTGTATAGACGCCCAAGTGCGTCGGCAGATTCTGGAAATCGGGTTCAGTCATGTACAGAGATAGGGGTTAATCGGGGTCAATTTCCTCGATGAAGCGGGAGAACGGCGTAGCCTCCCCCTCTCCATCACCGGTGGCAGGCTCCACTACTGCACTGTCATCCGGCAGTGGCAGAGCATCGTCTGTAAACTCAGGCACCAAGCCGTCGTCCGGTGCCAATCCGTCATCGGGTAACAAGTCAGACCCACTGCCTATCTGCATGCGCTCACGGGCATTCCGGGCATCGAGCATCTGCTCATGCAGAATAAGAGCAGACGGGCTACTCATGCAGTCAAGCGGCTCACCACGGTAGTATAACTTTGCGGTATAACCATAGTAGCGACGGGTACCATACACTCCCTGCTCCTCTTCATTAAGAACAGGTAGATTGTAGGTAACAATGAGATTTTCCTCCAAATGCTCGAAAGTCTGGGTGGGGTTTTCCCACGTCACCTGCGGCGCATAGCTCTCGGAGAACTCAATGCGACGGTTATTGATAAGCACGAAGAAACGCACGCGGATAAGAATATCCTCCACCCGAACCTCCTCACCGGGAGCCAGCATAATGGGCAGGCGCATGGTAACGGTATCGCCGGTGTAGTCATCGTAGCTGTGGCGAACAAGTGGCGGCCCGAAGGAAAGCTTGCCACGCATGGCCGAGGGTTGCGCCAGACCGTAGGTCAAGCGGCGCGAGGCTCGCTGAAAGTACTTGCCGGCCTTGTCCCGCTGGCGGAATACCTGCGTGTAATAATCGCGGGCCTTGTCGGGATTAAGCAACTTGTCGTATGCCATGCCATAGTAGTACAACAGCGCCGGGTGCTCCGGAGAAAGAGCTCGCCCCTGCTCCAGGCAGAGGATGCACAGGCGCATATCACCGGCCACCATTGCTGTAACTGCCTTACGAATCAGTCGGTCGAGTTCCTCGGCATCCTCGGCGCCGAGCTTGTTGCCCTCTGCGTCCGTCGGTTCTGTTTCTACGGGAGCAGTGGTGGGAGCGGTCGGCTCACCCGAGCCGTAATCGGTGATATCCACACCGGTTTCCTCCCACACAATGGTATTGACATCACGCGGCTGCAGTGGCGGGGCTCCGCCATCAGAAACCGGCTCCGGTTGCGGGTCAGTCGGGGAAGTACCGGAATTGGCACTGATTTCAGCAGAACCATCGGGGCGATTATGCAACTGCTCGCCGAAGGCCTGCGCCTCCACCGCAGCCATATACACCTCGGCTGCATGTTCCGTACGGGCAGCGGCAACCTCGAGCCGTCTGACCACACCTATACCCAGCACACAGAGTTCAAGAGCAATGACCAGCCCCAACCCATACACGACAAAGCGGCGGGAGCTCAGTGCTCTCGCCACCGCGCGTACCGAACCCGCCACTGTGCAGCGCCGCCCGGGGCAACGCTGCCGCAGCCGGCTCACGTAATCAGTCAGCTGCGTTACTGTCTTCGGGAGCTTCATACTCTATTATTTCACCCTGGTACTGAGCGAGCAGCGCCTGCATGAACGCCTCTGCCGGCTCGCCCTTATCCTTGTTAAAACCACCATAGGTCATGCCATCAGCCTTCACCTTGCGGCCATTGACCGTAAAATAGGCGCAGCCCTTAAAGCCCGGCCCCCACTGGCGCAGATCAATGCTCTGAATATCACCCACACGGAACTGTTGACCGGCAACCGTCACCAAATCACCCTCCAGGGACATCACTCTGCCACGAGTGCGGACGGCAAAGTACAACAGCACACTGCCTATGAAAATAAATAAACCACCGGCAATCCACTGCTCGCGAATGGCAGACAAGTCATATGCATGGTCACCCGGGGTGATGGGCATATGCATGCGACGACTGTAAGCAGTCCAACAGTCGCTCCAGCTCCTGCTCATGGCCTCATGGTTCAGCAACTCGGGCGGACAACTCACAGCCGCCTGAGTCTGAGCAGGCAGCGGGTAGCGCTCTTCGCCAACCACAGCCATCAGCTCACCATCTGCCTGTTCGGTTTGAATCAGAGGGCGCTTCTGCATCATTGCAGCCCACTCATCGGCAGTATACTTGAGCACCTGTTCGCCATAATCAGCAAAGGCTCGGTAACTGCATATCTCCTCGTTCTTCTGCCGATAGCCAATGTGGCCATCATAAAAGAAGTAGAGGGCAAAACCGAAAATAGCAGCTATCACGACACCAAAACGCACAAAGGTGTCGAGTGTGGGTTTGCAGATGATGTGGGACTGACTCATGTGCATACATTCTAGCATAACATTCCACTCTTGCATAGCCAAAAATTCCCCCGCGCGCGGAATATCGCGTCATGCCCGCGCGCGGAATATGTTCGATTTTGCTTGCAATCAAGTAGATATGTGATATCCTCCCTGCATGAACAGATTCAGAGCAATGGCAACAACAGTTGCCGCCCTGTCGCGCCGGGCTGCAGCGCTCTCCTGCATGCTGCTGGCAGCCGTGGTCCTGACCGCCTGCGGTGAGAAGGAGGACACCACGCCCACCTACACCGTCGCCATGGAGGCCACCTTCCCCCCATACGAATTCTATAAAGGCACGGAAATCGTCGGTATCGACGTTGATATTCTCAATGAAATCGGGCGCCGTAACAATGTGAAGTTCAAGCTCGAGGATATGGCTTTCGACTCCATCATCACCGCCGTGCAGACCGGCAAGGTGGATGTTGTGGCATCGGGCCTGACCGTCACCGAGGATCGCCGCCGTCAGGTCGACTTCACCCGCAGCTACTCCGGGGCTCGTCAGGTTATCATCGTGCCCAAAGGTTCGCCCATCAAAGGTGTTGCCGAACTCTCCAGCGTGCGAGTGGGCGTGCAGCACGGCTCATCGGGCGATATGTATGTGACCGAGAATATATGCGAACCCGAGCGCTACACCAACGGCGCACTCGCTATCTCGGCCATGAATGCCGGTAAGGTGGACGCCGTGGTGCTCGACAACGCCCCGGCTGAAAACCACGTAGCCGGCAGCCCCGGCCTCATCATTCTGCCCGAGGCTGTGGCAGAGGAGGAGTACGCCATGGCTCTGAAAAAGGGCAACACCGCCCTGCTCAACATGCTCAACATCACGCTCGATGAAATGGATCAGGACGGAACCCTAGCCGCCATCATTGACAAGCACATGCGCGAGAACAAACCCGCCGAAACCGAAATCGCCGATAGCACACTGGGCAGACTGAAGGATGACTTCCGGACCGATTTCGTAAAGAACGACCGCTGGCGCTATCTGGCAGAGGGTCTGCTGGTAACGGTGCAAATCGCGCTTGCCGCGGCCATCATGGGCATAGTCTTGGGTTTCCTGATTGCAGTCGTACGCAGCACGGCTGACCTGACCGGCCGCCTGAAGGTGCCCGACATGTTCTGCCGCATGTACCTGACCGTAGTGCGTGGCACGCCGGTAGTGGTGCAGCTGCTCATTATTTACTTTGTGATTTTCGGCTCGGTTGACATCAGCAAGGTGCTGGTAGCCATCGTGGCCTTCGGTCTGAACTCCGCAGCCTACGTGGCAGAAATCATTCGCTCCGGTATCATGTCCGTTGACCGCGGGCAAATGGAAGCCGGGCGCAGTCTGGGCCTGAGCTACGGCACCACCATGCGCAGCGTCATTCTGCCCCAGGCATTCAAAAATGTACTGCCGGCACTGGGCAATGAATTCATTGTGCTGCTGAAGGAAACCAGTATCTGCGGTTACATCGCCCTGCAGGACCTCACCAAGGGTGGCGACATCATCCGCAGCCAAACCTACGATGCCTTCCTGCCCCTCTTTGCCGTGGCAGCCATTTACCTGGCCATGGTCATGCTGCTGAGCCACCTGCTCAAGAAACTCGAACTGCGACTCAAGAAAAATGAAAGATAAAACCATACTGGAGGTACGTGACCTGAAGAAGAGCTTCGGCGCGCTGGATGTCATTAAGGGCGTGTCTCTGCAGGTGCACAAGGGCGAAGTAGTGTTCCTGGTGGGTCCCTCGGGCGCAGGCAAAAGTACCGTGCTGCGCTGCATGAACTTCCTGGAAATCCCTGACGGCGGTCAGGTACTCTTCCACGGCGAGGAACCCGAGCGTACCGACAAGGGGCTCAACGCTTATCGCTGCCGCGTGGGCATGGTGTTCCAGCACTTCAACCTCTTCCCCCACCTCAACATCGTCGACAACATCACCCTCGCGCCCATCAAGAGCGGACAGATGTCGCCCGATGAAGCCCGTAAAACCGCCCTGCAACTGCTCGAGCGTATCGGTCTGGCCGACAAGGCTACGGCCTACCCCGCCCAGCTCTCCGGCGGTCAGAAACAGCGCGTAGCCATCGTGCGCGCTCTGGCCATGAACCCCGAGGTGCTCCTCTTCGACGAGCCCACCTCCGCCCTCGACCCCGAAATGGTGGGCGAAGTGCAGGCCCTCATGCGCGATCTGGCAAAAGACGGCATGACCATGATTGTCGTCTCGCACGATATTGCCTTCGCCTGCGAACTTGCCGACCGCATCATCTTCCTGGCCGACGGCTACGTGGTAGAGGACGACTCCCCCGCTGAACTCCGCAACTCGGAAAACGACCGCATACGCGAGTTCCTGGCCCTCCGGCACATGTAATCAACCCTTCAATCAGCTAAGCCGAAACATACAAAATCCGAGGGATGAATGCAAAATTCATCCCTCGGATTTTGTATATCGGGAATCGCAAAAAACTCGACAAATTGGAGCTTGTAAGGAAGGACTAGTTACGAGTTACGAAGGACTAAGTGATAAAACAGGCGGGCTTTCACCCGCGGATATGCGTAGCTTAAGCTACCGTTCACGCCCGCGCCTTAAAG
>JAZSEM010000106.1:0-46462 GCA_045531695.1 Akkermansia sp.
TCATCCTGTCTGTGTTTCGCCTCCGGCTTCCTTCCCACCCCACATTACTGTGACGCAGTTGCCTTTGGCTATTTGATTCCGCCCTGTCAGCGGCTCATTGGGGACTTCCACCCCAGTTACGTGTCATGCCTGACGTACCACACAACCCCCGCCTCGGGACTCACCCGCAGGCGGCGAAATTTTATGTCCGGCAAAGACGCCTCAGGCGCGCAGGTGGTTCTCGTACTGACGGAACTGTATCGCCTCGAACACGTCATTATCGGAGGGGTACTCCCGCCCTGCCAAATCGGCGATGGTGCGAGCAACACGCAGAATGCGGTCGAAGGCGCGAGCCGAAAGCCCGAACTGCTCCACCGCTTGCAGCAGCATGTTCTGCTGTTGCGGAGTAAGGGGGCAGAACTGCCGCAACTGTTTGCCGGTCAAACGAGCATTGCAGGTAGCACCACATGCGGCATAGCGACGTTGCTGGCGCTCACGGGCAGCCACCACGCGAGCTCGGATATCCGCACTGCTCTCGCCATCCGGTTTGGAGAGAAGCCCCGCAGGATCAACCGGCGGCACCTCGATAATCATGTCGAATCGGTCAAGCAAGGGGCCGGAAATCTTGCGGCGGTAGCGGTCGATGGCCGCATGATTGCAGCGGCAACTGTGGCGTGGGTCGCCCAGATAGCCGCAGGGGCACGGGTTCATGGCCGCGACCAGCATGAAATCGCAGGGAAAATCCATGCTTCCCGAAGCTCGGGATATCGTCACCACGCCACTCTCAAGCGGTTGGCGCAGGGTTTCAAGCGTACGGCGAGAGAACTCAGGCAACTCATCAAGGAACAGCACACCATTGTGAGCCAGTGAAATCTCGCCGGGAGAGATATTGGTGCCGCCACCCATCAGACCCACATCGGATATGGTATGGTGCGGGGCGCGGTAGGGGCGCATGGTCAGCAGCCCGCTGTTGCGGGGCAGCAAACCACACACGGAGTGAATCTTGCTGGAGGTTAGCGCCTCCTCCTGCGTAAGCGGGGGCAGAATCGTGGGCAAACGGCGCGAGAGCATGCTCTTACCACTGCCGGGGCTGCCGCAAAGTAACAGATTATGTCCACCGGCGGCCGCAATTTCCAGAGCCCGGCGGGCGTAGGGCTGTCCTTTGATTTCATCGAAATCCACACTGCTGTCGGGGTGTTTCTCCCCGAGCTCCACCCGGCAGGGTTCAAAATGCTCGCGCTCCAGCAGCAAAGCCCAGGCATCTGCCAGCGATTCCACGGCATAGACAGTAATCCCTTCCACAACCGCGGCTTCGGCAGCATTTTCGGGAGCCACCATCAGGTACTTACGACCGGCATCGCGAGCGGCAACAGCCTGCGGCAGCACGCCCCTCACGCCACGCACCATGCCATCCAGAGCCAGTTCGCCAATCATGCACCAATCATCGGTATGCAGGGGCACACGGCGTTTCCACGGCTCCGGCACTTCATCATAATTGCGCTGAATTGTCATCTCCAGCCCCAGAGCAATCGGCAGGTCAAACCCGGCGCCCTGCTTCTTCATGTCGGCAGGAGCCAGATTCACCGTCACAATCATTTCCCCCGGGCAAAAGAAACTGCTGTTCTTCAGCGCAGAAGTCACGCGCTGCACACTTTCGCGCACGGCGGCATCGGGCAAACCGACGATAGACATACGCCCCACATCCTTCACTTGGTGCATGTCGACCTCGACCAGCACCTCGTAACCATCTATGCCGTTGACCGCGGCGGAATGCAGGCGTGCAATCATATCCCGTTACTTCACGATGACTTTTGAACCGACTGCCAGTTTATCGAAGAGAATGCTGCAGGCCTCCTCGGGCACACGCACGCAACCGTGTGATACGCCCTCTCGCAGAATCACCCCGGTATGCATGCCGATGGCGCCGTTGAAGCGCATCCAGTACGGCATGAGGGTACCCTCAAACCGGGTACCGGCGGGTTTCTTATCCGAGGAGTGTACCTTGCTCTTCACGACATTACCCTGAGCATCAACAAAGGAGCCATAGAGCGAAGAACGGTGCTCAGCCTTCTTCTCGGTGATTCGGAATGTTCCCTTCGGCGTTTCATGGCCGTCTATGCTGCCGGAACACACGGGAAAATCCATAGCAATCTGCCCATTGATATACAAGCGACCACGCTGTTCCTCCAGCAGAATCTCCACATACGATGCTGCCGGGTTGTACTGCTCGATGGCAGCACCGCGCCAGTAATCGCGGGAATTCCGGTAATTCGGGCTGGCTATGAACGCCTCGAAGGTACGGGACACGCGCTTGTGGCGTGCTTCCTCCTCCAGCCTGTCACCGGCCTTGAAAAAATCCTCGGGGGTCGGCTGACAGGCAGCCGTCAGTAACAGCAAAGCAATGGCTGTGATTCGATACATGGTGAGAGTGGCAGGGTTCAGATTCGGTACGCTTCCAGACGAGCGGCAAACTCACGTGGCAGAATGGCCTCCACCAGAGCGTCATTGCCTTCGTATTCCGTGTTCACCACCTTTCCATCGCGGTGCATGATGGCAATGATACGGCTCTCGGCCAACGGTATGCGATAACGAGCCGTCGTCACGCGGTGCGAAAGCATCTCCACACAGGCAGCCAACAGCGTATCCATCCCCTTCTCCTGCAACACACTGGCGCAGATGGAGGGGCACTGCACCTTGTCGGCAAGCGCAGACAGAGTGCTCTCCCGAACATCATCGGGTATGAGGTCGGTCTTGTTCCACACCACCACCATGGGCTTATCGGCTGCACCCAGTTCAGCGAGCACCTCGCAGGTGGTCTCGTAGTGGCGCAGGGCCTCGCGGTCGCTGGCATCAACCACCTGAATCAGGAAATCGGCCAGTGTAGCTTCCTCCAGAGTGGATTTGAAGGCCTCCACGAGTCGGTGCGGCAGGTTACGGATGAAACCCACCGTATCCGTCAGCACCAAGGGCTGGCCGTCAGGCAATTCAATCTTACGACTGGTGGTATCGAGTGTGGCGAAAAGAATATTCTGAGCCAGCACGTCAGCGCCTGTTATCAGGTTAAGCAGAGAGGACTTACCGGCATTGGTGTAGCCCACAATGGCGGCAGAGGGAATCCCCTGACGATTACGCTCCTTGCGCTGCGTACCGCGCTGACAGCGTACCACTTCCAGCTCATCACGAATGGCTTCGATACGGTCACGGGCCAGACGACGGTCCACTTCAATCTGCTTTTCACCCTCACCACGAGCAGCAGCACCACCGCCCTTACCGCCACCGGAACCGCCACGCTGACGATCCAAGTGCTTCCACATGCCGGCCATACGCGGCAGGGCATACTGCATGCGAGCCAAGTCAACCTGCAGCACAGCCTCGCGGGTACGGGCACGACGGGCAAAGATATCGAGGATAATCTCCTCACGATCCATCACCGTCACCTCCAGCAGCTTTTCCCATTCACGCTGCTGAGAGGGAGCAAGCAGGTTATCGAAAATCACGCAGTCGGCATCCAGCTCTACAGCCAGAGCACGAATCTCCTCGGCCTTACCGATACCGCAAAGATATTTGGCCTGCATTTCGCGGGTGAACTCCAGCGTGGAGTGTGCAATCCCAATGCCCAGATTGTGCACCAAATCCTCCAACTCGGCAAGCAGAGCCGCACGCTCACGACGCGACTCACCGGGCAGGCCGATACCTACCAGCAGTGCGCGCTCGAACTCACTCGGTTTCTCGCGTATTTCAAATGACATACATCAATAGAAGCTGCGGGCTGAGCTACGGGGCACGTCCCTCAGGTAGTCTTTGTTGTAGGAATTGCAGGAGCAGTTTCCACAGGAGTTCAACAGAACGGCCGCGGCTGCACAAAGCATACAGACAGCTAACTTTTTCATACGCGGATATTGAACCTCATTCCCTGCTCAAATGCAAGCATAAAATGCGCCAACAGAAAAGCTGAGCCATCTGCTGAACCGGCGGACTAAGGTTCAACTTTGGCCGGTAGCCTTATCTCTCGCCACTCGCTGCAAACGAGGGATTCCAGAACAGCTCGGCATCTGCTGCCGATATTCCCTCGGTACTCAGTCGGCGCAGGGATTCCTGAGATTGACCCAGTTGCTGCTCCAGTTCATCGAAATCACGAAATCTCAGGATATGGAAAACAGCAAAGGTTCGGCGCAGGACATCACCGGGGAACTTATCCAGACCGGCCAATCGGCGGATTTCCTGCCAGCGGCGCTCCCAACCTCGGGGAACAACCAGCGGGTTAAAGATTCTCTGCAGGCGGCTCTTGCGCAACCACGCACCCAGCACCGGCTGTATTTTAACCTGACGAGGAACGACACCTTTCACCGGATAATGATTCACGAGGATAATTTCCTGCTCCGGCTGAACATCCTGCCAGCGTAGGCGTGCCAGCTCCACCGGACGTATACCGGCCCAGAGCATAATGCCGACAGCTGCGGCACAGCACTTGTACTCCGGCAAGTTGAGAATATGCAGCAGTCGTTTGACCTGAGCGATAGTAAGCACTTGTGATTGGCGTCGGCAGACCGTTTCCGACTCTACCGCCTTCACCGGGTTATCGACAATCAGCCCCTGAGCCACAGCATACTCGAACATATAGAGCAGTATGCGACGTGCTTTGTTTCGCGAGCTTGCGCTGCTCCAGCACTCCCTGAGCAATCGGCGGCAGTCCCCTTCGCGGATGTTGCACACACTTTTGTCGGCAAACTCCGGTGTCAGTCGGACTATTTTTGCCGCGTGCTGCCTGTACTCCGCCAGCGTGCGGGGGCTACACTCAGTTTTAGACCGCAGCACAAGCTGCGCCAACTCGTGAAACGATAACTCTGAACTTCCTTTCATCTTTCGCGTGATTTTACTATTTTATCAGGGAAACGAGCAAAACGGCTTTTGGGCACCATTCTTCAACATTGCGTGTCCATCCGCTAGCGCGATAATGGCGCCGGATTGAAACTGCGCCGAAATAACGAGTGCTCATGCTTGCTTTCATCATGCGCGGGATTTTACTTTTCTATCGGGTAAATGAGCAAAACGGAGTTTGGGCAACGTTCTTCAACATTGCGTGTCCATCCGCTAGCGCGGTAATGGCGCCGGATTGAAACTGCGCCGAAATAACGAGTGTTCATGCTTGCTTTCATCTTTCGCGGGATTTTACTTTTCTTTCGGGCAAATCAGCAAAACGGATTGGGGCACCATTCTTCAACATCGCATGTCCACCGGTTAGCGCGATAATGGCGCCGGATTGAAACTGCGCCGAAATAACGAGTGTTCATGCTTGCTTTCATCATGCGCGGGATTTTACTTTTCTTTCGGGTAAATGAGCAAAACGGATTGGGGCACCATTCTTCAACATTGCATGTCCATCGGTTAGCGAGGTAATAGCGTTGGATTGAAACTGCGTCGGAATAACGAGTGTTCATGCTTGCTTTCATCTTTCGCGGGATTTTACTTTTCTTTCGGGTAAATGAGCAAAACGGATTTGGGGCACATTTCTTCATCATTGCTTGTCTATCCATTAGCGCGATAATAGCGTCGGATTGAAATTGCGCCGGAATAACGAGCGCTCATGCTTGCTTTCATCATGCGCGGGATTTTACTTTTCTTTCGGGTAAACGAGCAAAAGGGATTGGGGACACCATTCTTCTACATTGCATGTCCATCTGTTAGCGCGGTAATAGCGTTTGATTGAAATTGCGCCGGAATAACGAGCGAGCCCAAGTAAACAAAAAACACTTGACCGCAGCCCGCTTGCACTTTATACTCTGCGCAAGATGTCAAACTATGCACTGATACTGGCAGGAGGCAGTGGCACGAGATTCTGGCCGCTCTCACGCAATGCAAAGCCCAAGCAACTGCTCGACCTGTTCGGCAACGGCACCATGCTGCGACAGGCCGTCAATCGAGTGAGCGGACTTGTTCCGGCAGAAAATATCTTCATTCTCACCAATCACCTGCAGGAGGCCGAGGTACGCCGACAGGTGGCAGAAATACCGGCAGAAAACATTGTGGCCGAACCGGCACGACGCGACACCGCCCCCGCCGTGGCTCTGGGTATAGGCCTGATAGCCGCCCGCGACCCGCAGGCCAACATGATTGTGATTCCCAGCGACTCGCTGATACTGGATGACAATGCCTTCCGCGCCCTGGCCGAAGATGCTCTGAAACTGGCTGAGAAGGAGCCCGCCCTCATGACCATCGGCATACGCCCCATCTGGGCCTGCCCGAGCTACGGCTATATTGAGCGCGCCGGTAAACTGAGTGCCGAAGGGCTCACCCACGAGTGCTACGAGGTGCTGCGATTCCGCGAGAAGCCCGATGCCGCCACCGCCGCCGAATATCTGGCCAGCGGCAACTTTACATGGAACGCCGGCATGTTCATCTGGAACGTGGCTCATGTGCGCTCACAGCTGGCCACCCACACCCCGCAGCTGGCCGAGTTCATCGACCGTCTGACTGCTGCCACGGACCTTCCTGATTTCATCTCTCGCGAGTTCCCCGCCCTCACGCCCATTTCCATTGACTTTGCCCTCATGGAGAAGGCTGACCGCGTGCTCAACTTCGAGGCCACCTTTGACTGGGATGACGTCGGCTCCTGGATTTCCGTAGGTAAGTACCTGCCCACCGATGAGCAGCAGAACGCCGCCAATACCCAACTGAGCGCCCTCAGTTCGAGTGGTAACATCGTCTTCTCAGCCAACGGCAAACGCGTGGCACTGGTCGGAGTGGATGACCTCATTGTGGTCGATACAGGGGATGCCCTGCTGGTAGCGCGCAAAGACCGCGCCGATGACATCAAGAAAATCGTGGCAGACCTGCCCGACAACCTCGTGTAAACCGACATCATGCACCCGGCACTCGGCATCGACTTCGGGCAGGCCCGCATCGGCATAGCGGCAACAGACCCCTGTGGCATACTGGCGCACCCGGTGGAGAGTATTCACCTGAGCAAAACAGAACCGCTCGGGCGCATTGCGGAGCTGGTGGCGCAGAAGGGAATCCGCAGTCTGGTGCTGGGATTACCGCTGCGACTGGATGGCACCGAGGGCAGCGCCTGCGAAAAGGTGCGAGCCTTCGGGCGTAAGCTCTCGGCTCGCTTCCCCGAGTTGCCACTGATTTATGTGGATGAATTCCTGACCACCACCGTGGCACAGGAAAAACTGCACAAAGCCGGCAAAAAAGCCAAGGATTTCAAACCTATCATCGACCAGGCCGCAGCCGTCGAAATCCTCAATACCTGGCTGGAGCAGACATCCCCGCCCCCGATGGAAGAACCGGATTTTTACTGATTGCCGCCATGTCTGAGCCCGATGAGAAAAAGCTTGTGAGCCGCCGCCGATTTCTGAAAACTCTGGCAGGCGGCACCGCCGGGCTTCTGGCTGCCGGGTGGGGTATTGACCGCCTGCTGGCCCATACCCTCTGCCGCCCGGGTGAGTGGCACGGCCCGGTAACGGACCACTTCGACGGCACCTGCTTTTTCAATCCCACCGTCAGTCTGGACTACAGCACCTCAGCCGCCGTCAAATGGCTGAGTGAGCGCGGACAGAAGGGGCTCTACCCCACCGTCACCGAGAATCGCTGCAAACCCGACCTTGCCCCCGAGGTAAACGGGAAGAACTGGGAGGTCACCATGGTGAACCACTCCACACTGCTCATTCGCTGTGCCGGGCTCAATATCCTGACCGACCCCGTGTGGAGCGACCACACCAGCCCCCTGCCCGTAGGTCCGGAACGCAAACGACCTGTGGGTATACCGTGGGAACAGCTGCCGCACATCGATGTGTGCCTGATTACCCACGACCACTACGACCATTTCGACGTTCCCACCCTGCAGCGCCTGTATGAACGGGACAATCCCCTCTTTATCGTGCCGCTCGGCCTGCGCAGCCTGCTGGCCTACCATCTGGAGGCCGAGCCCCGCTGCGAGGAAAAAGACTGGTGGGAGGAAGTCACCGTCAGCCCCCGCCTGCGCGTGGTACTCACGCCCGCCCTGCACTGGAGCAAGCGCTATCGGGATGCCGCCAGTGCCAACCGCTCCCTCTGGTGCGGGTTCTCCCTGCTGGTAGACGGCGGACCTCACATCTTCTTTGCGGGAGATACGGCCCGCTGCGATTGGCCCGTGGAAATCCGCCGCCGACTGGGGGCACCTCAGGTGGCCATTCTGCCCATCGGCATGTACAAACCCGCCTGGATTCGCAAGAACCACACCAACCCCGCCGATGCGGTGGAGGCCTTCACCCAATTACAGGCTGAACTGGCCATCGCCTGCCATTTCGGCACCTGGCAACTCGCCAATGAAGGCTATCAGGAGACCCTCGATGACCTTGCCGCAGCCCTCAGTGCCGCAGGAATACCGCCCGAGCGATTCCCTGCTCCCGACAACGGGCAGACGCTGCGAGGCTGACTCAATTGCGACTGCGAACCAGCCACACACCACCTATAATCAGCAGCACGGCAACAACTTTCTGCCAGGTAAGAGCATCCACTCCCCACAGAATACCCGCCGCTGCGGCAATGACCGGCTGCACATAGTTGTAAGCCGCCACCACCGGCGGGGCCAGGCGACTCTGCCCGGCATTCAGCAGCAGGTAGCACACAAAGGTACCCACGCCCACCACATAGGCACAGCTCAACCACTCCACCGGCTGAATATCAGACCACGGCAATTCAGTCAGATGCTCTCCGAAAAACGGCAAGGCTGCCACAGCCGATATGGTGAAGAGCCACTTCATGAGGGTGATAACACGGTAACGGCGTATCAAACGCCCGAAAAAGACAAAGTAGCAGGCCGCTGCCAACTGCGAACACAGGCACAGAACATCCCCCAGCAGATTACCGCCACCACCATGCACTGAGCCCAGCAACAGTACCAGCGCGCCACAACAGGCCAAAACAATGCCCACGGCCCTGCGAGCGGTGATACGCATGTGCAGAAAGAGAGCCGAGAGCAACAGAGCCACAATCGGTGTGCTCGTACCAATCACGCAGGCATTCGTGGGTGAGGTATACTGCAAACCCGTCACATACAGAAATTGATTGAGCCCCATACCACACAGGCTCATGGCAATAAGCGCCGGCCAATCACGGCGCCTTATGCGCTGGCCTCGCACAAACAAACTGACCAGCCAGAACATACAGGCACTGCCACACACACGCATGGCAGCCAGCGCCGGGCCATCCACCACGCCGCTGCCCATCGCCACCTTGCACACAGGGCTCATGAGCCCGAACAAACAAGCAGCCGAAAGCGCAGCAAGATGCCCCTTTGTTTTTTCGACAAGCATATTAGCTCTTCATGCGCTGAGTATCAATACCGTTGCAGCAATGATCGCAGAAATAGTGGTGCATGCCACATCCGATACCGAGTTGCTTTTCCCCACACCAAGGGCATACAGACTTGCGTTTGAGCAAGTACATACCAAGACCAATCAGAGCAAAAGCAGCGACGGCAAGCACCTCGCCCATTATCTCAGAAAGCCCCAATGCCAGAACGGTAGCGGCAGATATAAACAGAGCCACGCCCAGCCCCACCAGCTTCACCCCCGCACGAACCGGGCGCATAACTTCCGGTGCAACCTCGAGCACATAGGGCATCTCCACCCCGAAGCTCAGTTCCTGCTCCACCTCGCCGCAATCGGGAGAAAGGCTCATTTTCAGAGCCGGTTCCTCACTCCTGAGCTCATGAAATTCCAAGTAATTCTGACGCCCCATATCCAGCACCAGTGCCAGCATCGTATCATCTCCGGTCCAGGCAGCTATCAGCACACGCCGAACCTCCAGCCCCAGCAAGTCGGCTGCACGAGGCTCCGGGGTAGCAGCTCCGGGCAATTCATTCACCAACCACAAGCCCAGCCCCTCCGGAGAGCCCACCGGGCGAGTGCTGTACAGGCGGTCACTTATCTTAACATAATAGCCGGCCACCGCAGGGTCATCGCTCTGCACTCGCAGAACCTCCTGCAACACGCCGGGCGAATCGCCCCATGGACTTACTTTCAACATAATCACAAAACATGAAGCCCTGCCCGGCTTTCCGCACAGGCAGGGCTCAGAAATCAGTGTTTCAGCACTTATCAGTACTTCTTCACAACGGCCATCATGGCGTCCATCTGCTTCTCGATAGACTCCACGAGCGCCATCTGGGTGCGGGTGCGATCCAGGTTGTGCTCGGGGCGCGTAATCTTGAAGTAGGTGTCACCCTCCAGATAGTCGGTCAGGAAGCGCATACCGCACTCCATGGTCAGCAGCTTGCCGGAGAACGGCAGCAGCTCCTTCTCCAGCGGGGTCAGGAAGGTAGCGGCCTCGCAATAGCCCTTGGCCAGAGCCTCGAAGTACTCCATGCGCATGGTTACCAGGGAGGTGTCCTTCTCATCCTCAGCAGCGGGAGAGGTGGAGGTACGAATCATGTCACCGAAGTCATACAGGGCGGAGCCGGGCATGGTGGTGTCGAGGTCGATTACGCAGATACCCTCGCCGGTCACGTCATCAAGCATCACGTTGTTGAGCTTGGTGTCGTTGTGGGTCACGCGCAGGGGCAGCTCACCGCTGGCAAGGTAGTTCACCACCTTGTGGCAGTCAGCCTCGCGGGACAGGTACCAGTCAATCTCCTTCTGCACGCTCTTGGCGCGACCCAGGGGGTCAGCAGCAATAGCGGCCTGGAAGGTCTTGAAACGCTTGGTCGTGTTGTGGAAGTCAGGAATGGTCTCGAACAGCGGAGCGCCGGGAAGGTTGGCACCGAGCTTCTGGAAGTTACCGAAAGCACGAGCCACCTCGATGCACTGACCGGGGTTCTCAATCATGTCGTAGGTGCGGGCACGGTCGATGAAGGGGTACACGCGCCATACGTTGCCCTCGTCGTCCTGAGCGTAGGGCTTGCCATCCTTGGCATTCACGATGGTCAGGGTGCGGCGATAAGCCTCCTTGCAGCCCTCGGCAAGCAGCACGCGCAGAGCCTCGTCGGTCACGCGCTTCACGTTCTCCATGAGCGGGATGGGCTGTTTGAACACGTTGCTGTTGATGCGCTGCAGGATGTAGCTCACGCGCAGACCGGCCTGGTCAACGATCACACGGTAGGTGTCGTTGATGTGACCGGAGCCGTAGGGCTCACCGTACACATAGTCACCGCGAAGGTCGAAAAGACCGGCAATTGCTTTGATATCGTACATAGCAGTTATCAGAGATTGTGGTTTAGCCGAGCTTGGCGGGGTATACACCCTCTTCCACCAGCTTGGCAATGCTCTCTACCACAGCGGGCTTGTCGCTCGGGTAGGTCACGCCCAGCCAGTTGGCGGTGGTCTTAATCACCTGACAATCAGCCTTGCCGTTGTGAATCAGTTCGTCGACAACGGTGGGGATGTAGCACTCGCTCTTCAGCTCGCTGCCGTGAGCAGCCAGGAAGCGGGTGAAGTGGTCCTGAATCTGGCCGATGAAGCTGGCGGGGAATACCCAGAAGTTCATGGAAACAAGCTCCTCGGGGTCAACGGGCTTGCGCTCGCCGCTCAGGCTGTCGCCACGGCATACGCCATCCTCCTCAGTCTTAATCTTGGTGTACTCCTCCACGCTGTCAAGGTAACCGTCCTTGATGCCGCAGATACCGCGGTTCACGTCGCCGTGGTCGCTGAGGGTGTTCTTGAGGGGATAGCCAATCATGCCGTAGTGCTCCTTGCAGGGGCAACCGCCCTCAGCGGTAAGGAACTCAGCAGCCTTCACGAAGGCGTCTGCACCGTAGAAGTCGTCGGCATTCACCACGCCGAAGGGCTCCTTCACGATATCGCGGGCAGCCAGAAGAGCGTGGGCAGTACCCCAGGGCTTCACGCGGCCCTCGGGAACGGTGTAACCTTCGGGCAGGTCATCGAGGCTCTGGAAAGCGTAGTCCACCTCAATCTTGCCGGCAAAACGGGCACCCACCTGGCTCTTGAAAGCCTCCTCAAAATCCTTGCGGATAATGAAAACGACCTTACCGAAACCGGCGCGGATGGCGTCGTACACGGAGTAATCGAGAATGACTTCACCGTTGGGACCCATGGGGTCCAGCTGCTTAAGGCCACCGTAACGGCTGCCCATACCTGCTGCGAGAACAAGAAGTGTAGGTTTCATAATAATTGTAATAAAAAGAGAAATGTACAGTTGTACGTGCCATTATTCTACCTTGCGAATCCTCATATTGCAAGCTAAAATCTTGTAAATGCCCATACTTTCCCTCCATATAACAGGAAAAGGCGACATATTTCAGCGTCTTTTCCCTTGCTTTTTGTCAAAAATCAGACAGGACTCAAACAATTGCCCGCGTTGGAATAATGAGAGAAAGGCAATTTATAGAAGTACGAGGGACGAATTTATAAGTTCCGCGGGCTTTGCCCGCCAAATATCAGAACCCGCGCTTGAGCGGGTTTTAAAGTAAGGCTCGCTACACTCGCCCCCCTGCAAACGCAAACTTAGCCGTCAAAATAGGTCTGAACCTTTAATTGAGCCAACGCGTATCATGTTTGTTTCAGCTTTCTTTTCTGGTGGCATAGTCTGCACGCTGATCCTCACCCATGGGGCCGACTGCAAAATATTTTGCATGCGGATGGTTGAAAATGAGAGCGCAGACAGCGGCAGCGGGCTGCATCATACAGGTTTCGGTAAGGGTGGTACCGGTATGTGCCGTGGCATTCAGGAGCGAGAACACGGTGAGCTTCTCGGTATGGTCCGGCTGACTGGGGTACCCGCAGGCAGGGCGAACCATCTGCGAGCCCTCCACAGGCCAGATTTGTTCCACAACTTGTTGAGTACACTCGGCCAGAGACTCGGCCAGCATATTGGCAACAGCGGCAACCAACAGTGCATTGTAGGGGTCATTGGTGGCATTGAACTCGGCGGCCCATTCATCAGCACCGCCGATAGCGACCTGCATGGCACCCACATAGCCCCCCTGCTCCGACACAAAATCCACAAGTGCCAGACGCGGCGAGTTGCTGACCTTCTGCTGGCGCATACTGTGCAGCACCGTGCCGTCCTCCAGCACCATATCGTCACCCTGCTTTCGGGCTGGCCAGATACCGAAGCAACCACGAGCCTGCAGACGCCCCTCGGCAATGGCTTGCTCCAGCAGGGCGGCGGCATCTGCGCGCAGCTTTTCAGCCTCGCGCACCTTCTCGGCGGAGTCACGCCCCAGCATGCCGAAGGTATGCAGCATGATATTCCAATCGGCGGCATCCTTGAGCTGCTGCCAGCTCAGCGGGAAATCCGGCTGTGGGGTATGGCAGGCACAACCGGTGGGCACACCGAGGGTGAACACACCTGTACGCTGCGGTGCGGGCTGAGCATCACTCCACCGCGGAGCCTTAGCACGAGCCTCTTCCAGGCTCAACAGTGGCACATTCTTCTGTTCATATTCCGCACACAACTTAGCCTGAGCAGCTTTCTGCTCGGCAATAAAGGCATCGCGCCCGGCAGCGCAGAGCGCACTTGCCACGGGAACGATGGTGGAAGCATCGGCCGTCTGCAGCACCACTCCGCTCGGGTAATGCGGAGCGAGCTTCAGGGCCGTATGCAGCGGGCTTGTTGTAGCACCACCCACCAGCAGGGGGATATTCATGCCTGCAGCCTGCAGAGCTGCAGCGACATGCGCCATTTCATCCAGAGAGGGGGTAATGAGACCGCTGAGAGCCACCAGTTGTGCGCCCTCGCGCTGCACGGCGGCAATAATATCCTCGCAGGGCACCATCACACCGAGGTCAACCACACGGAAACCATTGCAGGCCAGCACCACGCTCACGATATTCTTGCCAATGTCATGCACGTCGCCCTTAACCGTTGCCAGCACAACTGTTGCAGCGGCAGGCCGGCCGGACTGAGCGGCCTCGAGCAGCGGGGTGAGAATAGCAACGCTCTGCTTCATGACGCGAGCACTCTTCACCACCTGGGGCAGGAACATCTTACCGGAGCCGAACAGCTCGCCCACCTGTTTCATGCCATCCATCAAGGGGCCTTCAATCACCGCCAGCGGAGTACCGCAGAGAGCCAGAGCCTCCTGTGTATCGGCCTCGATATGAGTAGTAATACCATTCACCAGAGCATGCGCCAGTCGCTCCTGCACACTCAGGGAGCGCCAGTCGGCCTGCTTGGGAGCAGCGGGCGCAGGAGCCCCGGCACCGGCGGCTTTCAGCGCTGCCTTGGCCTCGGCAAGTTCCTGAGCATAAGCAATCAGGCATTCCGTGGCGTCATCGCAGGTGTTCAGCAGCACGTCCTCCACCAGTTTGCGGCGGTGAGCGGGGATGGTCTCATACGGGGTCATGAGTGCGGCATTCACAATGCACAAATCACAGCCGGCATGGTGCAGGAAGGCGCTGTGCATGGCCTCGCGCACGGGGTTATTGCCACGGAAGGCAAAGCTCACGTTCGAAATACCACCGGAAATGTGACAGAGCGGGTGGCAGCGGCGAATCTCAGCCGAGGCGCGGAAGAAGTCGCGAGCCAGATTGGCGTGCTCGGGCAGACCGGTGCCGACAGTCAGCACATTCGGGTCAAAAATGATATCCTCGGCGGGGAAACCCACTCGATTGACAAGCAAGTCATAAGCGCGGTGAGCAATCGCCACGCGGTCATCGTACCCACCGGCCTGGCCGTTCTCATCGAAGCCCATCACCACCACAGCAGCACCGAATCGGCGAATGACGCGGGCATGATGCAGGAACTCCTCCTCGCCATTCTTCAGCGAAATGGAGTTCACGATAGCCTTGCCCTGCACACATTTCAGACCGGCCTCAATCACCTCCCACTTCGAGGAGTCAATCATGCAGGGAACTCGGGCGATATCGGGCTCAGCCGCCACGAGGTTCAGGAATCGGGTCATGGCCGCCGGGCCGTCAATCATGCCATCATCAAAGCAGAAATCCAGCACGCGCGCCCCCTTCTGCACCTGAGCGCGGGCAATTTCAAGAGCCTCGGCATACTGCCCCTCGCGAATCAGGCGGGCAAACTTGGGGGAACCGGCCACGTTGCAGCGCTCGCCAATAAACATGATTCCCTCCTCGCGGCGGTGGTTGCAGGCTTCCAACCCACTCAGGCGCAGTGTATCCTGCGGTTCCGGTGTAGGAATAGCGCGGGGAGCGAATCCCTGCACAGCCTGACGGATGGCGGCGATGTATTCGGGGGTGGTACCGCAGCAGCCGCCCACAAAGTTCAGAAGCCCCTGCTCCGCATAGCCACGCAGGATACCGGCCATGTGCTCAGCACTGTGGGCATAGCCACTCGGGCTCAGCGGATCAGGCAAGCCGGCATTCGGGTACATGCTGATGGCGCAGTCAGCCAGACCGGAGAGCTCCTGAGCAAAGGGCAGCATGAGGTCGGCCCCCAGCGCACAGTTGATACCCACGCTCAGCGGTCGGGCATGCCGCACGGAGTTCCAGAATGCCTCCACAGTCTGCCCGCTCAGGGTACGCCCGGCGCGGTCAGTGATGGTAAAGCTTATCATCACCGGCGGCAGCTCTCGCTCCTCGCGCAGTTCGGCAATGGCATACAGGCAGGCCTTGGCATTCAGGGTATCGAAGATGGTTTCGAGCAGCAGCACATCCACACCTCCATCAGCCAAAGCCACAACCTGTTCACGGTAAGCGCGGCACAACTGGTCAAAATTGACAGCGCGGAACCCGGGGTCGTTCACATCCGGCGACAGGGAGGCCGTGACAGCCATCGGACCGATAGAACCGGCAACCAGTCGCGGGCGACCATCTGCTGCTGCGGCGGCATCTGCCGCGCTGCGGGCAATGGCACAGGCGGCAAGATTCATCTCACGCACCAGCTCCGCCAGTGGGGCATCCGCCAGCACACCGTCGTAATAAGCCTGGTCATGCTTCGTCGCAGCCGCGCCGGCATGGAAGAACTCATGCTGACCGATGCTCGTGGCAGAGAACGTGCAGGTGCTGATGATGTCCGACCCGGCAGCAAGGTACTGCTCGCACATATCGCGAATGATGTCCGGGCGGGTAAGCACCAGCACATCGTTGTTGTTGCGCAGGTCCTGCGGGTAACGCGCCCGGTCGGCAAAGCGCTCACCTCGGTAGTCAGACTCCCCGAGCGCGTGCTTCTGAATCATGGTTCCCTGCCCGCCATCGAGCATGATAATGCGTTCAGCAAGTGTTTTCTGCAACCATTCGCGGCGTGTAGCGGCGTTCATCTTTTTGTTATGTATATAAGAGGTTAAAATAAACGGGCGGCACCGGCACCGGAACCGCCCGAAGGAAAAGCTGTCAGTTGACCGTCAAGCGGTTCAGCGGCGTGCTGCAGGGTTGCGGTGCCATACGATAACACCCTTGCCCAGTGCGTACAGATAAGCAATCATCAGCACGGCAATGAACACCGTCATCGACATGAATGCAGCGCAGTTGTTCATCACAAACTCCTTAAAGCCAAGTGCCCAGGGGTACAGGAACACCACCTCAAGGTCAAACACCAGGAACAGAATGGCAACGATATAATACTTAATCGAGAAGAAGGCAGGTGCACCCTCACCCTCAGGCACGTTACCGCACTCATACGGAACATCCTGCGCAGGCTGCAACCTCGCACGACGACCGAAAATCACGCTGAGCACAATAATCAGACCGGCAAAACCAAAACCGGCCACTAACTGGATAAACGCTGATAAATATTCCTGAAGCATGGCTTAACAGGGATTTTTATACCACTACACGCGCGGGTTGTCAAGACGGAATTTCAAACTCTACGCATGAAGAAATACAAGCGAGCCTCATACTAATCGAGTGTTAACATTCCATATCGCTCATTTTTTGATAAAAATCCTGCAATACCTCTGCTTTCTGCGCATCCGTCAAATCTCGCTCAATGCTCTGTTTCAGTTTGTTTATACTATCCACGTCCGACAACATATCACCCTCTGCAAATTTCTCTGCCAGCAAGATATACTCGTAAGCCAGGGGCAGATTTCTTTCCTCATCTCTACCCTTGGCGTGCAAAGAAGCGAGTTGCTCACAACAGCGTGCATCCCCGTCCTGTGCGCCATCCATCAGTATCTCTACACCTTTTGACACATTGGCTCGTACGCCCTGCCCCAGAATATAACATGTGGCAAGAGTACTGCTCGCCGCAGTGTAGCCGGCCTCCAGCGCACGACGAAGGAAATCTACCGCGCGGCTGAAGTTGCGACGGCACCCCTCGCCTGCATAATGCATCATCCCCACATAGTACATGCCCTGAGCATTCCCACAATTTGCCGCCTTCCAATAGTACTTCAGTGCGGTTTCCTTGTTCATACGCACTACTGTACCGGTTGCATAATAATAAGCAATCAGGAGCATCGCAGACGTAGCCTCCGGATTCTTGCGTAACCTCAAGCGTGCGTATTTCAGAGTAGCCTCATCATCGCCGGCCAGAATGCTAACTTCGGTCAGCAAACTCCATACACAATCACTGCGGTGCTCAGAAGGTATTTTTTCCAGCAAGGTACGAATCTCTGCGGGGGCGTGCCCCTCATCTTTCCATTTGCATGCCAATAATTCGCATGCGTCAGTATCGCCAAGCTCAACCGCTTTCTGCAGGCACTTCTCCGCTTTGGCAGCGTCGTACACCCGACCATCTTCAACCAAGTGCATCTCACCCAGCAGTCTGTAAGCAGTGTCCGGGGCTTCATCCATCAGCGACTTACAGTAGCGCTCCACCTTCTTCCAATCGCAGTTCGGCGGCGTATTGTCCAGCATGTATTCACAATAGTAAGTTTGGGCATAGGCATCGTCATCTTCAGCCATTTCCTCCAACCAGCTCAGGCAGATAGGCGAGAGCTTCCCCATCATCAGTTCACGCTGAATGCAAAACATACGAGCAAGCTCATCGCCGGCAAGCGCATTCGCCATCATCAACTCTTCAGTATCGTTGTCAATCATTGTTATTTCTCAATTAGTACAACGTAATCGGTATACCTATAAGCTCCAGCCATTCATTCACGACAGAAAGCAACTCATCGAAGCCGGGAGGGAATTCCTCCTCGCTTTCATCTGAAATGAAAATCTGCTCTTCTTCATATAAGGGGGAATAAAGCCGCAAATCCCAGTGGACAGAATTGCCGACATCCTCAATTTCCCACTCATCTTCATCATCTTCGGACTTCTGTTCCCGGCGATTGAGCACCCACTCACCCCATTCCTGTATACAGGCCTCATCTGTCAGAAAATGAAGAAAATCAAAATACGAATCAAACACACCGGCGAGACCAAAACTGTATGTTGGGTCACCACAGGCCGAATAAAGCACCGACGGCGTGAGTCGCACACCACGTTTTCGGCGGTTCACACGACGACTGACACTCACCGTCACTCCGTGCGGGGTTACACGCAAATCCACCCCCTGCCCATTGATTGGCTGCCAGGAGAAGGCAAACATCGTAACAAAGGGCTTTTCCTTTTGCATTTCAGCCCATATGGCAGATTCTTCTATCTTCGGCATATACTGATTTATCGTGTTGTTCTTTTACCTATCGCTGTCAGTAGAATCTCTGACACACAGCAATCTAGCGCATTATGCAGACAAAGTAAAGAAAAATGCAGCGCTCACTTCACATCTCGCCCCTCATCTTCTCCATTTCGAAGAATACGGGAGCGAATGGATGCGGGAATGTCCTTCTGAACTTCGGGGGAATTGAGGGGAGCGTGAAAGGAAGTGTGGCCGTCTTTATCGACAAGGGTCAGGGTAAGGGTATTGTCGGCGCCTCGGAGAATGATTTTGCCCATAGCATCGCAGAACTCCAGCGTGGCATCGCAGGCGCGGCCGGCCATCCAGCCGGGTTGCTGCACATGGCAAGTTGCGGCGATGTCTCTCATGGCCTGCAGGTCATTGATAACGCTCTGTACGTGCATTTCCCCGCGGGGGAGGAGCTGCAGTTGAGCCCAAATGCGCTCTTTGTAGCGCCTGATACGGGAGTCGGCATCCTGCGAGAGCTCAATCGTCTGCTCTTTCAGAGGGCTGAGGGCATTCACATTGAAAACTGCAAACTGTTTATCGAGGCCGGTCGGACGCCGGGTCAACAAAATCTGCATAGCGCATGGTTCGCCCTGCCTCAACCAGCGCACCTCGACCTCGGAACCGGGGCCGTAGTGAGCAACGGCAGCCCGCAGTTCCGCCGCTGAGCGGACAGCATAATCCCCCAGCCCTACAATACAGTCCCCCGACTGCAAACCTGCACGCTCTGCAGGGCTGTTATCCACAACAGCCAGCACTGCCAGTGCGCCTTGGGCAGGCAGTAAAGGAGCGGGAGCACCGTTTACCACACTTTGCTGACTCTCGACAGCAACGGCAACTCCCGCCCCATTACTGCCCGCCTTATCGGTAGACGGAGCAGTCAGGGGAATAACTCCGAAATATGCCGTTCCCTCCTCCTCTGCAGCCTTTGACAACTGCTTACCGAGAGCGATAAGCAGTAACATAGGGCAGAAAAAGGAAAGAACAAAGTTCTTCATATCACATCTTTATCCATATTAAACTCAACGACGTTAGGTACTCGAATCATCAGCACGGAACCATCTGAGCCTTCACATCTGAAAGAATCTTCGCACATAAGCCCGACGGAACTGTCCGGTTGATGGAGTTCATTCGGGCACTCGCACTTCTGCTTCAACGGCTGAACGGCATAAACGCGTGTAACTTGGGCCACCGCATTAGTTTGCGGGTACGGGGAAGAAGAAACCGGTGCCAGCATAACCAGATTGCTATCCTCATCTATCGGAGAAGGAGCTGTAAGAAGAACAGCCAACGCCGCAAGCAACAGCACCACAATAGCGCAGACCGCCCCGGCTACAGCCAGACCACGTCGCCAAGAACGCATGGCATGTTCATTCTGTCGCTGTCGCTGCACCTCAGCCAATACCCCCAGCTTTAAGCGGGCAAGGACATCGTCGGAGGGCGGTTGCGGCTGCAGGCGAGTAGCAAGCTCGTGCCGTAATTTGATATTCCCCTGAATGACGCTCTGCAGGTCGAGCATAGCGCACAGAAGTCGGTTCCGCAGCTCAGGAGTGAGCTCTGCGGCCGGCGTACGTTTATCGTTGCGCTGTTCTTGCTCGGTTTGCATCTTATTCCGGCATGGGGTTAGAATCGAGTTTATCGCGGAAATGACTCAGTGCCCTTCTGTAGCGAGAATTGACGGTATTCATATTCTCGCCGGTCACACGGGCAATCTGCTGGAAGGTAAGCCCTTCCCAAATCTTAAGAATGAGAACCTCCACATAATCTGCCGGCATGGTACGCAGCACACTTTCCACATGGCGGCGGTGCAACTCATCATCCAATCGGCTGCGCAACCACGGGTTATCCTCCATCGGCTCCGGCAGTGACGTAGCCTCATAATTACGGCGCGATATGCGACGGCGGGCTTCATCTGCAGCCAAATGGCGAATAGCGGTCAAAGTATATGCCAACCATTGCTCCTGCCCGCCATGAAATTCGCCGCATTCCACCGTGCGCACCAGCTGCAGCAGGGCATCCTGCAGCACATCCTCAGCATCGGCACTTGTGGGGGTCTGTTGCCGTGCGTAAAGTAACAGACGAGCGCCATTAGCATCCAGCCACGCACCCCAATCAGTAGAGGCGCCGGAATCGCTCACGGGCAGTTCTGTTATTTCATCTGGCATGTCGCTTTTATATATATAGGCGTTTCAGAAAAATTTTTTGTTGCAATTTTTTGCAATTTTTCTGAAAATTTTATTTTTGCCCGAATATATATAAAGCGAGTACAGACAGAAACAGCGGGGATGCGGTCGATACCGCAACCCCGCTGAAAACGGAAAACCTGAAAGGTAACTCAGGCGAGAGTAGCCACAGCCTTGGCAGCCTTGCTCTTGTAGTTAGCTGCGCGGTTGGCGGGCACGATATTCTTCTTGGCAGCCTTGTCGATAGCAGAGGCAAACGTATTGTAAGCGGCAACGGCAGCCTCCTTGTCCTGAGCGGCAACAGCGGCAGCAACCTTCTTGCGAAGAGTGCGAACACGGGACATGGTGGAGCGGTTGATGGCGGTGCGGGCGATCGTCTGGCGGATGCGCTTCTTAGCGGACTGAGTGTGTGCCATAGTAAAAATTTATAAGTGGTTTTTCGTTTTGGTGCGGGAGAGTTTACATCATTTCGTCAGAATGTCAAGCGAATTGAAACAAAAAAGATAAAATTTATTGTCTTACACACTCATCGCCCAAACGCTTCCGCGCACACACCTAACTGATAAACAACATCATATAACACAAAAACTCTCACTTCAACCAATAGCACGCACTGGCATCCATGGCTCCGCCGATTTTGGGGGTCGCTTTTCAGCTAAAATCACCCATTCCCCACGCACTGTCATAACATTACAGCATGCGAACACCATTTAGGCTTGCGCGGGGGGCGCGTGCGTGTTATCATGCACTGCATGAAGAGAATATGTCTGACAGGCTGCTTGCTAGCGGCATTTGTACTGAGTGCCTGTAGTCAGGTAGAACAGCCTCAGCCCGGGATAGGTCCCAATCCCGTAGCTCCGGCAGAAGGTGAAGAGACAACACCCACTGAGGAATCTGATAAAGAGGATGAGACCAAGGCCACTGATGCCGAACAGGATGGAGAGAAAGAGCACGGCTGCAGCGAATCCACAGCAGACAATGAGCAGCAGGAAGATGAAACAGAGGAAGGGAAAAATATCACCCCCTCAGAGGAGCAGATGGAGGCAGCCCGTGCCCTGATGGCCGAGAATAACAAGAAAAAGAAGAGCTCTGACAAACCCAGCCGAAAAGTCACCGCAGTAGAAGAGCTCGTGGAATCTCACCCCCAACCGGAACCGGTCGTTGTCAGCAACACCTCAGGCATACCCGGCCGCAGCGGATTGCGCATGGGTCGCTTTGCCCCGCCGGAGGAAGCTATCAGCAAAGGTGATGGAGACGCCACTCAGCCCAATGCCGCGGAGCGCCACGGTCTGCGCTCTCCCTCCCTGCCCAAGAGCCTGCCCATGAACATTGACGGCAAGACCCACGCACACTGATTTTTCGAACATGGATACCCCTCCCCGTAAGTTTGTACCCGTACCTTTTGCCTACCATCAGGAGGTAGAGCTCACTATCGAGAACCTCTCCAATCAGGGCGATGGCGTAGGTCGCATCGACAACTGGGTTGTTTTCGTTCCTTACACCCTGCCCGGCGAGAAAGTGCGTGCCCGCATTTACCGCAACGACAAGAACTGTTCGTCCGCCGATTTGGTAGAGGTACTGGAACCGAGTCCTCATCGTGTGCAGCCACAGTGCCCGGTATTCGGCTATTGCGGCGGTTGCCAATACCAGCACCTGGACTACGCCGCTCAGCTGGAGTGGAAAACAGCTCAGGTAGCTGACCTGCTGCGCCTGCAGGCCGGACTGGAACTGCCGGTTCTGCCCGCCATCCCCTCGCCTGTCACCTACGGCTACCGCTCCAAGATTACCCCGCATTTCCATAAACCCAAGGATGCCAAGATGGGCAACATCGGCTTTCTGCGCGCCGGTTCCCGCACCGAGGTGTGCGACATTAAGCAGTGCCCCATCGCTATGGATGAGCTGAACGCCGCTCTGCCCATCGTGCGCAAATCCGTGCATCAGGCCGCCGCCCAGTACAAGCGCGGTGCCACTCTGCTCATGCGCGTGAGCGAGGGTACCGTGATTACCAACAACAACGCCGTCTGCACCGAGAAGGTGGGGGATTTGACCTTCAACTTCCTGGCCGGCGACTTCTTCCAGAACAATCCCTTCATTCTGCCGGCCTTCACCGGTTATGTCGCCAAGCAGGCCTGTGCCGGTGGTGCCCGCTACTTGGTGGATGCCTACTGCGGCAGCGGCCTGTTCGCACTCACCCTTGCCCCGCACTTCGAGAAAGTACTCGGCGTGGAAGTCAGCGAAACCAGCGCTGACTGGGCACGCGCCAACGCCCGCAGCAACGGCATTACTCATGCATCCTTTCTGGCAGCCAGTGCCGAGGCTATCTTCGAACAGGTAGACTTCCCCGCCGCCGAAAGTGCCGTGGTGATTGACCCGCCCCGCAAGGGCTGCGACATGGCCTTCCTGAACCAGCTCTTTGCCTTCGGTCCCGCGCGCGTAGTATATGTATCCTGCAATCCTGCCACGCAAATCCGCGATTTGGCCGAGTTTGCCAAGGCCGGTTACAAGGTTGTAGAGGTGCAGCCCTTTGACCTTTTCCCGCAAACCAAGCACCTGGAGTGCGTGGCAACCCTCGAGAAAATGTCATGAGCAACAACGATTGCAGCGAACTGAGTAAGCGCATTGGCCGCAGTGGCGAGGACTACCTGGAGGCCATCGGTCACCTGTGCCACAAGAACGGCTCCGCTCAGGTGAGCGACATCGCCCAGATGCTCAACGTCAAGAAGCCCAGTGTAACAGCAGCCATGCGCAAGCTGGCCGATTTGGGGCTCATTGAGTACCATCAGTACAGCCCCATCATCCTCACGCCTGAAGGTCAACGCTATGCCGAGCGTGTTATCTACTCGCACACCATTCTGCTGCGCTTCATGACCGAGGTCGCCGGCCTGCCCCCCGAACGTGCAGATGAAGCCGCCTGCAGCATGGAGCACATTCTGACCTACGAAGAGATTGCAGCCATCGGCACCCGACTTAATCCGCCGGTCGCTCCGACCGAATTTTGAACGGAGTCCCCACTCTTGCCGTCAAACCGTTTGTACAAAGTATGAACAGAAGCTCCCTCAGCGTTACCACATCGCTCATCATCGTTAATATCGTTGTCTTTCTGGTAGGTCTTATCGCCAGACAACCTTCCATTCTGGGGCTGCCCGTCCCCGGAGCTGAGCAAACCGAGCCCACCCTGCAAATCATGGGTGCGTACTCCTGGTTTACCTGCTTCAAGGAGTGGGAGCTGTGGCGACTCATCAGCTACCAGTTCCTGCACGCCAACTTCGGACATATTCTGTTCAACATGTGGGCACTGTTCTTCTTCGGCCCTGCGGTGGAGCAAATGATGGGGCCGCGCCGATTTCTGGCCTACTACCTGAGCTGTGGCGTGGCAGGTGCTCTCTTCTCCTCCATTCTGGCCGGACTCGGTATCTTCAGCATGGTTGACAGCCCGCAGGCAGTGCTCGAAGTAAATGCTCTGGTTCAACAGTTCACCGACTACACCGGCACGGTACAGCCCTGGGAGATGATTCCCCTCATCGGAGCCTCTGCCGCTGTGTACGGAGTGATGGTCTCGGTGGCATTCATGTTCCCCGATGTGCGTATATCCCTGCTCTTCCCGCCGGTTACCATGACCATGCGCACCTTTGCCTTGGTTATCATCGCTTTCGCCACGGTCACCATCCTCCTCAACCTCGACAACGCCGGCGGTGAAGCCGGGCACTTGGGCGGCATCATACTGGGTGCCATCGTCATGCTGGTATGGAAGTGGCGCTGCGGGGGCTATTTCCGTTAATCTCTTTATCAACAGCAGGATATGGCTACAGCACTCTTCGATATGGACGGCACCCTCTTTGCGGGGGATTCTCAGCTGAGGTTCTGCCGTTGGGTGCTGCGTCGGCATGGCCGGCGCCGCCTGTACCTGTTGGCGGTTGCTCCCTGCGGCATACTGCGCGGGCTGCACATTTTCAACACCGAGCGAATGAAGAGAGCCTTTCTGGCATACGCCTGGGGCATGCCGACCGAGCAACTGCAGCAACACTGCCGAGAGTTTGTGCAACAGGAAATCCTGCCCGCCCTCTATCCCCCCGTACTGGAGCGACTGCGAGCCCACCAACAGGCGGGCGATACCACGGTGCTCTGCTCAGCATCCCCGGACTGGTGGACCCAAATGGTAGGTGCCGCACTGGGCTTCACCCACACCATCGGCACCCCAACACAGGACTTTGACCGAGTTCCTTTCATGCCAACCATCCCTGCCCCCGGCAACAACAAAGGAGCCAACAAGCTCGTGCGCCTGGCCGAGCTGGGTTTCACACACGCCGATGTGGGTTATACTGACAGCGCAGCCGATCTGCCCATGCTCTCCATCTGCGACCGAGCCGTTCTTGTCAATCCCCGCCCGGCCTTTGCCGCGCAGGTTCCCCAAGCCGAGATTCTTACCCCGCCCAAGAACCTGCCCGCAGCCTTTGCTCTGCGCTGCGTGCTGGGACTCTGACCGCCACCCGGAACGGTTATTCTAACCTCTTGCTCAGGGGAATAGCTGTGGTAAAGTAAGGGCATGAAAAACGGAACTGCCCTGGCTCTGCGCGATATAGAAATTTTATTCTGCCCCTTTATTCACCGTAAAATCGAGCTTACCAGCCGACTGGTCATGGCTCCCATGACCCGCCATTTTGCCACAGACGGCATACCTACCCCCGAAATGGCTCGCTACTACCGCCGACGTGCGGAGCACGAGCTCGGGCTCATCATCACCGAGGGAACTACCATCGACGACCCGGCCTCCGCCGCCGACTGCGATACACCGCGCTTTTTCGGAGGTGCGGCCCTGCGCGGGTGGAAACATATCTGCCGCAGTGTGCATGCCACTAACTGCAAGATAATTCCCCAGCTCTGGCATGTCGGCATGGCTCGCCCCACCGATGGCAGCGCCCCCAACCCGCAGGAGCCACCCGTCGGCCCCTCGGGCATAGACCCCGTCACCCTGCAACAGACCGCAGAACCCATGAGCCTCAGGCGCATTCATGACATTGTGGAATCCTTCGCCCGCGCCGCGGCCAATGCCCGACGCCTGGGATTTGACGGAGTGGAAATCCAAGGGGCTCACGGCTACCTCATCGACCAGTTCCTGTGGAGCGCCACCAACCACCGTGACGACGAATATGGCGGCGACCTGCCCCGCCGTGTGCGATTTGCGCGTGAAGTCGTGCAGGCGGTGCGCAAAGCCGTCGGGAGCAGATTTCCCATCCTTTTCCGCCTGTCGCAGTGGAAAATCGGGCAATACGATGCCCGTATCGCCCACTCTCCCGATGAATTGGCGGAGATTGTACAGCCACTCAGCGAGGCCGGGGTGGACATTTTTGACTGCTCCACTCAGCTATACAATCAGCCGGAGTTTGAGGGCAGCCCCCGCACACTTGCCGGCTGGGTCAGGTTCCTGACCGGGCGCCCGGTCATCAGCGTGGGCACAGTGGGACTGCAGCCCGACCCGCTCCATCAGCTCGCGCGCATGCTCAGTGCCAATGACTTCGACCTGATAGCACTCGGTCGCGCCCTGCTGGCAGATTACGCCTGGGGCAGCAAAATACGCAGCGGACAGGACGCCAGCATATCCCGTTTCACCCCGCGCGACCTCGGCCATCTGCTGTAAAAAAAAGCAAAAAAATCGATTTTCTGCAAAAAAAGGCTTGCGTTCTCCGCCGGATCGTGTATAATTCGCTCACCGACCTACCAAAGCGGAACAAACCGCGGGCGTAGCTCAGTGGTAGAGCGCAACCTTGCCAAGGTTGATGTCGTGGGTTCGAATCCCATCGCCCGCTTAAAAGCACCTCATTTGAGGTGCTTTTCTGTTTCAAGGGATTCGAACCCACTGATAACCGACCGCGACAGCGGGCGATATAACCCCGATGGGATATCACTGTGCCCATAGGGCACAATTTAACCCGCCGCAGGCGGATATCACCGACTGCCATAGCAGCCGATAAGTAGCCTGCGGGCGGATATATCCACGCCTGAAGCGTGGGTTATATCCTCGCTCCGCTCGGGTGATATCTGCCTGCGGCAGGTTATATCGCCGCCGGCGGAGGAGGAGAGAGTGATAACATACAACTGCACAAAAAACAAATTTTCAAACTCAAGCAGATAGCATCAAAATAACAAAAAACAACATATTAATATGTTGTTTATCCTTGAGCTATGTCTAGCAGTTTTCTGTGTTACAAAATAAGTCAGTTGAGAGATTTTTCTTTGACATCAGTGTTACGGAGGTGTAGAATGAAAGACGGCAAGGGTTGCCCATAAAAGCAATCTATTCTCACCGGCAGTCATACAGACAACCACAACATCGGCTTCTTAAACCATGTGCCTGTTGTTCCGCTCTGCGATTTGCCGAAAACTCAACAGGCAAACCCGAGCCATTCGCTGCTTGCAGCAACTTACTAACACCAAACTCACAACACAAAAATGTCCGTAGAAGAAGTAACAACTGAAAGCTGGGGCAGTCGTCTGGGTAATTCCTTCAAGGGAATTATCACAGGTGGCGTGCTCTTCCTGGCCGGCATTCCTCTGCTGTTCTGGAATGAAGGCCGAGCTGTCAAAACGGCGAAAGCTCTGGAAGAGGGTGAGGCCGTCTGCCGCACCGTACCGAGCATCGACACAATCGACATGCAGAACGAAGGCAAGCTCATCCACGCCACCGGCAATGCCGTCACTCAGGATGTGCTCACCGATGACATGTTTTCCGGCATCAGCATGAAAGCTATTAAGCTGTACCGTGAAGTAGAGTATTATCAATGGGTTGAGCACGAGTCCACCCGCGAAGAGAAACAGGTAGGTGGCAGCGTGAAGAAGACCACCACATATACCTACAGCAAGGAATGGGTGAGCTCCCCCGAGGATTCTTCCTCCTACAAGGAGGCCGGTCACGACAACATCGTGCACATGCCCGGCTTGGAAGACAAGCGCCAGACAGCAAAGGACGTAAGATTCGGCGCCTTTGCGCTCACAGAGGGGCAGGTTAACAGCATTGGCGGCACACAGCCTGTGGCACTTGCCGACATTGAGTGGCCCGCTGATCTGGCCGGTCGCACCACCGTAAGTGGCGACATGCTCTACATCGGCGCACCCGTGGGTTACATGCCCGCCATGCAGCCCGGTATGATGCCCGGCATGATGAACCGCATGACCCCTGCTCCCGGCATGCAGCCCGGCGTAACACCTCCCGGCATGACCCAGACTGTAGCCACTCAGCCCATTCCTGCTGAGCGCGTGATGCAGGTACCTGTTATTGCCAACGGCGGGTCTGTAACAGCCCCGACTCTGGCCCCCACCCCCATCAATGTAACCACAGTTGACGGCGTAGCTTTCGTTATCACCCCCGATGGCAATGCCACCCCGATTCTGCCCAACGGCATTTACTACAACGGCAACCTGCACGCCATCACCGCCACTGTGCCCGGCAACGGTTTCGTGTACAACCAGAATGCCGCAGCCAACGTCATTTACGCCAACATCACCAACTACGGTTCCCTGCCCCTGATTACGGTCGAGAACAGGGAGTTCGTGCGTCTGCCTGAGGGTTCTCTTGCCCGCGTTGAGACCATGAACGGCGCCCGTCAGGCCCTCATCAAGGGTGCCTGGCTGCCGGTAAGCGTCGGTAATGTGGCTCAACTGCCCGCCCCGACTGTCGGCATGACAGTTCAGCCCGGTGCTGCAGGTACTACCATGGGTACAGCCAACCCCGGTGCCCCGCAGATTGGCGATGTGCGCATTAAGTGGACCTACGTGCCCGACACCATGCCTGTTTCCATCGTTGCCTGCCAGACAAACGGCACCTTCAGCCCCTACGTTGCAGAGAATGGCTACACCGTTGACCTGCTGCAGACGGGCACCAAGAGCAAGGAAGTCATGTTCCAGGCAGCCAAGGACAGCAACACCATGTGGACCTGGATTCTGCGCTTCGTGGGCTGGCTGATGATGTACATGGGTATCTCCATGATTCTTAAGCCCCTGTCTGTATTGGGTGACGTTCTGCCCATCATCGGCAACATCATCGAGTTCGGCACCGGCATCATCGCCTTCACCGTAGCCTCTGTTGTAGCCCTTGTGGTTATCGCCATTGCCTGGCTCGCTTATCGACCGGTACTGGGTATCACCATGCTGGTAGCTGCAATTGCGCTGGTAGTTCTTATCATCAAAAAGAAGAAAGCAGCCAAACCTGCAGAGGCTCCTGCCGAGGCACCCGCTGAGACACAGGAGTAATATATTCATCTGATTAACAGGCGGGGTGCTTCGGCACCCCGCACTTTTCTGAACCGTTCCCTTACCTGTATGAAAAAGACCGTCATCTTTTCGATTCTGACCCTTGTATTTACCTCGTTCGGCAGCGCTGCTGATTTGAAAGACGTGTTGAATGACTATGCAGATACTCCGCATTGGGAGTTTATGCAAACCTGCCTGAAAGGCAATGCCGCAGCCACCGACAAACAGGGGCGCACACTGTTACTATACTGCCTGCAGGAACTGCAGGGAATGAACTTTTCCACTCTGGGGCAAGCTCTCCTGCTGTCCGGGCAGAACCCGAATGCCGTGATACCGGGCACCGGACAATCCGCCCTTCACCTGGCTGCCGAGCGCAATGATTACCGCCTGGCGCTGCGCCTGCTGGCCTTCGGAGCGAACCCCAGGCTGCGCGACAAAAAGGGACGTACCCCCGCAGCCATAGCCACCCTTCCCCAACTGCGTGCCCTGCTTAGGGGCGGCACCCCGGTTGAACTTAAGAGCGACCACGCCTGCGACACCTATGCCGCTGCTTGCGAGGGCGACGCTGCCGCGCAATACGAAATGTCGCGCATTTACAGCGATGGCACAGGCGAGCACGCCGACTCCATGAGCAACTGGGTGAACGACCCCGCCACCCCTGACCCCGATGCGGCAGAAAGCCGCGACTGGCTTGAACAGGCTGCCGCGGCCGATGAACCCCGAGCCCTGGCAGAATTGGGCATGCGACTGCTGTGGGGGCGCGACGGACAACAAGACGAAGCAAAGGGCCGCCGCTATCTGGAACGTGCAGCAGAGCTGGGTAACACCAACGCTGCCGAAATACTCCGAGAGCTCTGAATAACCTTTACCCATTACTATGCAGGTATACGTTAATAATGTTGTGGTACACATCTTTGCCGGAGCCACCGCGATAGATGCAGTGCGCCGTTACTGCACAGACGCCGGGCTTCCCCTTCATGAGGGTGAGCTTTTCGATGCCTGGGGAAACGTCATAGCCGCAGATAGCCCCATGGCAGACGGTCGCCACATTTTCACCGCCTCTCCCCGTTAAACTTTATCAACACACTTACATGAAGAAATCGCTTTTTCTCTCTTTTCTGGCGCTGCTCGGCACAGTATTTGCTGAGCAGGTTACCATATTGGGCATTAACGACATGCACGCCAACATCGACGGCATGCCCCAGCTGGCTACCTGTGTCAAACAGGAGCGACTGAGCGACCCCGGCCTGCTACTGATGGCTGCGGGTGACAACCGCACCGGTAATCCCTATGTCGACAACGGCAACCGCCCCGGCATCCCCATCATCACACTCATGAACCATGTGGGGTTCGACCTCTCCACCTTCGGCAATCACGAGTTCGACTCCGGCATAGCTGCCCTGCGTGACTACATCAATGCCGCCGAGTTCGACTTTGTCTGCGCCAACGTGTTCACCACCGATACGCAGGGAATTGATGTGAAGCCCTACAAGATTTTCGAGCGCAACGGCGTGCGTATCGGCGTGCTGGGGCTGGTGCAGGTCGGTGAAACCGGAATCCCCGATGCTCACCCTGACAAGTGCAAGGGACTGCAGTTTGCCTCCCCCTTCGAGACAGCGACTTACTACAAGCACCTGCGTGCTCACTGCGATGTACTCATCATCCTCACCCACCTGGGGTTTGAGGATGATATCAAACTGGCTCGTATGTTCCCCGAGGCCGATGCCATTGTCGGCGGTCACAGCCATACCCGCGTAGAGAAAGAGCATCTGGAGAACGGAGTTCTCATCACCCAGTCGGAGAATAAGCTCAAGTTCGTGACTCGCCTGACCTTCGATGTGGAGGAAGGCAAGGTAGTCAGCAAGAAGGCCGAACTGCTGCCCTTGGAGAGCCTTCCTGCCGATGCCGCCACTGCGGAACTGGTGGAGAAAACCAAGTCCCTGCCCTTCTTCAAGCGCCAGCTCACCACAGTAAAGCGCAGAATTACCAGCCGTGAGAGCTTGGGCTGCATGATGGCAGATGCCATCAGTGCACGTGCCGTCACCGACATCGCCATTGTGAACATCGGTGGCGTGCGTCTGGATGACTTCCCCGCCGGTCCGCTTACCGTGGCCGATGTTTACCGACTGGATCCCTTCGGCAATGCCATTATCCGCGCAACACTGACCGGCAAGGAACTCATTGACATGATTGAAAGCATTCCTCAGGCCGACCACTACGGTGCCCCCTGTGTTGCCGGCATGACATATAAGTGTGTGAAGCCCTCAGCAGAGCTTAAGCCCATGCGTGTTACCGAAGCCCGACTGGCCGATGGCACCCCCATTGACCCCGAAGCTCGCTACACCGTGGCCTACAACTCCTACATTGCTTCTGTCGCACCCGCTAAGCCTGCAGATGCCGGTATCGCCATCGACAGCGATGGTGCTGAGTGCCTCATCCGTTTCCTCGAAAAGAAAGCGGAGGTGGACTATGAAGGCGTATCCCGTATCGATGTCACCATTGCCGACTAACCACTGAACACCATTTCGCCATCATGAAAAAATCCCTCTTTCTCACTGTTCTCAGCCTTCTGAGCACAGCATTTGCCGAGCAGATTACCGTTCTGGGTATCAATGATATGCACGCCAACATTGATAGTGTACCCAAGCTGACGACCTGCGTACAGCAGGAGAGAGAAAAAGCACCGCAGCTGCTCTTGCTCTCTGCCGGCGATAACCGCACCGGCAGCCCTTATGTGGACTGTGGTGACCACCCCGGAGCCTCGATGATTGAGCTCATGAACCACATTGGCTTTGACCTGTCCGCGCTGGGCAATCATGAGTTCGATGGTGGCCCTGTCGCACTGGCTCACTGTATCAATACCGCCGACTTCGAGTTCGTAAGTGCCAATGTCTTCCCCTCCGACAAGCAAGGTATACAGCTTAAGCCGTACAAGATTTTCGAACGCAACGGCGTACGAATCGGCGTGCTGGGGCTGCTGCAGGTGGATGCCAATGGCCGCCCGGACGCTCACCCCGACCAGTGCAAGGGAATCGGGTTCCTCAATCCGCTGGAGGTAGCCCCTGCTTTCCGTTATCTGCGCAGCCAGTGTGATATCCTCATTCTGCTGACTCACCTGGGCTTCGAGACCGATATTGAGCTTGCCCGTATTTTCCCGGAGGCCGATGCCATCATCGGTGGTCACAGTCACACCCGTGTGGACAAAGGGCACTTGGAGAACGGCGTCTTAATTACTCAGACTCAAAACAAGCTTAAGTTCCTGACACGTCTCACCTTTGAGGTTGAAGACGGTAAGGTTCTGAGCAAGAAATCGGAACTGCTTCCGCTGAGTGGTTACAAGGCCGATACGCAAACCGCAGCCATGGTGGAACAGATTAAGGCTCAGCCTTTCTTTAAGCGTGTACTTTCCTCGGTTAAACGCGATATTTCCCGCCGTGAAAGTCTGGGCTGCATGATGGCCGATGCTATCCGCAGCTGCGTCGGTACAGATATTGCCGTCGTCAACATGGGCAACGTGCGTCTGGATTCCTTCCCGGCCGGCCCCATTACCGTGGCAGATGTCTACAGCCTCGACCCCTTCGGCAATGATACAATCCGCATGACGGTAACCGGACAGGAGCTCCTCCGTGTGCTGGAAAATATCACCCAAAATGATGACCACGGTGCACCCTGCGTATCCGGCATGAGCTACAAGGCTATCTGGCCCAAGGGGGCGGACCGCATGCGCATTACCTCCGCCTGTCTGCCCGATGGTACCCCGATTAACCCGGAAGCCCGATACACGCTGGCCATCAACTCCTACCTCTGCGCGACAACGGAGGCCATGCCTGCCGACCCCGGTGAATCTGCCCATATTGACGGTGCCACCAGCATGATTAAGGTATTGGAGACCATGCCGGAAATCGATTACGCCGACGTTTCCCGCGTCGAAATGACCAAAGAATAATCCCTGCCATGAAGCTCTCCCGTTCGCTACTGATGTTGTGTTGTCTGACCGTTACCCCGGCGCTGTGGGCACTGGGGCCGGCAAATATCGCCAACAAAACGGTTCGCCTCGACATGTCAAGGTCGCAGGTGTCACGCTCCGATTTTCAAAAGAAGCCGGAGCTGCCGTGGTATCAGTTGGATGCAATTACGGATTTTGTCATTGATTTCCCGGAAACCGGAGAATTTACGGATACCGTGAACTATGGCAGCGAGCTCTCCAACGTAGTACAGGTGAGCTACGCTGCAAACGCGGCACCTGATCAGGGCATCATTAAGCTGGCATGCGAGGACTTCTCCGTGCAGGTGAATCTTACCTATACAAGTGCCACCACCGGAACCGCGACCATCGCTTGGCACGAAGCGGGGGATACACGCCACTTCCGCAATGTGAACTTTAGAGTGCAGAATGATTCGGGCGTAGAATCCCATATAGAATTACCGGAGGAAATCATCTCTACCTCCCCCGACATGTGGGATGACGGTTTGCAGGCTATCCTCAGTGAAATTGAACAGGCAAGCTACCGCAGTGCTACGGATAAACTTTACCAAAAGCGCCTAGTATCCCTGTTGCCCATGGTGATGATGATGCACGATGCCTCTTACACCAACCCGGACTACAAGGGCAACACTGCCCTGCACTACGCATGCGGACTCAGCCACGTGAAGCTGGTACAATGGTTGGTGGAGCATGGGGCAGACCTGGAGGCGCGCACGGATAAAGGCGCAAGTATTGATGCCTGCATCGGCGGAAAAAATGCAAATAAGATAAAAGCTATTCTACAAGCCGCCCGCGAGTGGAGAGACCGCCCCTACACCGGGCCCAAGGTGGATGTACAAGCCGCGAGAGATGCCGCGGCTTGGCTGGAGCTTGAGTTCAGCGGCTTCAAGCAGGAATCCCCCGATTATGCCATACCCACAGATGACCAAAAAGCAAGGGCAAACGCGCAGTTGCTCTACCGCTGCGTGAAATCCGGCACAGGACCGTTTGCGCTCGGCATGAGCTTGACGGACACCCCGGCGATTTTGCTTACCCGTGTGCTGAATGCCAAGGTGAGCGAAGAAATGTTTGTGGAAGACATGCTGCGAGAGCTGAAACAATGCTATAAATACCAGCAACAAGTGCGCCGCAAAGACGGCTTGGTGTTGGCCAAATTGCCGCACATGATACTGACCCGAGAGCAAGAAGGCATGACCCCGGATGCCGCCACTGCCCTATACCGCGCCGCCGTAGAGGGCAATATAGAGCTCGTTGGCTGGCTGCTGGATCATGGGGCAGATACCAGACTCGTGGATCAACAAGGCAATATCGTTACGGAGCTGAAGGGGATTCCGAACGAGGAGGCCATTCGTAATATGCTTAAGTGGTATGTGGCACCTGCCCAAGTTGCCGGCAAAAAGCTCACCTACCACCCCGCCAAGGGAGGCCCGGCTCTTTATGTCTCTTGGCAGGGCATGAATGAAGAAACAGAGGGAGTCGTTAAGGAAGATGAGGACTGGAGCATCATTAAAACCACATACACCCGCACCGGGCCGAACACGGCAACAGTAACGCGGCAGGCGGAATGGTCCCCCGGTGGACATTACGCAGCCGGGTGGTCTAACTACGAGTTCGAACTGAAGTTCACATCCCCCACCCAAGGTACTGCCACCTGTACCGAAAAGACTAAATTCTCTGAGCCCACCACCACCACAGGAACATTCACACTTAAATAAAACCTGTTTCACATGGCTAAAAAAGAAAAGGAAATGACTACTCTGCAATTCATCTTTGCCAATATCAAAGAACTTGCAAGCGCTCTGGCACTCATAGCATTCGGCATAGCATTGTATTCCTATGCCGATGACATTGGTGCATGGTTCGGCAACATGGTGCAGGAGGCATTCAACAGCATATTCGGGCAACCTCAGAATTAATTATATGAAACGTGTAGCTCTGATTACAGCACTTTTGGCTACATTCAGCTCACCGGTGTGGTCTGCTCCGGCTGACATGTCCGGCAAGCTGTTGGTGGTGGACTTTACCGGAGCTCAACAGGCGGACGCAGCAATGGGAGAGGCTCCCACCAAGTGGGCGCGCTGTCTGGCAAGACCGCTTGTCCTGCAGTTCCCCACGGGCTGTGATAACAGCTACAGCTATCAGCTGTATGAAAGCACTCCGGAATCACCGTGGCCGCCTGTAACGGTGACATACAGACCGGAAGATTCAAAGATAACGATTGATGATAACGACCTGAGTCTTGTAGTCACACTTTCCTTCACGACTGACACCGAGGGCACTGCCACCGTCGCCTGGCATGAAGAAATCATCTCCATCTATATGCGCGGAGCAAGCTTTACCATCAGCGACTCCCGTTCTACGGCTGGACTTGTCACCCTGCCGGAGTCGGAAGAGCAAGACGGAGCTGTGCAATGCGTGGATGATGGTCTGGGTGAGCTGGTACGGGAGCTCGAAAAACGCCAATACAAAACCGCCGTGGAGCGCCTGTACCAAAAACGCCTGCTTATTCTGCTGCCGCAGATTATGGAGGGCGGCCACATCGATAATACCATAGCCAATGCCAACGGCACAACCGCCCTTCACAATGCCTGCGGGCTCAGCCATACTGAGATTGTGCAGTGGCTCGTTGACCACGGTGCCGACCTCGATGCCAAAACAGCCAAGGGTGCCGGTGTGGATGACTGCGTGGGAGGCCCCAACGCCAAAGCCATACGCGCCATTCTGCGCAAGGCGCGCAACAACAGATAAACAGTGCTATTGTCGTGAAAGGTCTGCTCATACTCTCAGCCCTGCTGCTGACGCCGGCTTCCATGCCGGCGGCAGAGCAACACTCTATCGTACTGCCGGCCGGGCTTGCTGATAAGTGTTTTCAAATTGACCTGAGCAACATTGAGCAAAGCACAGTTCCCGGGCGAGCCACCCCCACGGAGTGGGAGCACGCCTCGTATTCACCGCTTATCGTTACCTTCCCGGGCAATGAGGGCAGCGAGTTCACCGTACCCCACCCAGGTGGTAAGGGCTGCAAACTGAAGGACGCCGCACAGGTAGCCTTCCCTCCGCTGGAGGTATATTACTCCCCCTTCACCAATGGGGAGTGCGCCGGAGTGGTGAATATCGAGAATGAAGACGAAACTTACCAGATTATCCTCCGTTTCGAACAAGCCGGAAATAATGGCAGCTACTCCGGCACTGCTGAAGTCGTATACAGAGCCGCGGGGGAATCCACCCACATGCGTGGCGGCAAGTTCAGCATACGGCCGGCCCGGAAGGGGGATGCCGCCATTTCCCTGCCTGCGACATCGGTACAGGTGCCCGACGCCGGAATGCCCCTGAACCTGAACGGCAAGAAAATTCAGTTCTCCTACCCCACCGTCTGGAAGTTTGCCCCCATGCTCGTGCAATTCGGCTCAGAATCGCCCGATACCCCCAACACATACACCGTAAGCGGATTCGGTCGCACGTGTGATATCACCTACATCCCCGACCCGGCTAACAGAAAAGCTAAAATGGCGGTCACCGGCAAGCGCGACAACGCAACAATCCACATGACGTTCAAGACGGATTGCTGCGGTACGGCTTACATGAAGTGGAACCGCGCAGACTACTACACGCTCACCTTCCGCATATCCGATGCCGAAACCCGCGAGGCTACCCTGCGCCGCTGGGATGATAAGGCAGATATTCCATACCCCCCTTCGCTGGCCGGGCATGTTCTGCAAATCGATTTCCGGGGAGCCATGAACTCCGAACCCGGCGACAAGGGTGAGTTCACCGATACGGACAAACAGCTTTCCTCGCAAATGTTGATACAGTTCCCGAAAACGGGCAATCAGGTAACGTGTATCTCCCCGGACTGGAAAAAGCAGCCGGCCACGGTGTTCTACAGCCCTGAAACGCGTGAAATTGAACTGAGGGGCGAAAAACTCAATGCCTCGATTGAGCTCGATTATGCCGATGCCGATAGCGGGCTGGCCGAAGTGACCTGGACTCAGAACGGCACCAGTTGGTCCTCTGCCGCAGCATGCTTCCGACTTCGCTCGGCAGAAGCAGAGGAAGGCCGCGTGATATACCCGGTCCTGGAAAACAGAGTCCCCCTGCCCGACACACCCTCCCAAACCATAAAAAGCGCGGATGACGGGCTGCGCCGACTGATACAGGAACTGGAAAAAAAGACGTACAAGACAGCAGTTGAGCGCTTGTACCAAAGGCGCCTGCTCACCCTCCTGCCACAGATTGCAGAAGGGGCTTCCACCGAAACCGTCCTTCCCAACGCCAACAATTCAACAGCCCTGCACTACGCCTGCGGGCTCAGCCATGTGGAAATTGTACAGTGGCTGGTCGACCACGGCGCCAACCTCGATGCCAAAACAGCAAAGGGCGCAGGTGTAGACGACTGCGTGGGTGGTCCCAACGCCGGAGCCGTACGAGCCATTCTCCGCAAATCCCGCAATACCAAAAAATAATTTTCCAAAAGTCGACAGACACAACCATTTCACAACAACAGAACCACATAACATGATGAAAAAATCCATACTTGCTCTTTTGCTTGTACCAATGCTGTGCAGCAGCGCTTTTGCCGCGACGGCCAAAGCCCCCCAGCGTGATTTGGGCTATACCGAATATTACCTGAAGGAGTTCGAGGCTGAAGTTCGGCGTGCTCAGGGTAGTGCCAACACGATGTTCCGCAACAAAACCGAGGCCCTCACCCGAGTTCAGAAGCTGATGCAAGCCTACCCCGATGACCCGGCTGTTAAAGCGCTCTATGAGCGAGCTCGAGCCGCACTCATGATGAGCAAAGGTGATTACATGCCCATCTCCCCGGCCATGGTGGCTTACCTGAACAATGAGCAGAACCTGCGCAAGAAATATGCTGCCCTCAGCACGGCAAAATGGCAGGAGCTGCTGCAGGGGCGCGAGCTTATCACCCGGGTATTCCCCACCGTTGACCCTCTGAAAAATACACCCGAGACATCCCCCATCGGCAAGACCATTGTGCTACAGGATGTCAAGTACCCCGACAACCAGTTTGTGGGCGGTTCCGGCGAATACATCGTGGTGGGTAAACCCTCCACCGGTTATTACTATGTACACATCGACTGCCGCGAATGGCTCGGGCCGTACGAGGCTATCAAACGCTTCCGCCGCGAGGTCGATGGCTCGCTCGGCGAAAGCCACAATTTCACCGTGCTGGGTACAGTACAAGGACCGGTCATGGAGATACCGGGCAACCGCCGCATGAACATGGCCTGGGGCTGGGTTGTGGAACCCGAGGCTCTCTACATCAATGGCCGAATCGTTGCCACCTTCGACGCCAACCACGATAAGAGCGGCTCCTTCGTGGAGGAGGACAAGGTAGCCGCCATCAAAGAAAGCTGGTACACCGAAAAAACAGTACCTCAGAACGCCACGCCGGAGCGAGTGATGGAGATTTTCCTGGCCGCCATCAAGGAAAAGAACTATGAGCTTTACCGCGAGTGCATCAACCCTGAACGCTACAAGACCGAAACAGCCGAATCCCTGCTGCGCTACCACTGGGATCTGCACCAGGAGCGCCTGCACGGTGAATATGTGCACGCTGTATTCAGCGATACCAAGATAGTTGTTGCCAAGGGGCATGATAACAAAAACGACCTCGAAAACTTCTTCCTCGATGACGCTCAGCAGGCTCAGCTCACCGGCATGTTGGGTGAAAAAGTCGAGTACGCTACCGTGCAAAGCCGAGCATTCGATGCCAATGGCAAGCAGATAGGGGTGAAACACGCTCACAAGCTCATTCGCAAGGGCAACGGCCGCTGGTATGTGGACGATTATGCCATTCGATTCTGATACAACACAATTCAAGCACTAAACAACTCATGAACATGAAGAAGATTTTTTATGCTCTGGCACTGAGTGGGCTTGTATGCTGCTCGCAGACAATGGCTCAGGACGGCTATGACTTCACGCAAGACGAACCAACCGGCTACGACTTCACTGATGAGGAGGCCGAAGCCGACCTCAAGGCCGAGCAACAGCAAAAGGCCACACAACAACTCATCTATAATGGAGCGCAATATGTAGCAACCTGCCGCAAAGCCTATCAGGAAGATATCGTGTGGGTTATTTCCGCCTGTTGCGATGGCATTATCGGCAGCGAGGATTTTGTGGATTGTATCTACGACCCCGTACCGGCCGATTTGCACCGTTCGGCTGTTTCGAAAATCATGGGTAAGCACCCCTTTGCCGCCGATTCGGGGCAATTCCTGCAGGGGCCGCTGTCCCGCTCAACCCTTACACAGGCCAAGCCCAATATAACAGCCACCCAATACGCAGAAATCGAGCACATGATTACGCGCTCCGAACTTCTGATGAAGTGGTTCATGGGGCACTTTGCCAAGGCCTGCGCCCTGCATACCTACGATTTCCTCAAAGAAGTTCAGCGAGTCGCCCGATTTAAGGAATATCTGAAGACGGAAACAGTCAACGAACTCGATGAATCCTATTTTGCCATGCTTGACGCCTTCAGCCACAACTACGTACAGGAGCGCATCGACAGGTCGTTCTCAACGATGAACGCCAACCGCAAATATTGGAGCAAAGCATTCTTCGATTATTTCCACAACAAAGTCAGTGCCAACGAGAGAGATGCTTGGCTGTGCCATGTGCTGCTGGGCGGCAGCAGTCGTTTTTCACCGTATTCAGGCCCGCAATTCGGCGTCGACAGAATCTTTGTACACAGGGGCTTCTATACCCCGTACGACTACATCGACATTCGCAGCGGCAAAGCGGTTTGGGCATCTACACCGGCAGCTGCGGAACTGGCCAGTTACATGCGCTATTTTGAATTCTGGTCCGTCAATCGCATATTCGAGTCGGAAGGAATGGGCGCAGATGGCCGGCTCGCCGTTATGCAGGCCTTCAACCAGTACGAAAAAATGCTGTCACCGGTTGCCGCAGAAATCGTTGTGAAAGAGGATGCCGATTTCAGGCAAACCGTGAATAACCGAATCCTGTATGCCATGAACAAGCTGGTATCTCTTGATGATGAACTGATGGAGTTCAACGAATATCTCAAGAAGAACTCCAAGTTTATCAAAAACCGTGAACGCACCAAGCAGTACGGCCCCCTGCTCCAACTGGTTCAGAGGCGTATAGATGAGGCCACCCGCGCTCTGTCAACCATACAGAAACTGGCAGAGCAGGAAGTTCCGGCAACTGCCGCCTCCCGCCAGAGCGATTAATCCTTAAAATAACTATGGGAGGCATATCTTCTGAATGCCTCCCACTCTCCTCTCCCCGTCATATCAATCATCTCTCAGATATGAAACGCACATGCACGAACATACTACTGACTGTCGGAGCGCTCCTCTCTTTCAACTCTTGCGAATTGATGCCGGAGGATTTCATCGGCAATGGATTCTACACTCCGACCACGAATGTTCAGACCGGTACAAACGCCGCCCAGACAAGCTTCACCAACGGCATTCATTGGCAGCCTGCGCGCTATGACTCCAACGGCATCCCGATTTATGGCTACGCTGATGGTCGTCCCGTATACGGTTATACCAAACAGGGCTCACTCATCTACCAGGCCAATCACCTCTACTCAGGTTGCTATGTACCCAGCTGGGGAACATCTGCCTATCATCCGCATGGCGTGCGTCGCACCAGTGCATCTCCGCTTTAATCACTACTAAAATCCCACCGGCGCCAAACTTCCAAAGTTTGGCGCCGGAACTTATACCTCACATGAACAAGCTTCTCTACCCCATCATACTCGCCACCATGGTTGCGGCATGCCACCCTGCCCCCATTGCACCCGCTGCCCCGATAACGAAGAGCTACGATAGTTATAATCCCACCGCCACTGAGCATGTAAGAGCAATGCTCAGTAAAACAACAACGGTAACAATGGTTCACAGCGGCAGCGCGTACGCGCTCACGGCTGCCGAAACCGCTACACTTCTCGCCCTGCTGGAGGAGGTGCAATCCTCTACACTGGGGTGTGCTCCGGCAGATTGCTTCCACCTGAACCTGCAGGATTCTGATGGCAAGTGGCTTATGTCCCTCCCGGTGCAGAAGACCCCGGAAGGCATTGTGCTCCTTTACCTCAATCTGCAGGGCAACAACGCCGGTGCCCCGCTACAAGACTGGTGGAAGAGCGTGAGCTCACGCCTCGGACTATAAGCCCTTACCACCTGACGTATAACTCGCCAAAGAGAAATTTATGGAAGTACGAGGGACGAATTCCGACATACGAATTTGTAAGTTCCGCGCCTTACGGCGCAAATATAGCAAAGCCGGAATCACACTTACCGCCGCCCTCGTCGCAAACTCCAAGCCCTTTACTTTGTAGATTGTAGATTGTAAATTGTAGATATAAAAGAGTGTGACATCACGGCGAAGCAAAAAGCAGCTATACAATTCGCCGGGAGTGTGTTTACATAGACGCGGCAAGAGCACCGACAGGCATCAATTCAGCCCTGAACTGCCCCACGGTACCACACGGCCTGACCCCGCACGGGCAATCACCAGCAGCCGGTTTGCCGCCAACCGCAATCAGAAACAACACACTCAAATCATGTCTACTGATATTACTCAGAATTACCAGATTAAATACTCAGAGAAGTGGGGCGTACTGCTCCAGCAGGAGACCTCCCGCCTGGAGAAATACGTAACCGTCGAGTCGGGGCTGTCGGGCAAGGCCGTAGCCTTTGACCAGTACGGCCTGCTCACCTTCAATGAGAAAACCACCCGCATGCAGGCCACTGCGCTCGATGAAGCACCGACCGTACGCCGCATGATGTACCCCAAAATCTTCACCAAGGCCGTTGGTTTCGACGAGTTCGACGCCAAGAAACTCGCCAATATCGACGTTCCGGTGAGCAAAACCATCGAGGGACTGCGCGCCGCTGCCGGCCGCTGCATGGACCAGGTTATGATTAACGGGTTCCTGGGCACTTGCTATATCGGCGAGAACGGTACCGATCCCGTTAATTTTAAGGACTCACAAATCATTGACCACGACTACGTGGAGAGCGGTACGTCCGTAGCCACCGACCTGACCCTCGGCAAGCTGCGCAAGGCGCTGTCCATGCTGCAGAAGGCCGAGGCCTGGAACGAAGAGCGCCGCGCCTACGGCGATGAGCTCGTACTGGCCTGCACCAGTTCCCAGATTGCCGCCCTGCTGAAGGAGCCCGAGGTCGGCAGCTTTGACTACAACACGGCTCGCGCTCTGGTTGAGGGCAAGATTGACAGCTTCCTCGGTTTCCGCATTGTACGCACCGAGCAGTTGCCGCTCGACAACGACGGCAACCGCTGCTGTCTGGCATGGGTTAAGAGCAAAGCTCAGTTCGGCCTGTGGGAAGACTTCAAGGTCAAGCTCTCCGTGCGTGACGACCTCGATGAAGCCTTGCAGATTCGCGCCAAGTTCGCCTGTGGTGCCACCCGCCTGCAGGAGGAAGCCTTCGTGAAAATCCTCTGCAAGGAGAATTGATTTCAGCGAACATCAACCATCATCCCGCCCCCGTAAGCGCACAGCTGCGGGGGCGCTTTTGTGCGGAATTGTATTTACTTTTTGGCATGATAGTGTACAATTTCCCCATAAGTATGAACAATTTCAATTATCAGAATACCACTCGCTACGTCTTCGGCCATGGGGAATACCTGAACATCGGCCGCCTTCTCTCCCCGATTGCCGGCAAAGTACTGCTACACTATGGTGGCGGCAGTGTGAAGCGCAGCGGACTGTACGATGCTGTTGTAACATCCCTGAAAGAAGCGGGTATCGAATACTGCGAGCTGGGTGGCGTGAAGCCCAACCCGAGTGTGGAACCGGTGCGGCGCGGCATAGAACTGGCCCGAACCGAGGGGGTGGATACCGTACTGGCCGTTGGAGGCGGCAGTGTCATCGACTCTGCCAAGGCCATTGCCCTGGGTGTACCACACCCCGGCGATATCTGGAAACTCTACACCCGCGAGGAACAGCAGAGTGCCACGCCCCTGCCCGTTGCCTCCATACTGACCCTGCCCGCAGCCGGCAGCGAGAACAGCCCGAACACCGTGCTCACCAATGAACAGACCGGTCGCAAACTCGGCTATGGCCATGAGAGCCTGCGCCCCGCACTCAGCATCGTGAGCCCCGAGCTTTTCCTCACCCTGCCGCCGGAGCAAATGGCCTACGGTGCCTGCGACATGCTCTGCCACATCTTCGAGCGCTACTTTACCAACACGCAGGGCACCGAACTGACCGATGCGCTGTGCGAGGCCACCATGCGCACCATCATGCAGCAGGCAAGCATCCTGCGCCGTGAACCGCAGAATGAGCACGCCTGGGGGCAGCTGGCACTCGCCGGCACCATAGCCCACAACAACCTGCTGGGCTTGGGGCGTGAGCAGAGCTGGGCCTGCCACGGGTTGGAGCACGAGCTGAGCGCAGTGTACGACGTACCGCACGGCGCGGGGCTCGCGGTCATCGTACCGGCTTATTTCGAGGCTGTATGGAGCGCCAACCCGGGTATCTTTGCCCAGTGGGCCACGAATGTGATGGGTGTTACCCCGTCCCGCGACACCGAGCGGGTGGTACGCGAGGGCATTGCCCGCCTGAGAGCCTGGTACAGGGAACTGGGCTTGCCCCAAACTATGGCTGAGCTGGGGCTGCCCGCCGATGCCGACTATGCCGCTATGGCACAAGCTGCCGTGGCCACCTACGGCGCCCGTCTGGGTACGGACAGCCTGCCCGGCGTGCGCCCGCTGAACGTCGCAGCGGCCGAGGCGGTGTACCACGCAGCACTCTGATTCTCAACAATATGAAAAACACCCTACTCCCCTGCACTCTGGCCGCAGCTACTCTGCTGAGCAGCTGCGGCATGCCCTACTTCAGCTGTAATACCGCCGAACTGTTTGACCCGCCCGACAAGCGAGTAGCGCTCATCAACGGCACCTTCCCGAAACGCGCGCTGAACACCTACACCCCCACCGCCATCTGGACACTCGATGGTCGTACTTACGAAGAAGTCACCGTACAGTATGCCCGCCCCAACCGTCCCTTCCTGCGCCAGAGCGAAAGTGGGTTTGAGAACCTCTACGCCCGACCTATGACAGCCGAAGAAATGCAGGAGGATTTCACCATCGACCCCGCCATCCCTGCGCGCCGTTACCTGATAAGTTCAGACAAAGCCCCGATACCGGCAGAAGAGTTTGACTTTCGTCGCGCCAAGCGATGGAAAGAAACACCTCAAAACATCCATTGCTTGTTAGTAAAGAATGAATTCCCTGACATTCCCGGCACGCCGAGCACGTGGCGCAGTATCGCACAAGCTCCCCTGCAAATCGTGGATATGGGGGTATCGCTCACGCTGAACACCGCATGGATAGGCGGACTCGTGCTGACGATGGGTGCCATCAACCGCCCCGTCAACTTCATCTGCAATGGTTTTCAACAACAACAGCCCGCACACCATGAAACGCCCCCTGCTACATCTGCTCACGGCACTCAGTCTACTGAGTCTGAGCGCCTGCACAAGCTTTAACCTGACCGAGCAGATCACCAATGCAAACAAACGGGTTCCCGTTGTATTGCCGGATAAGAAAGTAGCTACCTATTACAAGCTCGATGGTAAGTACTACCGTGCCCTCACGGTCGCCATGGCAGAGGAACACATCCCCCTGCTGACCTCCATAAGCGATACCCGATGGGGTCCTTACCACTCCTTCCCCACCTACACACCTGATGCATGCACAGCACAACTCTGCCTTTTTCAACTCACCGATTCAGAAGCCGAGGCCGTGCAACGCAGTTTGGAAGAAATACGCGGGGGATTTCTCTATGTCCCCACACCACCGAAAAGCAAGGATGAGCCGGGAGCCATTCCGCCCATGGTAAAAGCGAAGGACTTTGACTTTTCCCGAGCTCAACGCTATACCATCCCGCTCGAGCACATGGCACCCCGTACCCAACCGGCAGCGACCGGCTACAGGCAGTATCCCTATTACCATGCTTGGTCACATGAGTCCGGGCAGCCCTACGCCATCACCGCCCTTCCCACCCAGGAGGAAGAACTCAGCACCGGCCAAAAAATAGCACTGGCGCCCGTATGGGTAGCGGAATCCGTCGGCAACATCGTCATAGCCGCAGCCGAGACCGCCGTCGCCATACCGCTCGGTGCCATCGGCCTGCCCATTCTCGGCATACTGCACCTCTGCGGTGAAAAACTGCCATAATTTTTCAATGGGGAATCTCTACATCCCCCTATCCCCAAGGCGCAGCCTTGGTCTTCACCCTGAGCGCAGCGCAGTCTTCACCACCGTGCGCAGCTCGGTTCTTCACCGCGGGCCCAAGCCCGCTTTTCACATTGAGAATAGGCGGGACTAAAGTCCCGCGCTGCGATGTGTTTGTGCGCGAGCAGGGGGGACTTATCGCGCCCCTGGGGGGCGCGGTGAAATTGTGCCGTTGGCTCAGTGATATTGCTCTGCTGACGCAGAGCAGTGAGGAGCGTACGGGTGTGAGGGGGGGGCTAATTCTTGCTTGCTTTGCCTGAGTCGCTATGTTAGCATCGGGAGTATGAAGTACAGGAATTGTTTATTGGGCGCTGTGTTGTCGGTGGCGTGTGTCATGCTCGCCGGGATGGCCGGGTCTGCGGCGTTGCTGTGGTGGCTTACGAATGATGATGAGGATGATTTGTTCTGTAAGAATAGTTACACTGTGCCGGGGGAGGATAGGGAGGTTGCGTGGGTAAATGCCGGCTATCTGGATGTTATCGATAAGTCTGCGATAGATGAATGGGAGCAGCACCCGGATTTAGCTGCTGACAGTTGGGCTCGTGTGAGCTTAAACTATGTCATGGCGCCTGCCGATAGTGAACAGAACTGGGTGTCGTCCCCGTTGTATGTGGAGAATCTGAAGATGACAGACTCTTTGGGCAACAATTTAGAACCCCATTATACCGAGGCCGTACATGACGACTGCTTGATTTTCTGCAAAAAAGAGATGCAGGGCGATTATGTCGAGCTGAGTGGTACTGCTGTAGTGAGTGTATCGAAACGCCGACTGGTGGAGCACTCACGCTATGCTCTCATGCCCGGGGAGGGGATGGAGGCCGAGATTCATGGTGTGCGGATATCCTGTCGCCCCATCCCGATTACCGATGCTGCTGAACGGGGAGACACTCCCCCCTCAACCTGCTGGAAATTGCAGTTCCACTATACGGACCCTGCGGCTTGTGAGCGGATATACCGAATTGATATCATGGCGCAGGATGGGGTAAATCTCACTGCCTCGAGGCAAGAGGGAATGGGATTGGTCAACATTGATTGGGAAAATGATGATTGCGGTACTTTCTATGATTGGGGTGAATACCCCTATATGATGCTGCGTGTGGTGACGGCTGAGCCTGCCGGTGAACGCCGCTTGCCCTTCTGCATGCGCTTCCGACCCAATGAGCATCCTTTTTATTCCACGACAGAACCTGAGCAGAAAAGGTAGAATGAGAGCTGCTCTGGGCATATCGAAAAAACTCGTCAAAGAGCAATTTGTAGAAGTACTAGTTACGAGTTACAAAGGACTAGGTGTAAAGTTCCGCGACTTACGCCGCAAGGGTTGCCGAGCTTTGCCTCGGCTGCTGCCCGC
>JAZSEM010000107.1:0-9229 GCA_045531695.1 Akkermansia sp.
TTTAACGGCCTTCGGCCGAGTGAAAAGCGGGCTGAAGCCCGCGGTGAAGAACCGTGCTGCGCACGGTGGTGAAGAATGCGCTGCGCGCATGGTGAAGACCAAGGCTGACGCCTTGGGGATAGGGAGCCAAGCTCCAATTTATCGAGCTCCCCCATCAAACATATTTTACCGTCCTTCGCTAACTGATTTTTTTTGCTTGCAGAGGTTAGCTCGAAAAGGTAGAATGAAGCAGAACCTCGTACAGAGGTAAATTCTTTTTTTATTATGAAAGCAGGAACTATAGTAACAACGGCTCTGGCTCTGCTGGTTGCAGCAGGTGTCACCTATGCCGTCAAGCCTGAGTTGCTCCGGGACTACCTGCCCGGGGGACTGACCAGCCAGCTCGATAAGATGCTGGGGCACGAAACAAGCAAGAAAGCCGGTAAGAAATGCGCCAAGAAGGCCACTATCAAGAACATCGGTATCGTTAAGGGTGCCGAGTGGGTGGATTGCGCCAAAGTGCGCGATAAAGTAGCCGCCGAAATCGCCAAAAAAATCGGTACACCGACCGAGGCAAGCGTGGCTGAGTTCATCAAGACCCCCGAGAACCGCCTGCTGCTTGCTCAGTGGGTTGTGGCCGATGCCGAAATCCGCGCTCAGGAGGAAGTAAGCAAGGCAGCCGAGGCTCGAGCCAAGGATTTGGAAAAGGCAAAGAAAGAACTTGCAGACCTCGAGGCTGACCTGCCGAAGGACATCGCCGAGCTTCCCGCCTCCGTTGCATGGAATCGCAAAAACCTTACTCAAAAGATAGCCCGTCTGGAGGCCGAGGACAAGAGCGACCACCTCTTCAGCGAAAGTGCAGCCGGCAAGGGCGGTGCCAAGCTCATGGAGCTTATCGGTGGTGACCCCGAGTGGCTGAGCCAGTTTGCCTTCACCGGCGAATGTGTGCGCCCGGGTATGGCGCTCTCCATCCTCAAGAAGATTTCCAAGGATAACCCCGACATGGTAACCGACCGCATGGTGCGCGATATCGCCACCGCCACGGCCCTGGAATATGCCAAATCGGGCTGGAACCAGCAGGACGCCGTGGAGCGCGCTAACTTCTACATCAAATCGTGGAAGGATGACCGCCTGAACACCGTGTTCGACACCCTGCCCTTCTGGCAGCGCCGTATGGTGTGCGGCTGCAAGGGCGATAACCCCTACGGCAGCGTGGCCAGTCTGAGCTGGGCACAGGACAACATGCACCTGCCTGCCGACCGCTACAGCGGCAGCTGCTGGCGCTGCGCCTATCGCTTGAACAACATCTATGGCGACAGTATTCACGGGCCGCTCTACTACGCCCCCTTTGAGAGTACCCTGGGCGACAACCGTGTAGCTATGACCTACCATATAGGTGGCGTGTGCGGCAGTCTTTCCCACTTCGGTGCATTCTCGGCACTGGCTAACGGTGTACCGGCCATGACCGCCGGCGAGCCCGGCCACTGCGCTTTCATCGTACTTGTGGGCGACAAGTGGACCCCCGCCTATTCGCTGAGTTGGCAGCGCGGTCTGCACTGGCAGGTATTCCGCAACGTGCACTCCTACTCATCACTGCACTCTGCCACTGAGTTGTACTCTGACGACCAGAAGAATGAAACCGACATGTCCAATGCCTGGCGTGTGATTGCCGGGGCCAAGGCCGCTGCCGGTGACCTGACGCAAGCTGTTGAGTGCTACGAGAAAGCTGCCACTACCCAGCCGCGCAACTGGATGGCCTGGCGCGAATGGCAAGAAACCCTCGAGAAAGCCACCGATGCCACCCCGGCTCAGTGGATTAAGCTCAACGACACCATGTGCTCCGTTCTGGTACCGCTGTACCCCGAAATGGCTTTCGAACACATGCAGAAGGGACTGGCCGATGATTTGGCCAAAGCTCTGGAGGGTCAGCCTGCTCAGCTGCGCAGTGCCTACCTGAAGTTCTGGCAGAGCGTGAAGGAAATGGGCCCCGACCGCTGGCACATCGAAAAACTGGCAGACTTGCAGCTCACCGGCTTGCAGATAGATAAGAACACTGAGCAACTCTGCGCTTACTATGCCGACGTACTCGGTGCCACCGTCAGCAACGGTAAATACGCTCCTGCTATCCTCAACTGGGGTAACAACCTTGGCAAGAATCTCGACAAGGATGGCAATGCCCTCCTGATGCAGGCTACCATCAAGGGTATCGGCTCCGGTGCCGACAATATGAGTGCCGAAGAGCGCATCGAACTGCTCCGCCCCGCTATTCTGGCAGCCGAAACCAATCGTGACCGTTCCGCCTTCCAGGCCATCGGCAAGATGGTGGCAGCCACCGGCCACAAGAACCCTGACGTCAAGATTCCGGCCTTCGAGCCCTTCCCCGGCAAGCTTGCCTCTGAGGGTGGTCTGGTATGGATGAGCTCCACCTCCCAGTGGGATAAGCCGCACGAGCACGCAGGTCTGCTTACTCCCGAGGGTGGTACCTTCCACACCGCTAAGGACAAGGACGCCTACGTCGCCGTCGAGCTGCCGCGCCAGGTCTATGTGACCGGTGTGGTTATTGTGACTGCCCCCGGCAATGCGCACCGCCACAATAACATGAAGATTCAGGTTTCTGAGGACGGCGAGAACTGGACCGACGTTCAGGATCTCGGCCCCTGCAAGCAGCGCATTATGCGCAGCGACCTGGGCGGCAAGAACCCCGTGGCCAAGTACGTGCGTATACTGCGTGTCGGTGGTCCCGAATTCTTCCATCTCAACGGCATTTACATTTACGGCAACCAGGCTGCATAACCCATAACCCATTCACATCACAATGAAAGTCACTAACAACTTTATCGTCCTTTCCTTGCTGCTGGCTCCCCTTTCGGCTACTGCATACCAGAAGGCCGACAACATTGAACAGGGCAAAAACCTGGTAACAGACGACGGCTACGCCATCGTTACCTATGCCGATGGCTGGGACAAGTACAGCAAAAAAACTGCTGAGATGATGATGGCCGACCCCGCTGTCACCAAGGCTCTGGGTAATGCCGTAGTCATGACTCTGCCCGTGCCCAACGTCACAAGCAAAGAAGAGCACGAAGCCAATAAGACACGTTTCGGGAATATGGACCTCAGCTTCCCGAATGTCTACCCGGCCATTATCCTCTACGATAAAACCGGGCGTCGTCTGACAGACATCTGCATTCCCTACAGCGAGCGCAAAGACCCGGCTGCTGTAGCTGCCAAGGTCAGCAAGGCCATGGCCGGTGCCCGCAAGCAGGCTGAACTGCTGAACAAGGCAGAATCCGCCAAGGGTGTGGAGAAAGCCCGACTGCTGGGTCAGGCCTCTGCCATCCCCGGAATTAACCGTCCCAATAAGGTGGTGGATACCATCAAGAAAGAAGACCCCAAGGATGAGAGCGGCATGACTCGCATAGCCGGCCTCAATCTCTTTGCCACTGCAATTGAGAGCGCAAGCACCAAGGACTGGGAGGCCGACCTCGCTACCATGAAGGAGCTGATGGAGAACCCGCTGCTCACCACCGAGCAAAAACAGCAGGCATGCTGCATCAGCATCGGTCTGCTGCGCCGCCACGGTGGTCTGGCTCGCAAAGCCGAGCTTAAGCAGATGATTGCCAAGCTTCGCTCCCTCGACCCCGACAGCCTGCTGGGCCAGTCGGCCGATGATGCCGAGCGCATGTGGGTGAGCACCTTCAACATTGTGGAAGGTTGGAGCCCTGCTATTCTGCCCAGCGATGCCACACCCGTGGAGCTGGAAGGCAAACTGCCCATCAGCGCCGCCGGTACCTACGAGGTGACCTTCAACTACAAGAAGGGCACCGAGGCACTGCGCGTGGCTGCCGTTGAGCTCTACGATGGCGACAAGAAGATAGCCGAGGACCGCCACGCCGGTTTCATGGGTATCAAGCAGAACAACAATGTATACACCCTCGAGGTGCCCGCAGCTGTTAAGAAGCCCCGCATCATGGTTATCTTCAACATGGGCCAAAAGCTCGACTCTTACGGCAAGGTGACCATCACCCGTAAGTAAAGCTCCCCGAACCATGTTTTACAAGCCCCCACACCTCGCCCCGGCGACCGTGTGGGGGCTTTGTATTCTCGCAGCAATTGTGCTGTCGCTCTGCTACCTGTACGCCTGCACCCGCCGACCGCACGAACCCGTGCAGCCACTCCCCTTCAGCCATGCCACCCACACCGCAGCCGACGGCAGCGCCATGGATTGCCGCGCCTGCCACGCCGCTGCCCACCACGCAGCCGGTGCCGGTCTGCCCGCTGCCGCCACCTGCCTGGACTGCCACCGCCACATTCTGCCCGCAGACCCTCGCCTGCTGCCCCTGCATGCCGCTGCCAACCCCGACCACCCTGCCTATACCGCCGAACCCCTGCGCCGGGTGCGCAAGGCTCCCCTGCCCCCCTACATCAACTTTCACCACGGTCAGCACACCACCGCCGGTCACAGTTGCGAGGATTGCCACGCCAAGCCCGACAGTCAGCTGCCCCACACCATGAGCTCCTGCCTGGACTGCCACCGCCGGCAGAATGTCACCACCAACTGCGACCGCTGCCATAAGTAACATTCCCTCCCCTATGAAAAACTACAAAGCTGAAAAAGGAAACCGCACGGAATGGTGGTCATGGATGGTCCTCTGTTTCATCTTGCTGAGTTCTTCCTTGTCCTTGTCCTCATCCTTCTCGTACCTCATTTTTACAGTACCGATTGTTTACAGCATTGCCAGCGTGCGGCGCATCGGGCACATCGGCCTTTCCCGGCTCTGGGTATTCGCCTGGCTTCCCATTGTCGTACTGTTCCCTCTGAGCCTCGCCGTACTACAAGTACCCCGTTACATCAATGCCCCGCTCTGGCTTGTGCTCTTCGTCATCATACCCGGCTGTATAGTGGGGGAGTGTGCCCCTTGTCGGCCGGATAGGAACTGAACCGGGTTCAACCGGTAGCCGGCAGGGTGGTTGTCAGGAGTAGAGGGGCGCGCAAGCTCATGCTTATATGCTGGCAGATTGCGTGTGTGATGACTAGTCTGATGTAAAAAACGCCCTGCTGTGTGCAGGGCGTTGATTTTTCCAAAATTGTTGAACCCGGGTAATCAGAACTGAGCCGGTACGGAGTGCACCCTGACACCACTTTCGGTGCAGGTATAAGTTTGGGATTGCAGCACGACAGGGGCGGGGGCAGACTGTTCCGCAGGTGCAGGCTGTTGCTGAGCCACAGGGGTGGGCGCCGTCTGTTCTGCGGGTGCAGGCTGTTGCTGAGCCACAGGGGTGGGCACCGTCTGTTCTGCGGGAGCAGGCTGTTGCCGGGCCTCGGGAGTGGATGCCAACTGCTCGGTGGGGGCAGGCAACATTAGTTCCGCCGGCAATGGTTTACCTGTAGCAGCTTCTATACGTGCTTTCTGTTCTTCGATTGTGCCCACGAAGGTGGGGTAGCAGGCCTCCACTTGGTTGGCAACAATGATTCGGGTTCGCCTAGTGGCTGTAATGTCGAAAAGTTCACCGGCCATACGTCCGGGAGTACGTATGCAACCGTGTGAGAGCTGGCGCCCGGCGCGCACCTTGCCGGTGTGCATACCAATGCCGCTACCGGTCATGCGATGCCAGTTGGGCATAGGGGAGCCCTCAAACCTACCGCCCTCAGGGATAGTGTCTGTACGGGAATCGGCGTTGCTGTTTATGCACTTGCCCTCGGCATCAAATATTTTTCCCCAAGTGCGGGAGGTGTAGTTTTTCTTTTTCTCAAGAACACGGAAGCTGCCGGTGGGTGTGGGATGAGCATTGGTACCGGTGGAGACAGGCCAGTCTGCTGCTACCTTGCCATTGACATACAGACGCCCGCGCTGCTGCGACAGGCAGATGTAGATGGGGCAATCGGGAGTTGCTTTCTTCATCAACTCCTTATTGCGGTAGATTTCCATCGTCTTTGGGTATTTGGGATTTGCCTTTACGAAAAGCTCATACCCATCGGGCTGAATAAGCAGCGGGGGGGGGAGTTCTGCTGATTGGTGGCTGCACGCGTTGAATAGTACCGGAACGGCAAGCCCTATCAGAAGACTCAGGCAGTTAGTGATTGATTTCATGGTAAACTGTATGGTTATTTGATAACAACTTTAGTACCCACAGGGGTGTTGTCGAAGAATATCTTGGCCATATCCCCCGGCAGGCGTATGCAGCCGTGACTTTCGGGGGCGGATGTCACAAAGCCCTCGTGCATCCAAATACCCGTGTTGGTTATCTGCATGCCATAGTTCATGGGAGCTCCCTTGTAGATACCACCGGGTGGCATGGGCTGACCGGCCGTGTAGTCCGCAATGAGGGTATTGCCCATGGCATCTACCACGCTGCCGTAGGTGGAGGACTTGTGGTCCTCGTCTTTGCTGAGGATTTTGAAGGTGCCGGCAGGTGTGCCGTGGCCGGCCTTGCCCGACGATATGGTGCTGCTGCCGACGTACTGATTGGCAATGTAGTATTTTGCCTGTTGCAGCTGGGTGTCGATGATAATGAGGTGATCGCCCTCCAGACCTTCGGGGCAGTCCCAGTGGCCGTGCGCCACTGCCTTATGCGGATCAATCTTTATGCGCTCCGGGCGGAAGGCATAGCCTCCCTGGGCCATAGCGGCCAAATCATTCTGGGTGGAGCAGGCTGTCAGCAGTGCTGCCGCAGCAGCTGTTATTGTAAGATATTTCATCATCAATGTCTTGCTGTTATTTGATTTGCGCTTGCATTCGCGCTGCCCCTTTATGCACATATATGCTCATTTTGTCAAGTTTTTTTAAATTCAATTCGGTCAGTAATATCTACAATCCACTATTTCAAAGTCGGAATCTCGAAAAACTCGATAAAAAGCAATTTGCCGAGCAGAATCTACAATCTACCATTTACAATCTACAATGTAGGAGAATGCAGGCTTACGCCTGAGTGAAGCGAAGCCGGAAGCAAGCGAGCGCAGCGAGACGCGGAGACGGGTCCCTCGTACTTCTACAAATTGCACTTTTGCGTCCAGTTCAGGAACTGCTGCAGGGCATCGGCGCGGTGGGAAATACTGTTCTTGCGCTCTGCGGGCAGCTGGGCCATGGTGCAATCATGACCGGCGGGTACAAACACCGGGTCATAGCCGAACCCGTGCTCACCTGCGGGGGTAAGGGTAATAGCGCCCTCGACCTTACCGGTGAACTCAGCCAGCACACGCCCGCCCTCAGCCACGCACATGCAGCACATAAAGCGCGCGGTATAGGGCGGAGCCAGTGCTGCCAGTTCCTTCAGCAGGCGGGCATTGTTGGCAGCATCGTTACCATGCTCCCCGGCATAGCGGGCAGACATCACACCGGGAGCCCCCTCCAACGCATCCACACACAGGCCGGAGTCATCCGCCAGCACCATTCCCGGCAGCAGAGCCGATATACCGCAGGCCTTCAGCGCAGCATTGCCGGCAAAGGTATCGGCAGTCTCCTCCACCTCGGGAGCGTCAGGATAATCGGCCAGACTGTGTACTTCATACTCAGCAGGCAGCATGGCAGCAATCTCCTGCACCTTATGCGCGTTGCGGGTCGCAACTATCAACGTTTTCTTCATAATTCTACGGTTCGTTATCATCGACTCAGACCACCTCGGTGGGCAGGCACACATCCTTCTTGAAATAGCGCTTCATGAAGAGTGTAATCACTGTGAAGCCAAGGATGACCGACAGAGCATCCGACACCACCTGAGCATACCAAATCCCCGGTTCGCCGAACCAGCCCGGCAGCAGAGCCAGACAGGGCAGCAGGAAAATGAGCTGACGGGTGAGGGTGAGGAAAATGCTCATCACCGGGCGCCCGATGGACTGGAAGAAGTTACTGATGACCATCTGCGAACCCACGAAGGGGAACATCAGGCTGATAACGGTGATACCGTACGTGGCAATCGAGATAATCTGGCTGGCGTTGGCATCATCCTCCTTCACGAAAAGGCTGACAATCTCGCGCGGGAAAATCTGCACGCAGAGCGTACCGAATGTCGTAACAGCCGTAGCAAAGAGCATAGCCTGCAGCAGCACGGTACGCACGCGGCAGTACTTACCCAGACCAAGGTTATACCCGGCAATGGGCTGCATACCCTGAGTGATACCCGCCACAATCATCACAAAGAAGAATATCACGCGGTTCACCACGCCATAGGCACCCACACCCATCTGGCCATCGTACTTCAGGAACAGGGTATTGAACACCAGTACCACCACACAGCCCACGATATTGAGCAGGCAGGGAGGCATGCCAATGGTGAAAATACGGCGGGAGAGCGGCCAGTTGAGCGCATAGATACCACGGCAGAAGCGCAGCACACTGCTGCGGCGGCAGAAGTGCGTCAGCACCCAGCCCAGGCCCACAGTCTGCGCCACGGCTGTAGCTGCACCGGCACCCGCAATCCCCCAACCGAAGCTGTAGATGAACAGCGGCGCCACCGCCACATTCACCACCATCGATATCAGCAGGCTCACCATGGCCTTCTTCGGGTAACCGCTCGCGCGCATCAGGTGATTCAGCCCCAGGAATACCGAGTTGAAGGGGAACCACAACATGAGCGGCACCATGTAATCCACCGAGGGCTGCAGCGTATTATCATCCGCCCCGAAAGCCCGCATGATATCGTCTATCCACGGCAACGGCAACCAGCCCACCACCACACTGGTCAGGAAACTCAGCAACAGGCAGTGCCCCAATATGCGCTCGGCACGTCTGTACTTACCCTGCCCCAGTGCTATACTCGCACTCGCCGCACTGCCCAGACCCACAAGTGTGCCGACAGCTACCATCAGGTTAATCACAGGGAACACCAGCGCCATGGCCGTCACGGCATACGCACCACACCACTGCCCCACATAAATGGCACCCACAATATTGTAAATCGACATTGCTGCCATGCCCGTAATGGCCGGCAGCGAATAGCTCACAAGCAGCGGCCAAACCGGTCGTTGCTCCAGCTCCAGCAACTTTTCATCCTTTGCCATACGTCAGTGAATTTACTCCCCTTGCCCCCGATTGTCAAGTGAATCTCGAAGTCGAACGGATAAATAGGAATCTCCGGAAATGTGGTAAGCCATTTATTTTCGTCGAGGGCACTACAAATTGGAGCTTGTAAGGAAGGACTAGTTACGAGTTACGAAGGACTAAGTGATAAAACAGGCGGGCTTTCACCCGCGGATATGCGTAGCTTAAGCTACCGTTCACGCCCGCGCCTTAAAGCGCGGGCAGCAGCCGAG
>JAZSEM010000035.1:0-30111 GCA_045531695.1 Akkermansia sp.
ACTTCCCTTGGGGCGGCGTGGCAGCCGAGGTAGTGGCGCAGGTAAGCGCCCACGGTTTCCACCTGCTGGATGCCCCGCCCCTGCGGCTCAGCGCACACGACACCCCCATCCCCGCGCACCCGGATTTATGGAAGGCGCACCGCCCGAGTGCCGCCAGCATTGCAGATGCCGCCCGTTACCTCATTTCCCTCTGATACTTTTTTTCCCAAGCCATGCCACAAGTTCCCATTCTCATGCCCCAGCTGGGCGAATCCATAGCCGAAGCCACCATCATGCGCCTGCTCGTGCAGCCCGGCGATGAGGTGCAGGCAGACCAGGAGGTAATCGAGGTCGAGACCAACAAGGCCGTCATGGGCGTTACGGTCTCCTGCGCCGGCACGGTGACGAGTATCACCGTAGCCGAGGGCGAGACCGTGGCCGTGGGTGCCGTCATGGGCATTATCGAAGCCACGGCAGAGGAGGTGGAGCGCTCCGGCGCCGACACACTGGAGGACGGCCAGTTGCCCCCTGCCCCCACTACCACCATGAGCAGCACCGTGGGTAGCGATGGTGCCCACTTTGCCACCGAGGGCGAGTACCGCGAGGGCAGCGGAGCCCCCATCAGCAATGGCGGTCGCGGCCTGCCCGTACCCCTGGGTGTGCGTGGAGCTCACTACCTTTCCCCGCGCATTCGCTCGCGCATGGATGAACTCAATATCACCGAGGCTGACCTCGCCTATGTGACCGGCACCGGTGCCGGCGGGCGCATCACCATCGATGACTTCGAAAACTTCCTCGACTATGTGGACGGCTGGCCCTCACGCCCTGTATCCCCCATGCGCCGCAGTGTAGCCAGCAGCATGCAGCGCACCTGGCGCCGCCCCATTGCCAGTGCCGGTCGCCCCATCTACATGGCTCCCATCATTCTGCACCGCCGCAATCACCCCCGCAAACCCGGCATAACCCTCTATTTCCTGCGTGCTCTGGCCATCGCTCTGGCACAGGCCCCCGAGTGCGCCGGTTACATGGTGGGCGGGCGTATTCTGACCCCGCGCCGCATTGACCTGGGCGTGGCCGTCCAGGTGGCAGACGGCGTGATGGTACCCGTCATGCGCAATGTGGATGAGTACACGCTCGACGAGCTTATCGACGAGTACAACAAGGTTGTCACACAAGCTCGCGAACGCAAGCTCGACCCGGCCTATGTGGGCGGTGGCATTGCCACGGTGTCGAACTTCGGCGGTTTCGGGCTGACCTTTGCCAGCCCCATGCCACTGCCGAGCGAAAGTTTGATTCTGGGTGTCGGCTCCGTGGTAAAAACCCCGGTATGGAGCGATGAGGTGGAGTGCTTCATTCCCGTGGAGAAGGCCAATATCGTGGCGTCCTTCGACCACCGCGTGGTGGACGGCGGCGACATCGGCCGTCTGATGCAGAAGATTGCCTATTATCTGGAACATCCCGAACTGCTGTAAGTCATGGAGCGCCCCGATCCTGCCAAACATGTGCTCGGCGTACTTGCCGGTGCCGGTGAATACCCCCGCTTGATGGTGGAGGGCGCCAAGCGTGCCGGCATGCGCGTGGTCGTGGCCGGGTTCCGCGGCGCGGTAGACAAATCGCTGGCGCAGCTTTGCGATGCCTTTGCCATCTTCCGCGTGGGAGCACTGGATGCTCCCAGAGAATTCTTTCAGCAGCACGGCGTTACCCATGTCGTCATGACCGGGCAGATTAAACCCGCCTGCATCTACACCATGTGGCCGGACGCCACTGCCCGCCGAGAGCTGGCCCGGCTGGACCGCCGCAACGCCCATACCATCTTTACCGCTGTATGCAACTATGTGGCACGCTATGGCATGACGATGCTCCCCTCCACCACCTTCATGGAGGAAGTGCTGCCGCCCCCCGGACACCTCGCAGGCCCCGCTCCCTCCTCCGAGCAAATGGAGGAAGCCCGCCACGGCATGCAGCTCGCCCGCGAAATTGCCCGACTGGACATCGGACAAAGCCTCATGATGCGCGGCCACACAGTCGCCTGCGTGGAAGCCTACAAGGGCACCAACGAGTGCATCCGCAGTGCCGGTGCTCCCCCTGTTACGCTCTGCAAGGTGACCAAGCCCGGGCACGACATGCGATTCGATGTGCCCTGCATCGGCTTGCGCACGGTGCAACACTGCTCCGCCGCCGGGGTAAATCACATCGTCTTTGAAGCGCACCGCACCATACTCTTCCAGAAACAGGCAGTAATCGACCACTGCAACGCCCATGGCATCACCCTGCATGCCATGGACATGCCCACCGACGGCCCCACAGTGGCAGACCCCGGCCATATTCCGGACGATGCGGACCATGCCCTCGCTATGGCCTCCGCTCTGGAGCAGCTCGGTATCGGCAATTCCGCCGTGGTGTGCGAGGGAGTAGTCATCGCCGTGGCAGACCCGGAAGGCCCGCTCAAGTGCATCCGCCGCGCCGGTGCATACATGAAGCGCATTCGCTTTGTACGCCTCGTCAACTGGCTCTGCCGCGTGCTGCTGGGGCGCCCCGGGGCGCCGCCTTCCCCCATGGTCATGCGTGGCACCCCGAGCTTCACCATCACTCCGGAACTGCAGCGGGCTGCTAAAAAAGCCGGCATCGACCTGCGCTGATATATTTTTCTCGTGAAACACTCCCTGCTACTCTGCCTGTCGCTGCTGCTCTGCAGCTGCACCACAAACTACAGCCTGCCCGTCTTTAACCTCGGGCGCACGGTAGACCCCGTCTGCTACCAGAACGACAATTGGCACCTGTTCCTTGCAGATGGGCAATGGTATGTCAAAGGCCTCCGCTGTACCTACAGGCATTACACCCACATGGACACACCCATGCCGGTCAACCTCATTCCCTTTGTCGACCTCGGAAGAATTGAAGAGCCCTGGGAGACTATGGTGGAAGAAAAGATGGAGGACGTCTACATTCCTATCCACCCGGATAGCTACGCTGACGTCCGGCAACTGCTGAACGGTAAGAAAACCGACCGCCCCCTGCGGCTCGATACTCAGCACGTCCAAAGCTCCCTGCCGGGGAAAATCACCAGGTTCTCCACCCCTTACATGAAAACTGACTACCCCTGGGACAAAGGAAAAGTACGCACCTCTGCCCACGCCCTCTGGGCCTACCCGCTCGGGGTTGCCACCGCCGTAGTGGTAGATGTACCGGGCTCGATACTCGCCAACGTGCTCCCCTTACCCGCCGGTGTCTGCATGGCCCTGACCGATGCCGGTGGACAGCAACAGGCCATGCCACCTATACCGACGAATACCACCACCTCAGAGAATTGAACAACAATACCCCTATGATTCCCAACAAACTACACATTTTCCTTCTCGCCACGGCACTGCTCACCCATGGTTGCAGCCAGCTCCACATGCAGCAGCAACAGAAAGAATTGGTGAAAGTGAAAGCCCAGTGGAGGCAACAAAGCTATGAGCGTGCAACGAAAAAAAGAGACGAGCAATTCCGGCAATGGAAAGAACAGCTCCGCACCCTGGCGTCTGCCGAGCTGGTGCACAAAGCACCAACGGAAGAGAACCCCACCCCCACCATCATCATAAAACTCACTCCGGCAGAGGTAAAAGATCTGGCCGCCATTCTCAGCAAGGCACTTCCCGGCCGAATGCCCCACCCGGACGACTACATCAAACCCGGTTCTGAGCCGTTCAAACTGAATGAGTATGGGGAAATTATCCGCGACCTCGATAAAGAACTTCTCAGTTTTAACCCTATTGATGAGCGCACGGACTTTCTGCACCTGTACGATGCGGATGGCAACGACATCGTTCCCTTGCTCAGCCCGTGGGAGGACGACATCTGCCCCCTCTCAGAGTTGGAGCCTGTCTCCCTCCGTCGCCTCAGCACCCCGGCAGCTCAACCCTTCCTTATATTGCCCGATAGAGATGACTGGACACGCTACCGCAGCCTGCCATCCGTGCAGAAATTCCATGCAGCCGTGCAGAAAATCAATCAGAGGCCATAATTATCCTCCCGTTGAGTATAGCCACTACCGTGGCAGAAAATGTGCCCAGCGCGGCCTCTCCTCACCACCTGTCAGCACCACTCCTGTAAACTGATTATCATATATTTACGAAAAATTGTGTAAAATCGTCGATTTAATCTTGCATTTTACACAATTTTTCGTATAATCTTCTATGTGAAGCCTCAAGGATACATACCCCGCCTCATAACTGCCCATATACAAAAGCTGATGGGCATGTACCCGATTGTAACAATTGCGGGGCCGCGACAATCGGGCAAAACCACACTGGCTCGGCACCTGTACCCTGATTTTGATTATGTGAGCATGGAGGACATTCGGGAGAGGCAATTTTTCCGCGAAGACCCCACTCACTTTTTACAGCTGCACAAAGCCCCATGCATATTCGACGAGGTGCAAAACACACCGGAATTGCTCAGTTACCTGCAAGGGATAGTGGATAAGGAGAAATGCACCGGCATGTATATACTCACCGGCAGCCGCCAAATGGAACTGCAGCAGGCCATCACTCAATCGCTGGCCGGTCGCAATGGGATAGCGGATTTATTGCCCCTGTCACTGCAGGAGCTAAGCGCCGTCGGCATACAGGATGACCGCGATACTGCTCTGTTCCGTGGCTGTCTTCCCCGTGTTTTTGAATACAATCCGGAACCCGGGCAGGCATACTCTGACTACTTGCGTACCTACGTGGAGCGCGATGTACGCCAGCTGGTGAATGTGCGCAATCTTCAGGCATTCGAACTATTCCTCAAACTACTCGCCTCGCGCGTGGGGCAAGTACTGAACCTCGCATCTCTGGCAACAGATGTGGGAGTAAGCAGCTCCACCATTCGCGAGTGGATATCTGTGCTCGAAGCCTCGTATATCATCTTCACCCTTCACCCTTACCACAACAACTACGGTAAGCGACTTACCAAATCCCCCAAAATCTACTTTACAGAGCCGGGGCTGCTCCCCTGTCTGCTCGGCATCGAATCCCCTTCACAGCTCGGTAGAGACCCATTGCTGGGAAATATCTTCGAGAATATGGTCGTCGTTGAGGCTCTGAAATACCGTTTCAATATAGGCAAACGCCCCAACCTCTTCTTTTTCCGTGACACTAAGGGCTTTGAAATCGACCTCATTCTGGAGGAAGCCAGACACCCGCGCCCCATTGAAATCAAATCCGGTATGACCTTCACCCCGGCCATGATTAAAAATGTAGAAAAGTTCGCCGACTTTGTCCCGGATTCTCTTCCTCCCGCCCTTATCTACGCCGGAGCAGATATGGGATTGTTCCGCGATGTGCAAATCTGCAACTTCACTCACTACAACAATATATTCTATTGTACGTAAATACACTACAACAAATCGTGTAAAATCGTCGATTCAATCTCTGATTTTACACCATCCCTCCTTAATAATTCTTCATCAATAATATACAACACAATGAAACACCGCCATCTGCTGACCACCACAGCCGCTCTGCTCACGCTGAGCTGCCTGCCGTCCTGCATCAACTCCATCGTTTACAACGGTGCAGATAAAAACATGCCCGACCTCACCTACGGGCACATGGAGCACGCCACCACCATACGGGCCAACGACGGCACCGTGCTGCGCGGTTGGTTCTTCAACCGCGGTGCCGGCACCCCGCTGGTGGTTTTCTATGGAGGCAATGCGATGAATGTGGGCAATTTTGCCAACATTGCAGCAGCTGACCCCACACGCTCCTACCTGCTCATGAACTACCGCGGTTACGGTGGCAGCGAGGGCGAACCGAGTGAGTCCCAAATCGTGTCCGATGCCAACTGCTGTATCACCTACGCTCGCGCCAAAATGGGAACACCCGGCCCGCTGGCTCTTGTGGGCTACAGCCTGGGTTCGGGTGTAGCCGTGCAGGTGGCAGCCACCAAGAGTGCATCGGCCCTCGTACTTATCTGCCCCTTCGACAGCATGACCGAGGTCGCCTGCAATCAGGTTCCCTTCCTTCCCCGCATCCTGCCCATGGATGACTGGAACTCCACCGAATACGCCCCCATGGTCAAGTGCCCCGTCACCGTCATGCGCGCGCAGACGGATGATATCGTGCCTTCCGAAAGCACCGACAAGCTCATACAATCCTTCACCACCCCGCCTGCTGTGAAAATCTACCCGGCCGACCACAACAGCATATTCTCCTGCCCGGATTTCACCACGGATATCATGAAGGCCCTGCCGCTTAATCAGGCCACCGACGTGGAAGAAGTCTGATTAAATCAGATTTTGGAAATCTTTAATTTCCTGCCTCGGCTCGCCATGTGAGACCACTTGCATGGCGAGTCTTCCTGTCACAGGAACTCAGCGCACATAGGTGGCAGCGATTTCGCAGATGTAGACGAGGTGCATCGGGTTGTCGGCGTCGTACCACTTGGGTGCAACCTCGCTCAGGTCCACAAAGTCCTCCTCGCGCATGTGGGCCACGGCCATCTTGCGGCACTCAATGACGAGGTCGGCATCATCCATCGCCACCAGACCGTTGGGGGTGGTGACAGGAGCGAGTGAGGTGGCGGCCATCTTGTCCACGTCCTTGCCGGAGTTGCGACCGCAGAAGATGAGGTCATTGCGGTACTTCTCGGGCATGAAAGAGAGCGTGAAGGACGACTGAGCGTCGATAAAGCCACGGGTATGGCGGTTGGGGCGCACAAAGACAAAGGCAACGGGGCGGTTCCACAGGTAGCCCAAGCCACCCCAGCTGGCGGTCATGGTGTTGAAGTTCTCAGGCGTACCGGCAGTGATAAGCATCCACTGCTTGCCGATAAGCTCGGCGGGGTTCTGCTGAAGGGAGGTGAAGTCGATGGCGTTCATAGTATGAAATGGGGAAAAATCAGCCCTGCTGCACATCAGAACAGCAGGGCTGACAAGTTCAGAATTTCTTGGACATCAGCAATAGCGAGTCAGCACGTACTGCAGAATACCACCGGCGCGGAAGTATTCCTTCTCGATGGGGGTATCGATGCGGACGATGAGCGGCAGCTCGAAGGCAGGCTCACCGGCGGGCTGTACCACGAGGGTGGCACCGTCGCGCGGCTGCAGGTCGTTGCTCAGGCCGGTGATGGAGAAGGTGACGTCCTTCAGGCCCTTCACGCGGTCATAATCGGCCGGATTGGCGAAGTTGAGGGGCAGCACGCCCATGCCGATGAGGTTGCTGCGGTGAATACGCTCGAAGCTCTTGGTCACCACGGCACGCACACCCAGCAGGTTGGTACCCTTGGCAGCCCAGTCGCGGCTGGAGCCCATGCCGTAGTCCTCGCCACCGATAATGATGGTGGGCACACCGTCGGCCTTGTAGGCCATACCGGCGTCGTAAATGAAGGTGGGAGTACCGCAGGGGGCGTCGATAGCGGTATCGGGCTCGCTGACGGTCTGAGAACCGAAGTAGAGCGTGTAACCACCCTCAACACCCTCGGTGAGCAGGTTCTTAATGCGCACATTGGCGAAAGTACCGCGAGCCATCACAAGGTCGTTACCACGGCGGGAGCCGAAGGTATTGAAATCGCGGCGTTCCACTCCATTGGCAGCCAGGAACTTGCCTGCAGGACCGGTGGGCTTGATAGCACCGGCGGGGGAAATGTGGTCGGTGGTCACGCAGTCACCGAAGATACCCAGCGGTCGGGCATTCACGATGTCTGCGATATCACCCTTGGTGCCGTTGAAGCCCTCGAAGAAGGGCGGGCGGTGAATGTAGGTGCTGTCGGCATTCCAGGCGAAGGTAGCACCGCCGGGGGCGCTTACCTTACCCCACTCGGGCACCACACTGCTATAGCAGGCGGCATAGTCCCCGGGAGTGGCGGCGCAGGCCTGAGCGGCGGCAATTTCCTCGCCGGTGGGCCATACGTCCTTCAGGTACACGGGAGAACCGTCGGCAGCGGTGCCGATGGGCTCGGTGGCCATGTCGATATCCACACGGCCGGCCAGAGCAAAGGCGATGACAAGCGGGGGCGACATGAGGAAGTTGGCCTTCACGTGGGAGTGGATGCGGGCCTCGAAGTTGCGGTTACCGGAGAGCACGGAACAGGACACGAGGTCGTGCTCGGTCACAGCCTGCTCGATGGCGCTGTTCAGCGGGCCGGAGTTACCGATACAGGTGGTGCAGCCATAGCCCACGATGGAGAAGCCGATGGCGTCGAGGGCCTCGGTCAGGCCATTGTTGGCGAAGTAGCGGGCAGCAATACGGCTACCGGGGGCAATGCTGGTCTTCACATAGGCGGGCACCTTCATGCCGAGGGCAGCAGCCTTCTTGGCCAGCAGACCGGCGGCAAGCATCAGGCTGTCGTTGCTGGTGTTGGTGCAGCTGGTAATGGCAGCCACCAGAATGGAGCCGTCGGCCAGAGCGACATCGTGCGTGGTGTCGGCATCGGGGTTACCGGCATCCCCCTTCATGGTAAAAGGCACGGGGGTGGTGTTCTGCGGGTGACCGTAGGTGCTCTCGCAGATGGTGGCAAAACTCTGCTTCAGGTCAGCAAGTGGAATGCGGTCCTGCGGGCGCTTGGGACCTGCCACGGCGGGCACGATGGTGCTGAGGTCGAGCTCCAGCTCTACGCTGTAATCGATATCGCCGGCCATAGGCATGCCGAACATCCCCTGAGCCTTGTAGTAGTTCTCATAGGTGGTGACGTGCTCCTCGCTGCGACCGGTAGCGCGCAGGTAGGCGGCCGAGGTGGCATCGATGGGGAAGAAGCCCATGGTGGCACCATACTCGGGAGCCATGTTGGCCACGGTGGCGCGGTCGGGCAGAGACAGGCTGGCTGCACCCTCGCCGAAGAACTCCACGAACTTGCCTACCACACCGTGCTTACGCAGCATCTGGGTGACATGCAGAGCCAGGTCAGTGGCGGTTACACCCTCCTGCAGCTTGCCGGTCAGGTGTACACCCACAACCTCGGGCACCAGGAAGGTAACGGGCTGGCCCAGCATACCGGCCTCGGCCTCAATACCACCCACACCCCAGGCAACCACGCCCAGACCGTTAATCATGGTGGTGTGGGAGTCGGTACCCACCAGAGTATCGGGGTAGTACACACCCTCCTGCTGCATGACACCGTGTGCCAGGTGCTCCAGGTTCACCTGGTGCACGATACCCGTGCTGGGCGGAACAACGGAGAAAGTCTTGAATGCCTGCTGGCCCCACTTCAGGAACTCATAGCGCTCCACATTGCGCTCGAACTCGCGGGTCAGGTTCTTCTGGTACGCCTCGGGGAACCCGGCCCAGTCCACCTGCACCGAGTGGTCCACCACCAAATCAACCGGCACAAGCGGCTCCATATCGGCGGGATTGGCACCCAGGTCCTGCACGGCTGCACGCATGGCAGCCAAATCCACCAGCAACGGCACACCCGTGAGGTCCTGCAGAATGATGCGGGCTACTGTGAAGGGGATTTCGTAGCTGCCGGGATTCCTGGCATTCCATGCGGCGAGGTTCTTAACATCCTGCTCCGAGACTTTCAGCCCATCGCAGTTGCGCAGCAGGCTCTCCAGCACAATGCGCAGAGATACAGGCATGCGGTTAATACCCGCAAAACCCTGCTCCGCCAGTGCCGGCAGAGAATAGTATTTTCCTTCCGCTCCTGCGCCAGTTGTGAATGTGCGTACCGTATTCATTGTCCTTTGTGTGTAAAAATGATAATACGCGCACAAGTATACTCCTTTTTCCCCTGATTGCAAGCAGAAAAGACAGAAGCTCCGAAACACCACAGGCAGAATTTACCATTCCGACACCGACAAACAATCGTAAAGCACTGATAACTAATACCGTAAACATATTATCACCATAATAAACCATTCGAAGCATCAATTTTTCCTTGTTGACTCAATTCTGACTTGTCACAGGGAGCGTGCACATGTTACCATGCAAGACGTGAGATACATCGTGCGCCAACTTATCCTGCTGCTGGGGCTTATCATGCTGCTGGCAGGTTCGGTGTGCCCCGCTGCCGGCAAGTGGGAGATATACGATGTCGGCGGCGTGAAGTATGTGAAGCTCGCCGATGTATGGAACTTTTACCGCTTCACCCCCAAACAGGGACGCCCGGGCTGCATTTCCTACGGAGCAGCCAATCGAGTCGTATCCGTCAAGCCTGAAAAGCAGGACTTTTATGTGAACAACTACCGCTACATCCTTTCCTACCCGGTACGTCGACACGGCTCTGATTTGCTCATATCTGCCATTGATATGAAAAAGCTGGTAGACCCGGTGCTGCGCCCCCGCTACTCGAAGCACTCGGGAGTCGTACGCACGGTGGTGCTTGACCCCGGTCACGGCGCGCACGATGCCGGTGCCGTCAGTGCCTGGGCCCGCGAGAAAGACTGTAACCTGCAGGTTGCCCTGAAAGTCAAGGCACGACTGGAAAAATTGGGATTCCGCGTGGTGATGACCCGCAGTACAGATGTATTCCTGACCCTCAAGCAACGTGTGGAAATTGCCAATCGCACGCCCGACAGCATTTTTGTGAGCATACACCACAACTCAGGGCGTCGCGCCGCCGCCGGCATCGAGACCTTTACCCTGGCACCTCAGGGCACTACCTCCCCCTTTGCCAAGACCCGCCGCTTTGCCGATCTGGACGGCAATGACCAGGACAGCGAGAACATTGCTCTGGCCACAGCCATCCACAGCAGAGCCATCAAAAACACCAAGGCTACCGACCGCGGTATTCAGCGCGCACGCTTCTCGGTGCTCTGCACCATTAAGCGCCCCGCAGTGCTCTTTGAAGGCGGCTTTGTGAGCAACCCCGAGGAGGGGCGACTCATCGCCACCGATTCTTACCAGAACAAGCTGGCCGACAGCATTGCCCAGGGCATCGCGAGCTACTGCCAGATTGTCGGCGGGCACAAGTCCAACCTCAAACAACGCAGCGCTACCCCCAGAAAGGGCGGCTCCACCATACACGGTAACAGCAATTACCGCGGTACCACCCGCCTGTAACCCTCAGCCCTTTGTAATCGCATGACCATCACCCCCACCCTGCGCGCACTCATTCTCTGCCTGGCAACCCTGAGCAGCTCCTCTATCGCTCAGGAACCCGCCACAGCACAAGCCCCGGCTCAGGAGGTTCGCTATCTGCCGCTGGAGCAACTGCGCAGCTTTTACAAGCTCATGCCCCGCCAGAGCGGGCGTCAGGGCGTACGAACCGTGAGCAATGCCGGCACCGTACTGGAGCTGGGTCCGGGCATGCGCGAGCTGAGCATTGGTGGCTATCGCTGGCAGCTCTCGCTCCCGCTCAAGGATGATGGCGCGGGCGACCTGCTCATATCCGAGGTTGACATGGTCAAGCTCATTGACCCGGTACTTCGCCCCAGCTACATCGCTGAGCGCCGACTGGTGCGTACGGTCGTCATTGACCCCGGGCACGGCGGGTACGACACCGGAGCGACCGGCAGCTACGTGCACGAGGCCGATTTCACCATGCAGCTAGCCCACGAGCTGCAGACACAACTCACCAAGCGCGGTTACGCCGTTGTACTGACCCACGAGCAGAACCGCCACATGTCCGACCAGCAGCGTATCGAGTGCGCCAACGGGGCAGATGCCGCCATCTTCATTTCACTGCACCTCAACAGTGGGCGCAGCGATATTCAGGGTATCGAAACCTACACCGCCGCTCCCGGGGCTCCCGGGGCTCAGCAAATCCCTGCCCATAAGCACGATGCCGCCAACGCCGCCCTTGCCTTTGCCGTGCACAGTTCACTGGTAGCAGCCACCGGTGCACAGGATGGCGCCTGCCGCAGAGCACAGTACTCCCTGCTCAACTCCATCAACTGCCCCGCCATCATGGTACTGGCAGGTTACGCCTCACACAAAGATGAGGGCAGCAAACTGGCTACCCCTGAGTACCGCACCAAACTGGCAGAGGCCATCACCGAGGGTGTTTGCACCTTTGCCCGCGCCGTCAATCCCGATGCCAAACTCGAGCCACAGCCCGAGGTCGCCCCGGAACCGGCCAAGCCCGAACCTGTAGCTGCACCCACCCCGCAACCGGCCAAGCCTAAGCCCAAAGCCAAATCGACCAACAAAAAGTCGACCAGGAACAGCAACCGTCGCAATAACCGCCGCAAACGTTAAGCAAGTACGCCCCCTTCCCCGAAAATCATAAAGCCCCGCATCAGCGGGTCTTTCCATTTCGGAACTCTTTTTTCGTCCTTTACCAGCTTCCCTTGTTGAAGCGGGTCACCTCACGGCGAGCCTCCATCATCTCCACGCGGGCCTTCATATCATAGCGCTGGTCTCGGTGAGTCTTACCACGGCCCACGCCGATTTCGGCCTTCACCTTGCCATTCTTCCAGTACAGGCGCAGCAGGGGCAGAGCCATGCCCTTCTGAGCCTGCTGGATTTCCAGCTTCAGAATTTCGCGCTTGTGCATGAGCAGGCGGCGGGGGCGCTTAGCCTCGTGCTGGAACCACTTACCGGCAGTCTCCCACGGCTGCACATCACAACCGTACAGGAAAATCTGCCCTTTCTCAATGCGGGCGAAGGCATCTGCCACATTCACACGCCCCTCGCGTATGGACTTCACCTCGGTGCCACGCAATTCGATGCCACACTCGTGCTTGCCGACGATTTCGTAATCGCGGCCGGCTTTCTTGTTGCTGGCGATAAGGGATGACTGAGGAGCAGGTTTCTTGGCCATGGCTGATAGGTGGGAAAAGGTGAATGAAAAAGTCCGGCGACCGGGGCTATACCGGCAGCCGGACCTGCTTTGATGCGAATGAAAATCGTCTTACAGATCGATGGAAGCGGTAATGGTGCGGTCGTCACCGGGCATATCCGTCAGCTCACTCTCGTCGATGAAGAGATCGTCCTCCAAATCACCGCCGGAGATGTGAGAGCTCTCGTCGCCGGCCTCACGCCACACGATTTTACCCTCGATAATCTCAATGAGAGCAATGTCACCACTGCCCATCTCGGGGGTGGTGGGCACGAAGGGGTCGGCACCCTGATTCAGTTGCTGCACACGCTTCGATACGACATTGACCAGCAACTGGTTATCGCCTACAATCTGAGCAGCTTTCTCGATGAGTTCAACTTTCATGGATGGAAAAATGGTCTGTCCCACAACCCGTGGGAGAGCCGATTATACTACACAGAGCACTGAAATGCAAGCCTATATTCACGAAGAAAGAAAAAAAACGACAAACAGGAATCAGCAATGACGGCATTATCATTTCTCAATCCCCGTGGCCTTCAGGAAGGCATCCGGGTCGGGGTCGCGGCCGAGGAAATCGCGGTAGGCATCGAGGGCGGGTTTGCTGCCGCCGACGGAAAGAACAGCCTTGCGGAAGGCGGCGGCAGGAGCCGGGTTGAAGATACCCTCATCGGCGAAGCGGCGGAAGGCATCTGCCGCGAGCACATCGGCCCACTGGTAGGAGTAGTACCCGGCGGCATAAGCCCCGTTCATACAGTGGGACAGGCGGCGCATGTACGAGGGCTCGGCCACGCCCGAGGGCATCTGCCACGGCGTCAGCAGCTCAGCACTGGCGCTGTCAATATCGCGCCCCTCAAAGCGGGTAGCGTAGTTCATGTGCATCTCCAAATCCAGCAGGGACAAGCAGAACTGGCGCATGTTGGCAATAGCCGGCATGAAATAGCGGCTCTTCTGCAGGCGCTCCACCAGCTCGGCGGGCATGGGTTCGCCGGTCTCATAATGGCGGGCAAAGAGGGCGAGAGCCTGCGGCTCCCAGGTCCAGTTTTCATTCAGAATACTGGGCAGCTCAATGAAGTCCCAGGCGATGTTCGAGCCCCAGTGAGCTGCCAGCTCGGTATCAGTCAGCATACAGTGGAGCATGTGACCGAACTCGTGGAAGATGGTCTGAACATCCATATGAGAAAAGAGAGCCGGGGTATCCCCGACAGGGCGGGTGAGATTGCCGGTGATGGAAGCCAGGTGCGGAGCGTGAGGTTCCCCGTTCTTACCGGGAGCACCGGCACGCATGGGCGATACCCAGGCGCCGGCACGCTTGCCGGGACGCGGGAAAAGGTCGAGGTAGAAGGAGCCGAGGTGAGCCCCGGTGGTATTGTCGATAATGGCGAACATACGCACCTCGGGGTGCCAGACTTCCACACTGCCCTCGGGGCAGGTTTCGCCGGGTTTCAGGCAGACGGTGGACAGCTCGGAGATAGTGAGGTTGTACAGGCCGGAATAGATGGAGAACATACCCGAGAGCACATTCTCGCAGGCGAAATAGGGGCGCAGGCTCTCGGGGTCGAAGTTGCACTGCTTCTGCGTGTACTCATTGAGGTAATAGCGCAGGTTCCACGGTGCCATGGTGGTCGATTGCTCGCCGCGCTGTGCGTTGGCGTATGCCAGCAGCTCAGCGCACTCGGCACGGAAAGCGGGGCTCAGGCGCTCCATCATACCATTCACAAAGCCCATGGCCTTGTCGCCGCTGTTGACCATGCGGTTCAGGGTCTTGTAATCGGCCCAGGTGGCAAAACCGAGCAGCTGAGCCAGCTCACTGCGCAGCTGCATGACGCGGGCCACCACGGGGGCATTGTCGTACTGACCATCGCGGCCTATACTGCACTGGGCCTGCCAGCAGAGCTTGCGTGTGGGCTCCACCGAGCAGTCGCGCAGCACCGTACCGGCGCTGCCGGCCTTCAGGGATATGCGCCAGGCGGGCTCGGTATCTGAACCATAGCCGTGAGCGCGGGCATCTGCCGCGGCGGCAGTCATCCAGTTCTCGCTCATGCCGGCCAGCTCAGCGCGGTCAGTCACAATATGCTGCCAGGCATTGGTCGAGTCGAGCACATTCTTGCCGAATTGCAGCGTGAGCTCCGAGAGCTCCTGCTCAATAGCGGCCTTGCGAGCCTTCTTTTCAGGAGAGAGCTCAGCGCCGTTTTTGCGAAAACCGTCGATAGTCTGCTGCACCAGCATTTTCTGCTGAGCGCTCAGCGACTGCACCCAGGGCTGAGCGGCGGCAGTGCACAATACCTCCCACAAACGCGTATCGGCTGAGAGCGCGGAGTAAAAGCTGTTGAGCCGGGGCAACAGAGCGGCCTGAGCATCGCGCACCTCGGGGGAATCCATCGTGGCGGCGCGCGTGCGCAGATAGTCGCTCACCTTCTCGAGCTCGCGGGTAGACTCTGCCAGTGCCACAAAGGTATTCTCAAAGTTCATCTGCCCGGCAGAGAGGGCACGAATGGCATCCAACCTGGCATTGGCCAGTGCAATGGCAGCGGGGGCGTCTATCAGCGCCTGTTCAGCCGTCAGCTGCGACCAGGCAGGATAGGGCATATCCGCGAAATAGGGGTGGTACTCAGCAGCGGGAGCAGTGACAGGAGAGGGTGTGGCAGCTACATCTGCCGCGTGCAGAATTGCAGCACCCGGCAGCGCACAAAGCGCGGTCAGAAGAATGGTTCGTATGGTCATAAAATTGCCGGCACTCAATCGAGTGCATAGCGGGCCGCGGCCACTGCCATGAACACCGCTGTCTCGACCCTCAGAATGATGGGGCCCAGCCCTGTCGGTATATAGCCAACCTGCTCTGCAGCGGCATACTCGGCCGGGGAGAAGTCGCCCTCAGGGCCGATGAGCAGCACACAATCACGCTGTGCGGCGGCTCGCCCTTCCTCGAGCACATCGCGCAGGGGGCGAGCATGCGGTACAATGGCACACTGCACCTTCAGTGCGGGTAAATCCGCACGCTGCAAAAAGAGCTTGTAGGGCTGCGGCTCCTCCACCACAGGCAGGGTGTTGACACCGCACTGCTTGCAGGCCTCGAGCACGGTACGGCGCCATTTATCGGCCTTGGCAGCGGCATCCTTACCGCTCAGGCGCACAATGGTACGCTCGGTCATCAGCGGCACGATGCGGCTCACTCCCAGCTCCACGGCCTTCTGGACAATCAGGTCCATGTTGTTCCCCTTGGGCACGGCCAGTGCCAGCGTAATGCCCGCCACCGGGGGCATGGGGGGCAACAGCTCCTGCACCTGCACCGTCATGCTGCTGCCGTGGCCGCTGAGCACCTGCACACGAGCAGCCTGCCCCGCACCGTCGAATACCTCGCACTCATCCCCCGCCCGCAGGCGCATGACCCGCAGGGCGTGGTGCGCCTCCTCACCCTCAATGCAGAGGGTACCGGCGGCAAAATCAGCTTGTGGTAAATAGCAACGGTGCACAGGCAGCAGTGGTTTTAGTCCTTCTTGGGCTTCAGGTATTTCGCGGCGTGCTTGGCGAAGTCACGCACCTCGGGCTGATTGTCCTCATCGAGCAAGGCGCAGAAGCTCTCGAGAGCCTTGAGCTGCTTGGAGTTCAGACCGGTGGGAGTCTCGACCATCACACCGACCAACAGGTCACCACGACCCTGACCGCGCAGGGAGGGCATGCCCTGACCGCGCACACGGAAGGTCGTGCCACCGGAGGTACCGGCAGGCAGCGTAATCTTGGTCGGGCCATCGAGCGTGGGCACCGTGACTTTGCCACCGCGAATGGCATCGAGCATACCCACGGGCATGGTGATGTGTAAATCCATGCCGTGACGCACAAAGATATCGTGCGGCTTCACCTCCAGGAATACGTAGAGGTCACCCGTCTCGCCGCCATGCAGACCGGCGTCACCATTGCCGGCGGAGCGCATCTTGGTTCCGGTATCCACACCGGCGGGGATATTGAGAGTCACGCGCACATCCTTCTGCACGCGTCCCTCGCCATGGCACTTGGGACAGGGATTGCTCACCGTGTGACCGGAACCGTGGCAGCTCGGGCAAGTGCTCTGCTGCACAAAGAAACCGCTCTGGCGGGTCACCACACCTGTACCGTGACAGGTAGCGCAGGGTTTAAAGCCATCCTTACCATCCTTCGAGCCGGTGGCAGAGCAGCTTTCGCAGGGTACCAGCCTGTCAATCTCGATAGTCTTGGTGCAGCCGCGAGCGGCCTCCTCGAGCGTGATTTCGAGGTCAAAGCGCAAATCGGAACCGGGTTGGCGCGGGTCAGCCTGGCGACGGCCACCGCCACCAAAACCGCCGAAACCACCCATGCCACCCATGCCGCCAAAGAACTGGGCAAAGATGTCCATGGGGTCGGTAAAGCCACCGAAACCGCCGGCGCCACCGGCACCGCCCATGCCACCGTTCTTGAAAGCCTCGTGCCCCAAGCGGTCATAGGCAGCACGCTTGTCGGGGTTGCTGAGCACCTCATAGGCCTCGCCCACCTCCTTGAACTTTTCCTCGGCCGCCTTGTCATCGGGGTTGCGGTCGGGGTGGTACTTCATAGCAAGCTTGCGGTAGGCCTTCTTGATGGTGGCGTCATCCGCCCCCTTATCCACGCCCAGCACGCTGTAATAATCGTTTGCCATTGTCGGGAAGAATTGATAGGATGTTACTCAGCACTCTGCTCAGCCTCGGGAGCGGCAGCTACCACCACGTTGACGGCACGCAGCAAGCGGCCCTTCATGTTGTAGCCGCGGCGCAGAATGCGGATGATGGTACCCTCGGGCTTGTCGGAGGGTTCGCTCTGAATCGCCTCGTGGATATTGTGGTCGAACATCTGGCCTACCTCGGTGGGGATAGGCTCCACACCCTGAGCGGCCAGGAAGTCGTTGAGCTGCTTCTGCACCATGCTCATGCCGATGTAAATCATGGATGAGGTATCCTGGCCGGCCATCATCATGCCCATCTCAAAGTTGTCGACTACGGGGAGCAGTTCCTCCAGCAGACCACGGGTGGCGTAGCGGGTAAACTCCTCGCGATCCTTCACGCAGCGCTTGCGGTAGTTGTCATACTCAGCGGCCGTGCGCATGGCAACATCGCGCCATTTCTGCAGCTCGTCCACAGCGGCTTCGGCCTCACCCTCGGCGGACTCATCCACCGCATCGGCATACTCCTGCCCCGGCTGCTCCGGCTGACCGCAATCACAGGGGTCCTCGCAGGTAGCGCCCTCGGGCATTTCCTTTTCCAAATCTTTATCGTTTTCGCTCATGCCCTCATTATAGCGCACGCGCGTGGTATGTCAACCCCCGGGCGCGACATAGAATAGAGGAGAAGTCACTGCCTGCTCAGTCGGTGAACGACTCAGTCCCCCCAAATGAGTCAAACTCCACCGGATACAAAACCGACACAGAACTTGTAGCGAAAAACGCTCTCAACTTTCGAACAGGCGAGAACAGCACCATTCTATCATCAGTTTTTGCTCTGAACAGAAATGGTTTTCGCTTGACATAGCTGAGAGAGTGGGGCAGAATGAACGAAGATGATGGAGAAGCGCTATTATTACCTGAACTCCGCCCGCACCAAGCCCCTGGGTCCGCACACGACCACGGAGCTGCGTAACATGCTGGCGAGCGGGGCTATATCTGCTGCGACCGAGGTAGCGGCAGAGGGTGATAAACAGTGGGTCCCACTGAGTAGCGTGCTCATGAATCAATCCACTCTTCCCTCACTGCCCCCCCTCCCCGACGTGACAGAGGATTTGCCGCCCGTACCGGGCAGCATTCCACCGGCCAATATGCCGTTCATTCCTCAACCCGGCCCGGCAACTGACGGCCCGGCGGGAGCATGCCCGGCCTGTGGTCAGGAACTGAAAACCGAGGGGCTGCAACTGCCGCCAAGCTGCCCGAACTGCGGTCACCACCTGCGCCCGCAGCAGGATACCCTGTGGCGGCATGCGCTGGCAGCATTCACACGCCCCTTTACATGGAAAGGTCGCAGCAGGCGCAAGGAGTACTGGAGCGCCTTCCTCTTCTACATGCTGCTTTTCACCCCTCTGGTCCTTGCTGCTACAATCACCATCGTAGCAGTCACAATCAGCGTTCTCAATAAGACTTCGGGCGTGCAGGAAGCCATGGCCTCCCCCGACATGCTGCCGGTGTGGATAGCAGGTGGCATAATGGCCATTACCGCGCTGTATTTCACCTTGGTCTTTCTGGCGGTGAGCTCACGGCGACTGCACGACATCGGCCGCAGTGCCCGGTGGCTGCTTGGCTACTGCGTCATTTATCTGACTTGGATGGGCTTCTACCTTCACCGCGTGTACGAATACCTCAGCAGTATCAACTGGCAGCTGCTCGCAGCCATAGATGACAAAGAGTCACTCCATGCGAGAGTAGAGGAAATCAGCGACCGCATCAGCATGATGTACTACGAAGGGCCGCTCGGTTTGCTGTACCTGATTGTTATGATTCTGGGCATCAGCCTGTTTGTATTCAGTGTTACTGACAGCAAGCCGGGTCCCAATGAGTACGGCCCCTCCCCCAAATACCCCCTTAACTGATTTCACACTACCGATATGAACGAGTACTATTACCTGAACGAGAACAAAGAGCCGCAAGGCCCCCATACCATCGATGAACTGCGCGCCCTGCTTGCCACCGGCAAGCTGCAGCCCGATACGAAAGCTGCCCGCAAGGGAGACAGCACCTGGCGCGACCTGCAGGCCGTGCTCGACACTCCGGTTCAGGTAATGTCCGTACCCCCTCAATCCACTCCGGCCGGCACCTGCCCCGCTTGTGCCACAGAACTCAGTGCCGCCAATAACCAGTTGCCCGAGCGTTGCCCGGGTTGCGGGTACAGACTGCGAGCCTTCAACATTCACGATCTGTGGCAGAACTTCGTACTGGCACTGCGCAAATCATTTGTCATCAAAGGTCGTGCTCCTCGTATCGAATACTGGAGTTTTGTACTCTTCAGCACCATCATTGTCTACGTTTTCATGACCGTCGTGCAGATTGTGGCATTGGGTATGCTGCCCACGGATGCCCTGACAGCACTGGAAACCCCCGGGGGTGAGAACATGCCCGAAGCGCTGCCCGGCGGCGCTATTATCGTGTTGTTCATACTGGGTATCCTCCATTTCCTGCTCAATCTGGCAGTCATGGTACCGCAAATTACCGTAACAGTACGCCGACTGCACGATGTCGGGCGCAGTGGCAAGTGGCTGCTGGGGTACTTCGTTCTGGTGGCACTCTGGATGGCCAGCCTGATAAGCATGGTAGCCGCGCTGGCGCCTTACGAAGCGACCGCCGATACCCCTGACATCGCCATGTCATTCCCCATTGTATTTATCGTGATGCTGCTTATCACCTTAGCCGCCTGCCTGTACATCTTCATTCTCACCGTACTCGACAGCCAGCGTGGCCCGAACAAGTACGGCCCGTCCCCGAAATATCCTCTCTCCTAATCAAAAATGGCCACCAAACCCACAGTACCGGTTCCCGCAACAGTCAGCCTGTCGGACATTAAACCGACAACCGTTAAACTTACCACCGTCAAACCAACAGCGGCCAAACCTGTCACCCTTAAGCCGGTCACAGCTACCCCTGCCCCCAAAACAGTGGTAGAGGACACAAAACCGGCAGCCCCCACACCGGAGCCCGACAAGAAGGACACCCCGGAACAGCCCACACAGCCCGAGACCGCCCCGGAACAAAAAGAACCGGCGGTTACAGCCAGCCCGGAACCGGTAGAAAAAGAAAAGGCACCGGCAGCAGCTGCTACTGCCACCCCCGCTCCGGCCAAACCCAAATCAACCGTAGCTCGTCCCGTTATCAAAACACCGGTTTCCAAAGAGGACAAACCAATCCGCAGGCACAAGCCCACCGCCGAGCGTCACCCCGAAACCGACCTGCTCTGCCCGAAGTGCAAAAGTGAGCTGCGCGTAAAAGAAGGCAAACTTCCCGAGACCTGCCCCGGCTGTGGCTTCATCTTACGAGCCAAGCGACAGAAAGCCGCCAACCACAACTTTGAACTGGCCTTCCGCAAGGCCTGGGTGCTGCGTGGGCGCGCCACACGCCGCGAGTTCTGGGGATTCAGCATCATCATGGGTACCGTCGGTATTCTGCTGGCCGCAGCCATGGACTATGTTTGCAACGGCGCCGCCGTCAGCCTGCTGCGTGAGTATGTGACCATACCGGCACTGCCCGGTATGGCTCAGTATATTCTGGCAGCCATGCTGGGAGCCGCCATCCTGATATGGGTTATCGCTCTCCCTCTTCCCCTGCTCACGCTGACCATACGTCGCCTGCATGATGTAGGGCGCAGTATGCTGTGGACTGCAGCTGTCATCCTTTGCGTGCTTGCCGCTGCAGCAGCAGCGACCATAACCGGCATTCTGCTGCTCATACTCGGCAACATTCCCGACCACCTCCTCTACCTCGGCGAATGGGGCTCATATGCCGCCATGGGTCTGGGAGTACTAGCTATCATCTTAATTCTGGTCATCCTCATGTTCTGCCTGATGGACAGCCAGCGCGGCACAAACCAATACGGTCCCTCCGCCAAATACCCCCTCGAGTAATATCCAAAATATCATTATGTCCGACGAAACCACTTCCTCCCCCTCCCTTGTAGCAGGCGTACACCGCTACATGGGCGATTGTCCCCGTTGCGGTCAGAGCATACTGGCAGCCAATAATAAACTACCACACCGTTGCCCCACCTGCAACCACCCCATGCGCTCCGCCTACCCCGACAGTCCGCTGCACAACATTCACCGTTGTCTGCGCTTGTTCTGCGATGTGCGTGGGCGCTCCTCACGCCGTGAGTTCTGGGCATTCATCCCCTTGGTACTGGCACTGTTGACGGCCGAAGCCGCCCTCTTTGTCAACTGCTATCGCGACGGCGCCATGGCTGAGGTTCCCTTCTGGCTGTGGCTGGTTCTGCCCATGGTGCTGGCCTGTCCGCTCATCACGCTGACCATACGTCGCCTGCACGATTTGGGTAAAGGACCGGGACTGCTCATCACCTTCCTGCTGCTGGCACTGGGTGGCACGGCTGTCATCGCACTGCATGCCGAGGGAATCATGCCCGAGCACTTCACTAAGGATGCCGCCGACTGGGCCTGGGCTGCACTGCGCGCAGACATCATCGTGGGCAGCATCATCCTGTACCTCTCGACCCAGCACCGTACCCCCGGCCCGAATAAATACGGACCGGCACCCAAGTAATACCCAGCAGAGTGGAAGGGCCGATTTTCATACTGGGGCCGACAGGTTGCGGCAAAAGCGCCGTAGCTGTCGAACTGGCACAGAGATTGGGCAATGCGGAAATTGTGAGCGCAGATGCCTACCAGGTGTACCGTGCCCTGCCCATCCTCACCGCAGCACCGAGTGCCGAAGAAATGGCGGGTGTACCCCACCACCTCATCGGCACCATGGATGTCAGCGAGAACAATGATGCCGCCACCCACGCCCGCCGGGCGCAGGCCTGCATAGCCGATATTCAGGCTCGCGGTGCCGTACCGATTGTGACCGGTGGCAGCGGACTGTACGTCAAGTTCATATCGCACGGCATATCCCCGGCACCGCCGGGCGACCCGGCATTGCGCGCCGAGCTGGAATCCCTGCCGGCCGAGGAAGTCGTGCGCCGCCTGCAGGAGGCCGACCCCGAGGGTGCCGCTGCCACCAACCTGCAGAACCCCCGCTACGTCGTGCGCAATCTGGAAATTGTGCTGCTGGGTGGCAAACCGCTCTCCTACTGGCGCAACAACTGGCAGCCACAGGCATGCGGCCCGGGATTCTGCCTGACCCGCGATGTCGCAGAGCTCGACAGCCGCATTGCCGCCCGTGCCGCCCACATGCTCGACCACGGTGCCATAGAAGAAGTCGCAGCCCTGCCCGGGGAGCTCTCCCCCACGGCAGAAAAAACTCTGGGGCTCTCCCTCATTCGCGAGCACCTGAGCGGTCAACTCAACCGCACTGAACTGACAGCCGCACTGGCACTCGCCACCCGCCAATATGCCAAGCGCCAGCGCACCTGGTTACGGCGCGAGCCCTGGGCCACGCCGCTACCCTGCACCCCCGGCTCAGCAGCTGAAATTCTGCGCATTCTCTCACGCGCGCACGCATAATGCGCAAAAAATTGCCTTATCGCTCCATTCCATAAGCCCTATAAATCAAGGCTCAACATTTCTGCCGTTAAATTTCCCTGTTCTAACCCTAATTTTTGGATTGAACTGGCAAATGAGAGTGATATAATAGGCACGTTATGAGTACAGATACAACGACAACCGAGCTCTCAGCATCGGTCAAGCGCTACGCCCTTTACCTCATGGTAATGGCAGGTCTTGGTGGTCTTCTGTATGGTATTGACGTAGGCGTTATTGCCGCGGCTCTCCCCTACATTGAAAAGACCTCCTCTTACACACCCTCGGAAATCTCCCTCGTGGTTGCGGCCGTGCTGGCAGGTTCCGTTCTTTCCTCTCTGTTTGCCGGCATGCTGGCAGAGTGGCTCGGGCGTCGTAATGTTATCATCATCTCCGCCTTGCTCTTCACGCTGAGCATTCCGGTCATCTGCTTCTCCGACGGCAGCTTCGGCATGCTGATGGGCGGCCGTATTCTGCAGGGTGCCTCCGCCGGTCTGGTGGGTGTGGTTGTTCCCATGTACCTGGCAGAATGTCTGGACGCCAACTCCCGCGGTAAGGGTACAGGCATGTTCCAGTTCATGCTCACCGTGGGTCTGGTGTTCGCCGCCGTTATCGGTCTGGTCACCACCGAGATTGTGGGTGCTGCAGACGACATGACCGTATCTGCCGAGAGCAAGCAGATTGCCTGGCAGGTTATCTTCTGGTGCTCCGCCCTGCCCGGCATCATCCTCTTCATAGGTGCTTTCAAACTGAAGGAATCCCCCCGCTGGCTGTACCGCAACGGTCGTGAGGACGAGGCTCTGCTCTCCCTCGCTTCCAACAATGGTGATGCCGCCGCCCGTGAGATTCTGCAGGAGATGAAGGACGCCGACGCCCGCGAGGCAGCCGAGAAGGCCGCTATGGCCGAGGCCGCCAAGGGCGACAGCCTGCTGCAGCGCAAGTATGTCATTCCCTTCTGTCTGGCAGTAGTTGTGCTGGCCTGCACTCAGGCTACCGGTATTAACTCCGTGCTCAACTACTCGGTGAAGATTTTCCAGCAGGCCGGTCTGCAGGGCTCCTTCGCCAACTGGGCTGACCTGAGCATTAAGGTCATGAACATGGTGATGACCATCGTGGCCGTATCCCTGGTGGACAAGAAGGGCCGTACCTTCCTGCTCAAGATGGGTACGCTGGGTATCATCGTCGGTCTGGCCGGCGTAGGTGTCATGTTCCTGACGGTGGAAAACAAGCGTGTGGATGTCACCGACATCGTGAAGGCTGCCGTAGCCAACAACTCCCTGAACATCTCTGCTGCTGATGCCGTGCAGCAGGCTATGGCCAAGGACGCTACCATCGCCCAGACCTATCCCGAGTTCATGCAGGGTGAAAGCGTGGCCCCCGGCATGCAGCTCATCGTGAACTACACTCATGGTAACGACACCAAGCAGGACGTTGCCGAGTTCTCCGCCGACCCGAAGGCTGAAGGTACCGCCGTTGATGTGAAGCAGAGCATCGTCGAGGCTGACCCCAACTTCATGGACAAGTTCAAAAACATCTTCGGCACCCCCATCCTCGAGAAGGGCAGCGTGAAGGAAATCCAGATTACCCGTGCTGAAATCGGCATGAAGCCCGGTGCCTTCACCGGCTACATGGTTGCCGGCTTCTTCGTGGTGTTCATCGCATTCTACGCAGCAGGCCCCGGCGTGTGCGTATGGCTGGCTCTCTCCGAGCTCATGCCCAACCGCATCCGCGCTAACGGTATGGCCATCGCCCTGCTCATCAACCAGCTGGTTTCCACCACCATTGCAGGTACCTTCCTGCCCTGGGTTGGTGCATCCGGTTACTCCTCTGTGTTCTTCTGGCTGGCCGGCTTCACGGTGATTTACTTCATCACAGCTGCCTTCTTCATGCCTGAGACCAAGGGTCGTACCCTCGAGGAGATTGAGCAGTACTTCACCACCGGCAAAATGCCCTCCCGCAAGGAAGACGAGGAGCCCGCTGCCGACGAGGAAGAAGCCAAGGCCTAATTAGTAAAGTACACTTTCTCATCTCTCTGAACTTACACTGAACCGAACCGCCCCTCACCCGCAAGTGAGGGGCGGTTTTTTTAGGACGAGGGACGAATTTCGAAGTACGAGTTGAAGAGCCTGGCAGCTTACGCTGCACGGTAGCAGAACTTTGCTACAGCTGATGCTCGCCAAATATATCAACTCGTCCTTCAATGTTGACATGCTCCCCGGTCTTGGATATGATATAGTCATGAGCGAGTTTGCCGGGAAAGTAGTAATTGTGACAGGTGGGGCGCAGGGCATAGGCCGCTGCATAGCAGATTCCTTCACCGCCGCGGGAGCGCATGTGTGCATTTTTGACCTGCAGGAGAACCCCTATTTTGTGGGCAATCTGGCCGAGGAAGCGGATTTGCGCACGTTCTGCGACAAGGTGATTGCGGAGTATGGGCATGTGGATTACCTGATTAACAACGCCGCCCCGCTGTTCAAAGGTTTGCCCAACTGCTCGTGGCAGGAGTTCAATTATGCCCTGCAGGTGGGAGTAGCTGCCCCCTATATGCTCACCCGCCTGCTGATGGAGCACTTTGCCGAGGGGGCGGCCATCGTCAACATATCCTCCAGCCGGGATCGCATGAGTATGCCCGGCACAGAGTGCTACACCGCAGCCAAGGGTGGAATTGCAGCACTCACACACGCACTGGCAGTCTCCCTCGCCGGGCGCGTGCGGGTCAATTCCATCTCCCCGGGCTGGATTGAAACCCGTGGCGCCACCTACAGCGGAGCGGATGTAACGCAACACCCTGCCGGGCGCGTGGGCTGTCCCGAGGACATTGCCCACATGGTGCTCTACCTCTGCTCAGCCAAGGCCGGTTTCATCAGCGGTGAGAACATCTGCATAGACGGCGGCATGACCCGGCAGATGATTTACCACGGCGAGCACGGGTGGAAAAGGGAAGACTAAAGAAGTACGAGGGACGAATTCAGAAGGACGAATTTATGAGTTAGGCGGGCAAAGCCCGCGGTGAAGACCAAGGCTGACGCCTTGGGGATTGGAGGTCAAGCTCCGATTCCGAGTTTTTCGATATGCCCAAATTGTAGATTCAGTTGACAAATCATACGCCTGCGCTATAATGTGGGCATGAGGAGCTTTCTGACTGCAATAGCCGCTGCAATGCTGCTGGCGGGGTGCTCGCAGGTGAGCGAAATAGACTGGGCGGTCATGCCCGGTGCGGATTCCTATGTGCTGGAATACGGCACAGGCGCTCTGCCACGACAGAAGAAGGTGAACCTGCGCGAGAGCGAAAAGGCGCTGCTGCGTACCTATGCGCAAGAGCTGGCCGATGAGGGAGAGCTCACCCCGATAACCTATGCGCCACAGTTTGTGCTCTCCGGTGAGTACTATTCCCTTAATTTCGGGCAGGATGTCGTGGTGCTCAACATACGGCAGGCAGATGGCAGCAGTGGCCGCCAGTACTCCCGCCGCAGGTGCACGGCAGATGATGAGGTGCTTGCCCTGCTGCGCCGCCGTACAGGTGAGCGAACCCTGCGTCGCTGACGGATATCCCCTTTCCCCAACTGACTATGGAACAGCAATCACCGGATAAGCAAGTGCGGGTACTGACCTCAGCAACACGGGCTGATCGTGTGATTGCAACAGTACTGGTGTATGGCGGCACTTTGATGACCGGTGGCAGTTACATGCTGCTGGTTGCCGGTCTCTGCCCTGTGCGTGGTGCACACATGGCTCTGCTTCTGGGCGGCATAGCCACCATCGCCGGCAATGTGGCACTTGCCCTCGGTTTGTATGCCCGGTGGGTGGATTACTACCTCGCCGCCCCTTGGGGAGCGCGGTTTCCATGGCTGCGACATTGGCTCCGCCTGCAGGGGATAGCCTGCGCAGTGGCTCCGTTATTCTATGTGTTGTTAGTTCTCGTAAGGCTCTTCTTTGAGCACATCGCCTGATTGGCGGGGTAGAACGGGTGCTCGCATGTGCGCATGCGCACGCGTACCTGCGCGCGAATTTATAGATTTTGTTGGAATTTCGGCGCAAATCGGGCAGAAAATTATCTTTTTTTAAGAATTTTGGGTGGACAAAACAGGTTTTTGGGTGTAGAATGCCGCGCTTTTCGGAAAAAGCACTTAACCTAAAATTAAACAGACAATGGACCCCAATACATTATTCTGGATCGTTCCCGTTGCCTCCATCCTGGTGCTGGCTTTTGCCGCCAAGTTCTTCTTCGACATGAAGAAGGCCGATGAGGGTAACGACCGCATGAAGGAGATTGCGGGCTATGTGCGTGAAGGCGCAATGGCCTACCTCAAGCAGCAGTACAAGGTTGTTGCTATCTTCTTCGTTATCATCGCAATCGCCTTCGGCGTCATGGCCTACTTCGGCCTGCAGAACAACATCGTGCCCATCGCTTTCCTTACCGGCGGTATCTTCTCCGGTCTGGCAGGTTTCATCGGCATGAAGACGGCCACCTATGCCTCCGGCCGTGTAGCTCAGGCCTGCCGCGATAAGGAGGACGGTCTGAACAAGGGTCTGCAGCTTGCTTTCCGCTCCGGCGCTGTGCTGGGTCTGACGGTTGTGGGCTTCGGTCTGCTCGATATTTCCGCCTGGTACCTGATTCTTGACAACACCTCCCTGATGGGTGACTACAGCGGTGTAAGCAAGCTCGTACACATCACCACCATCATGCTTACCTTCGGTATGGGTGCCTCTCTGCAGGCTCTCTTCGCCCGTGTGGGCGGTGGTATTTACACCAAGGCTGCCGACGTAGGTGCTGACCTTGTAGGTAAGACGGAGTACCACTTCAACGAGGACGATCCTCGTAACCCCGCCACCATCGCCGACAACGTGGGCGACAACGTGGGCGACGTAGCAGGTATGGGTGCTGACCTGTACGAGTCCTACGCCGGTTCCATTCTGGCTACCGCCGCTCTGGGCGCTGCCGTGGCTGCCGCTGCCGGCAACTACGAGATGGGCCTGCAGATGGTCATGGCTCCCATGATCATCGGTGCCGTTGGCGCTATCCTTTCCATCCTCGGCGTGTACATGGTGCGCACCAAACCCGGTGCTAACCAGACCCAGCTGATGGCCGCTCTGAACAAGGGCATCAACTTCTCCAGCGTTCTGATCGCTATTTTCTCTGCCCTCGTGCTCTGGGCCCTCAACATCGAGAACTGGCTCGGCATCTGGGGTTCCATCATGATCGGTCTCGTGGTGGGTATCGCCATCGGTAAGGTGACCGAGTACTACACCTCCTTCGAGTTCAAGCCGGTGAAGTTCATCGCTGAGAACGCCACCACCGGTCCTGCTACCGTGATTATCTCCGGTATCGGCGTGGGTATGATTTCCACCTGCTGGCCGGTGCTCTTCATCGTGCTCGGCACCATCGGCGCTTACCTTTGCGCTGCCGGTGAGTGGGCTTTCACCGCTCAGAACATGGCTGCCGGTCTCTACGGTATCGGTATCGCCGCTGTGGGTATGCTTTCCACACTCGGTCTGACCCTGGCTACCGACGCCTACGGTCCCATTTCCGACAACGCCGGCGGTAACGCCGAGATGAGCGCTCTGGGTGACGACGTTCGCTCCCGCACCGACGCTCTGGACGCTCTGGGTAACACCACCGCTGCTACCGGTAAGGGCTTCGCTATCGGCTCTGCCGCTCTGACCGCTCTGGCCCTTCTTGCCTCCTACATCGAGGAGCTCAAGATTGCTGCTGCCCGTCTGGGTGATCAGGTTATCACCATCAGCAACTGGGGTGGTGAAGTTGGCACCGGTACCGAGGTGTCCAAGATGAGCATCGCTGAGTTCATGTCCGCCTTCGAGGTAACCCTCATGAACCCCAAGGTTCTGCTGGGTATCTTCATCGGCGCTATGCTTTCCTTCCTGTTCTGCGGTCTTACCATGAACGCCGTCGGTCGCGCCGCCAAGAGCATGGTGGAGGAAGTTCGTCGCCAGCTGAGCGATAAGGACGTATTCGAGGGCCGCAAGAAGGCCGACTACGCTCGCTGCGTGGGTATCTCCACTCAGGGTGCTCAGCGCGAGATGATCATCCCCTCCCTCATCGCCGTGGTAGTACCCGTTGCTACCGGTCTGGTGATGGGTGTAGCCGGTGTGTTCGGCCTGCTGGCCGGTGGTCTTGCCGGTGGCTTCGTGCTCGCCGTGTTCATGGCCAACTCCGGTGGCGCCTGGGACAATGCTAAGAAGTACATCGAGACGGGTGATGCCTCCTTCTGCGGCAAGCACACCCCCATCCACGACGCCTCCGTTGTGGGTGACACCGTGGGTGACCCCTTCAAGGATACTTCCGGCCCCTCCCTTAACATTCTGATTAAGCTCATGAGCATGGTGTCCATCGTGACCGCCGGTCTCAACGTGGCTTTCTCCCTGCTGTAATCTGACTGCACAGCACTGACTTTCGCCGTCGCCTGCGCCCCGAGCACAGGCGGCGGTTTTCTTGTACCGAATCGTTAGAAATGGAACTTTGTACTTGCAAGGTAGCGATATGTTGGTACAATGCAGGATATGATGAAAAACTTACTGACGATTTGCATGATGGCCGGGGTTGTACTGCCGGGGTGGGGAGCGGAGGTTAAGACACTGCCGGCACCTGCCATGACAGGTGGCATGCCGTTGATGCAGGCCATTGCCCAGCGACAGAGCAAGCGCGATTTCGACCCGGCGCAGGCGGTGGATGACCAGACCCTCAGCGAGATTCTGTGGGTAGCCTGGGGCATGAATGCCCACGGTAAGCGCACCATCCCCACCTCCCGCAACCTGCAGAACATGGCACTCTATGTGCTCACCCCCACCGGCTGCTGGCAATACGATGGCCCCACCCACAGCCTGACCAAGGTGAACGACAAGAACCTCATCCCCCTCTGCGAGCGTCAGGACTTTGTGAAGAATGCTCCCCTGCACCTCCTGTACGTCATCAAGAATGACCGCGGCGGCCAGAACCACGTGGGCTCCGCCTACCAGAACGTCTACCTGTACGCCACATCGCGCGGGCTCTCCACCGTTATCCGCGCCATGATTGACATCCCGGCCCTCAACCGCGAGCTCGGCCTGCCGGCAGATTGCACCGCCGTCGTGCACCAGTGCCTCGGCTGGCCCAAGCGGTAAATTGATTGACAGGTTACAAATTGGGCATCTCTAAAAACTCTACAAATTGGAGCTTGTAAGGAAGGACTAGTTACGAGTTACGAAGGACTAAGTGATAAAACAGGCGGGCTTTCACCCGCGGATATGCGTAGCTTAAGCTACCGTTCACGCCCGCGCCTTAAAGCGCGGGCAGCAGCCGAG
>JAZSEM010000014.1:0-15080 GCA_045531695.1 Akkermansia sp.
CAAATTGGAGCTTGTAAGGAAGGACTAGTTACGAGTTACGAAGGACTAAGTGATAAAACAGGCGGGCTTTCACCCGCGGATATGCGTAGCTTAAGCTACCGTTCACGCCCGCGCCTTAAGCCGAGGCAAAGCTCGGCAACCCTTGCGGCGTAAGTCGCGGAACTTTACACCTAGTCCTTTGTAACTCGTAACTAGTACTTCTACAAATTGTTCTTTGGCAAGTTTTTCGAGTTATTTTACTTTTCATCCCCGAGAGCGTGTGATAGGATAAAGCAAGCGGAAAACACCCACACGATGAGCACAACAGACAGCAAAACGCTTCAGGAACTCTACTCAGCCCTCAACAGCAGCAGTTATGCACGCGTGAGCACCCTGCTGAGCAATGGCTTGAGCCCCCTGACCCGAATCCCCACGCATGCTGATGATTATCCCGGTCGCCCGGGTGAGTACCTCAAGCGCACGAACCTGACCATGCTCCACTTTGCCGGGGCATGGACGCTCAAGAAATCGCAGGTGAAACTCATTCGCCGCCTGTTGGATGGCGGGGCGGATATACACGCCACCGATGACCAAGGCTACACCCCGCTGCATGATGCTGCTGCCGACCTGCGCGGCAGCGCGTTCGTGGCCTTCAAGCGAGGTTACGAAACAACACCGGAGCAGGCTATGGAACCCGTGGCCGTTATGCTCGAAGCCGGAGCTGACGTCAATGCTCGCACAGCCCTGGGCTTCACCCCCCTGCACATGGCAGCCCTGTATGCCCCCACCGCCGTAGCCGACCTGCTGATTGAGCACGGGGCCGACATGCTCGCCACCGCCGCCGAGGGAGAAACACCGCTTCATTTCGCTGCCATGGCCGGCAATACCGAGCTGGTACGCAAGCTGCTGCAGGCAGGAGCGGATGTGAATACCCGCGAGGCTGACGGCATGACCCCGCTGTGCCGAGCAGCCTACTACACGGACAGCCCCGACACACTCAACCTGCTGATTGATTCGGGCGCCGAGCTCTGCCCACGAGTCGGTGAAAACGGCGTCACGCCCCTGCATTATGCAGCCATGGGCGGGCACAACGGCAACCTGCGCACCCTTCTCGAACCGGGGGTGGACGTCAACCTGCGCACGAAAAAGGGCGATACCCCCCTGCTGCGCGCCATGACATTCGGGCACGTTGACTGTGTTCAAACACTACTGAGCGCCGGCGCCACTACTGAGATGAACGGCGATAGCGGAGCCTTTTTCTGCCGTATGGCCCTCGACAGCGGAGAGGAATCGATTATCGAATTGGCAAAAAAGCACGCTCCCGCCTTTGCCGACATTCAGCGTAAGATGGAAAAGAAGCGCCGGAATCGTAGCAACCTGATAGCACTCATCCTTGCAATCCCCCTCTACGCCCTGCTCCGCTGGCTACTGAGCTGAACAATCAACTCAAAACGTATAGACAAAAAAGGACGCACCTGTCACAACAGATGCGTCCTTTTAACTTGGGCTTTAAACGGTCTTACTTGGAACGCTTGGCAACAAGCTCCTTCAGGTTCTTACCTACCTTGAACTTCACCACCGTGCGGGCGGGGATAGCTACATCCTTGGCAGGATCCTTGGGGTTACGACCAACCTTGGCCTTCACCTCCTTGGGGCAGAAGGTACCGAAGTTGCGGAACACAACAGTATCACCGTTGCTCACAGCTTCCGTGATGGAGTCCACCATCTTCTGTACAATCTCCAGTACATCTGCCTGAGTGCAGCCGTTGTCCAGCTGAGCGCAGACCATATTCACGAGTTCTCTCTTGGTAATAGTAGCCATAAGTGTAAAAAATTGTGTGAGTTATTATAGTCTGCATCACGAATATGGTCAAGTTTTTTTGAAACAAAATGTCTGTCTTTCCTTTTTAAATTGACTTTTTGTCACTCTTCGAGCCTGTGAACCGCCCATTTAAAGGCCACGCAACGGGGTTCTGATGTTGCTCGGCAAAGCGTGGTTTCTGCCAACTGCATGGGCAGCAGATGTGATTTATACTTGACAGGGCGCAGTACCGGGGGTAAATTAACCTCACGCACATAGAAATTATTATGAACAGAGACGAAAAAACACTCATTCTCTTCAAGCCGGATTGCGTGCGCAAGAACCTCTCCGGTATCATTCTGCAGCGCCTGCTGGGCGAGGGTTTCCGCCTGCGCGGCATGAAAATGATGCAGCTCGACGACGCCATTCTGCGTGAGCACTACGCCCACATCATCGACCTGGTGATTGACGACAAGCCCCTGTTCCCCACCCTTTCCGCATTCATGCAGACCAGCCCCGTGGTGGCTCTGGTTCTCAGTGGTCCGGGCGTTATCACCCGCGTGCGCAGCATTCTGGGTCCGACTAACTCCATGAAGGCTGACAAGGGCACCATTCGCGGTGATTTCGGCACCAACAGCATGCTCAACATCTGCCACGCCTCCGACTCCCCCGAGAGCGCCGAGGTTGAAATCAAGCGCTTCTTCAAGCCCGAGGAAATCTTCGACAACATCGACTGATTTCACAAGAATCGCAAAACTCCTTTCATAAAAAACGCAGTCCGCAACGGGCTGCGTTTTTTATGCTCACAGGGGTGGGTAATTTTGCTTGCAAATTAATGTAACGTGTGCATAATACGGCACATGTTACACGAACTGATCACCATCTGGATGGGCTGGGTAGTCGAGTGGGGCTACTGGGGTGTAGTGCTGCTCATGGCAATGGAGAGCTCCATTTTGCCCGTACCGAGTGAAGTTGTGGTACCGCCCGCCGCCATTCTGGCTGCGCTGCCGAATGCCGAGATGTCATTCTGGGGCGTGGTACTGGCCGGCACGGTGGGGTCCTACATCGGTTCGGTGATTATGTACCTGTGTGCCCTTTGGGTTGGTCGCCCCTTCATCTACCGCTTCGGCAAGTATTTCTTCATGCCGCAGCACAAGGTCGAGACGGCCGAGGTCTTCATGCGCAAGTACTCCACAGCGGGTATTTTCTTTTCGCGCTTCCTGCCGGTCATCCGCCACCTCATCTCCATACCGGCCGGTCTGGCAAGGGTGAACTTTGCTATGTTCAGCCTGACCACCATCACGGGTTCGGCCATCTGGTGCTGGGTTCTGGCCTGGTTCGGCGACAAGGTAGGGCGCGAGCACCCCGGCATTCTGGAGTCCCCCGAGGCACTCATCGATGCCGTGAAGGGCGAATCTCACCTGATTGTGGCCGGTGTGGTACTGCTGGCCGTGCTCTACGCGCTCATGAAATACCTCACCCGCGATAAAAAGGAAAGCAGTGAGAGCTGATTTCCGCAAATATTTTCCGCAGAAAAAAGGAGCGAAAGCCGCAAGGCCTTCGCTCCTTTTCTTATAGATTGAATGGAACTATCAGAGAGGTTTGATAGTGATGTTCACACCCTCGGGTACAACGGGGACGATGGTCTCCACCCCGTTGATGATAACACGTACGGCCTGCGGAGACTCGCCGGGGCGCACAGCAGAGCGACGCACATGCACGGGAGCACCGGGGCAACCACGACGCACACCGTGCATTCTGACGGTGGGGTTCATAGTCTTGCCGTGCATGCGAACGCAGGGCGGGGTTGTGCCATAGGCGGGAGTGTCGAAGGGACGGGCCTTGCCGCAGGGGGGCATGTCACCGGGCATAGGACGGCGGGGAACCTTCTTGCCACAGGAGGGGCAAACGGGCTTAGCCGGGCGCAGCTTGGTGTCGGGAACCACACGAGTTACAACGGGCTTAATTTCCTTGCCGTTCACGATTACGCGCACAGTACCTTCACCACCTTTCACAACCTTAACAGCAGGAGCGGGTTCAGCAGCAGGTGCCGGAGCAGGAGCCGGTGCGGGAGCAACAGCCGGAGCGGGAATGGGCTCCTGAAGGGGTTTCTGCTCAGCGACAGGTACCTCCTCAACAGCAGGCTCGGGTGCGGGGGCATGCTTGGGGCCACATACGGCACCGGGCTTGCACTCGCAGGGCTTGGGAGCCGGACCGCAGGTGCAATCAGGATTCGGGCAGCAGGGCGCAGCTTCGGGAGCAGGAGCAGGAGCCGGTGCGGGAGCAGGCTCAGGGGCAGGTGCGGGAGCGGGCTCAGGGGCAGGTGCGGGAGCGGGAGCGGGCTCAGGAGCAGGTGCGGGAGCAGGCTCAGGGGCAGGTGCAGCGGGCTCGGCCTTGCCGGGCGCGAAACCGAACCTCATGCTGGCGCGCATTTCCTTCATCAGTTTTTCAGCTTCGGCAGGGGGAACTTCCTTGCCGTTAATGAATGCACGTGTCGTCACCACCACACCCTCGGGCACCGAGGGTGCAGGCTCCTGCGCCGCCACAATCGGCAGCATTGCCACCGTTGCCATTACAGAAAGAATGGTTGATTTCTTCATAATATGATACGATTGGGATTCACTCTGAAATTTAGCAAATCCACCCGTGATTGCAAGAAAAAAAGCTATCAGTCAGCGGCAAATATGTAAATAACAAGCTTTAAGCAATCACCCAACCTACTTTCCGAGACAAAATGTAGCAAATACGCGCGTAAGGATGTCCTCCGTATCTATACGACCGGAGATAGAACCGAGGGAATCGAGCGCGGCGCGCAGGTCAACATCCATGAGCTCAGGGGAGAGGTTTGCCAGTAGTCCTTCGCGGGCGGCAGCCAGATAATCGAGCGCCTGCTGCAGGGCATAGCGATGGCGGGTATTGATAGCGGCCAGATTGTCGCCCTCTGCCCCCTGCAGCAGGAACAGTGACTGAATAGCCGCCGAGAGTTCCTCGGCGCCCTGCCCTGTATGGCAGGACATACGAATGGCGCTCTGCCCGCCCCAGTCCGGGTGCTCGGGGCAGTCGCACTTGTTGAGTAGGAGCAGGTGCTGAGCGCCCTGCAGTTCCAGCTCGGGGCGAGCCGGCGGCAGGGTGACATCTGCCACCTCGAGCACGAGGTCAGCCTCTGCCCCGGCACGGCGGCTGCGCTCCATGCCGGCCTGCTCAATGGCATCGGCACTCTCGTGCAGTCCGGCGGTATCAATCAGGCGCAGGCGCAATCCACCGAGCGTTACGCTCTCTTCAATCGTATCGCGCGTTGTACCGGCGGTGGAGCTCACAATAGCACGTTCGTAGCCCAGCAGCATGTTCAGCAGGCTCGATTTACCCACATTGGGCGGCCCCACGATAGCGGTGCGCACGCCCTCGCGCAAAAGCCGCCCTTCATCCGCCGTTGCCAGCAGAGAACGTATTTCAGCCATCACAGCTTCGACCTCCTCCACGAGTTGCTGCGTGGTATCGGGCGCAATATCCTCCTCGGGGAAATCGATATAGGCTTCCACATGAGCGGCCACGGAAATCAGGCGGTCTGCCGCAGCCGATACGCGGGAACTGATGGCTCCGTGCAGCTGATTATGCGCCGCACGCAGTGCCAGGTCACTGCCGGCGCTAATGACATCCATAACCGCCTCGGCCTGGGTGAGGTCCATTTTGCCGTTCTCAAAGGCACGGCGCGAGAACTCCCCCGGTTCTGCCGGGCGTGCTCCGCACTGCAGCAAGCGCTCCAACACTCGGCGTGTCACCAGCATGCCGCCATGGCAGCTCACCTCCACCACATCCTCGCCGGTATAACTGGCAGGCCCTGCAAAATAGGTAGCCACCACGTCATCCAACACCCGACCGGCGGTATCCTTCAGCGTCACCAGCGTGGCACGGCGGGGTTTCAGTTGCCGCCCGCTGCAGGCGCTCAGCACCTCGACCGCTCGAGGCCCGCTCATGCGGATGACGGCTATCGCTCCGGTGCCCGGCGGTGTTGCTATGGCGGCTATGGTATCGGTGTATGCTTGCATCTGCCCCTCATGGTCGCATATTGCTTGCTCTTTTGCAACTGTTTTCACCCTAAAATCGATAAAAAATGCAAATTATTTGCAAAAATTCACATTTTAGACTTGCCAAACCATTTTTTTCGTGTATACTGCGCGTCCCGGCATCCTACCCCTGGTTGACCGGAACTGAAATACAAATTAACAAACAGACAAGAAAGTTATGAAGACCATCGCTATTCTCGCTCTTACCGCCGCCGCCCTCGTGTCCTGCCAGCAGCAGCAGCAGCAGCAGGTGACTCCCGCTCCCACCCCGGAGCCCGCTCCCGTTGCTCCCATCAAGAAGTAACTCCGTGGGGGATTAGCTCCCCACTTGAATGTCTTTTTCATTGTTACGCGCCCGGCTATCTGTCGGGTGCGTTCTTTTCTATATAACCCAAATCACTTGATAATCAAGTACTCTTAAATAATTCCACCTGTTATTCAACCAATCAACGGCAGCGAAACACAGCTCTAACTCATTCTGAATACGCGTTTTTTACAAAAAAATTGCATTTTAGGCTTGTCAAAGGCCAAAAATTGAGTATACTAGGCGCGCCTCCTTCCTACTCTTGGATGTTTGGGGCACTTCAACAATCAAAACTAGTCAAGATCAAATGAAGACCATCGCTATTCTCGCCCTTACCGCCGCCGCTCTGGTTTCCTGCCAGCAGCAGCAGCAGCAGCAGGTGACTCCCGCTCCCGCTCCGGAGCCCGCTCCCGTTGCTCCCATCAAGAAGTAAGTGAAGAAGGGATTTAATCCCACAAATCATTTTACGATGGCGCGTCTGAGCTCTGCTCAGACGCGTTTTTTATTTGCCAAAGCGGCTCCCGGTCTGGTAGTATAGCGACATGGCATATCTGGAAATCAGAGGAGCAAGTGTGCACTACCCCGTGCGCAACACCTGGGGCACCACGGGTGAAGTCGTGCGCGCGGTGGACGACGTGAGCCTGTCGGTTGAGCGTGGGCGCATACTCGGGCTGGTGGGTGAGAGCGGCTGCGGCAAGAGCACCCTGTCTCGCGCCATCATGCAGCTGCAACCGCTGACTTCCGGCAGCATCGAGCTCGACGGTACCAATCTGAGCGCCCTGAGCCCGGCAGAAGTCCGCCGCCGCCGATTGGATTTTCAGATGGTGTTTCAAGACCCCTATGCCTCCCTCAATCCCCGCTTCAGCATCTTCAGCACCCTGGCCGAGGCGCTGAGCCGCCGCGAGCCCCTGCCCCGCCGTCATCGGGAATCTGCCGTTGCCGAGCTCATGAACCGCGTGGGGCTGAGCCCCGAGCACATGTACAAATACCCGCACGAGTTCTCCGGGGGGCAGCGTCAGCGCATTGCCATCGCCCGCGCCATCGCCCCCCGCCCCGCCCTTCTGCTGGCAGACGAACCGGTATCGGCGCTCGATGTTTCCATACAGAGCCAGATTCTGAACCTGCTCAACGACCTCACGCGCGACCTCGAGCTCACCATGATTTTCATTTCCCACGACCTCTCGGTCGTTCATTACATGGCAGACGACATCGCCGTCATGCGCCGCGGCCGCATTGTGGAATACGGCCCTGCCGACGAGGTCTTCGGCAACCCGCAGCATGAATATACCCGCAAACTGCTGGAGGCGGTGCCAAGAATGTAAAAGGTTGAATCTTGAATGTTGAAAGTTCAAGATTCCGTCCGCGCCTCTGCAAATTGGGCTTGTCCCGCCATCCCCAAGGCGTCAGCCTTGGTCTTCACTCTGCGCGCAGCGCAGTCTTCACTACCGTGCGCAGTACGGTTCTTCACCGCGGCTTTAGCCCGCTTTTCACCCGGCCGCAGGCCGTTAAAAAGATATTTATCCCTAGCGAGCGAAGGCGGGAGCCGTAAAGCTCTGCAAATTGCGCTTTTCCTAATTGTTCCAACGAATAGTTATACAAGTTATGCGGGCGGTTCACTCAGCTGAAAAAGCTTTGAGTTTCAGGCTTGACAAAGGGGGGAATCGTCTGTATACTCCGCGCCCGTATGGAGAACCAGACGACCAATATCGATCTCTCGACGCTTGACACGGAGGCCATGCGCAGCCGTCTTTCCGAGCTCGGGAGCTATCTTTGACCCCGCAGCACTTGAAGAGAAAGTAGCCGAACTCGATGAGCGCATGAGTGCGCCCGATTTCTGGGACAACCCCGCCGCCGCTCGTGCCCTGATGGCCGAGGTAAACCCCATTAAGCGCCGCCTGGAGCAGTTCCGTGCTCTGGAAAGCGGGCTGGAAGACGTAGAGGTAGCCATCGAAATGGCTGCCGAGGAGCCCGAGATGGCCGCCGATGCCGTTGCCGAGTACGAGAACTGGGTTAAGCGCCTGCAGGAGTTCGAGCTCATTACCCTGCTGAACGGTCCGCACGACAATGCCGGCTGCTACGTAACCATTCATGCCGGTGCCGGCGGTACCGAGGCCTGCGACTGGGCCAGCATGCTGCTGCGCATGTACCTGCGCTACTGCGAACGCCACGGCTTCAATACCGAAATCATGGAAAGCACCGATGGCGATGAAGCCGGTATTCGCTCCGTGACTATTAAGATTGAGGGCGAGTACGCCTACGGCTACCTGAAGAACGAGCGCGGTATTCACCGCCTGGTACGCATGAGCCCCTTCGACTCCGCCGGTAAGCGCCACACCTCCTTCTGCTCGCTGGATGCCACCCCCGACATCTCCGACGATATTGAAATCGAGGTGAAGGAAGCTGACGTGAAGATGGACACCTACCGCTCCGGCGGTAAGGGTGGTCAGAACGTGAACAAGGTGGAAACCGCCGTGCGACTGACCCACCTTCCCACGGGCATCATCGTAGCATGTCAGACCCAGCGTTCCCAGCTGCGTAACCGCGAAGAAGCCATGCGCATGCTCAAGGCCCGCCTCATTCAGCTCGAGGAAGACCGCAAGCGCGCCGAGGCCGACCGCCAGTACTCCGAGAAGGGTGACATTGCCTGGGGCAACCAGATTCGCTCCTACGTGTTCCAGCCCTACCAGATGGTGAAGGACCTGCGCACCGGCGTGGAGTCCGGCAACATTCAGGATGTGATGGACGGCAATATCGATGCCTACATCGAGGGCATGCTCAGGCATAATATGTGATTTTAAATTACGAAGGAAGAAGGACGAAGGACGAATTTCCCGGCGAAAAGCCGGCAAACCTTCAAAATTCGTCCTTCGGAATTCGTCCTTCGTACTTCTTCACACATGCTTACCATCGACGTACTGACGCTCTTCCCCGAGCTCATTACCACCCCGCTCTCGCAGAGCATCATGGGACGCGCGGCGGACAAGGGACTCATCAACGTACGAGCCCACCAGCTGCGCGACTGGGCACACGACAAGCACCACCGTACAGACGATTACCTGTGCGGTGGCGGTCAGGGTATGCTCATGAAGTGCGAACCCATCTTCGCCGCTATCGAGGAACTGCGACGGGAGAATACCAAGGTCATCCTCATGACCCCTCAGGGGCGCGTATTCTCGCAGCCCGTGGCCGAGGAGCTGGCCGCTCCCTGCCTGCCGGAAGGGGCAGATGTGCATTATATTTTCCTGTGTGGCCACTACGAGGGAGTAGACCACCGAGTGATTGATACTCTGGTTGATATGGAGCTTTCCATCGGCGACTACATATTGACCAACGGTGCCATTGCCGCCGTGGTGGTGATAGATGCCATCGCCCGCCTGCTGCCCGGTGCACTGGGGGATTCCCGCAGCAGCGAGGAGGAATCATTCGCCAACGGCCTGCTCGAAGCACCGGCCTACACCAAGCCCAACGTCTTCCGCGACATGCCCGTGCCGGAGGTATTCCTGTCGGGCAACCACAAGGCCATAGCTGAGTGGAAACTCGAGCACGCTCTGGAGCGCACCAAGGCCAACCGCCCCGACCTCTACGAGGCCTGGGCAGCTGCACACCCCGAGCATTTCTCACCGAAAAAGAAGAAAAAACGCACCAAACTCACCCATTACAAGCCGCGTCCCGAGCAACAAAAGCAGCAGGATGCACCCGAAAATTAAAAAAAATCATCTTTTTTCTGATTTTTTTGAACAAAAGGCGGACGGCAGACATCTTAACCATCGAGAGAGCGCTAAGTGTGCTACTTGTGGGGATGAGAGCCCACAAGGTCTTTTTCATGTAATTTCAGAGTTGATCGATACGAGCGGGAGAAGGCGAGAGCCCCCTCCCGCTTGTTCGTTTTAACACCAACGGGATTAATCATGAAAAAGACAGCTAATATGCTTGCATAAAATCCGGGCGTCCTGTATAATACGCGCGCGTATGACAAAAAGATGGTACAAAAACCCGTTCAAAATAGCGTTTCCGGTGCTGTTGGCACTGGGAGCCACGGGGGCGTGCTATCTTTTCACCACCCGCGGTGGCGCGGCCGAACGCGCTGCAAAAGTCGAGTACAACAAGTACAGCGCAGCGGAACCGCTCAGCAGCATACCTGAGGGGGGCATACACCCGGGCTACGTTCTGCTCACGGCAGAGCAGATGGTAAAAGTACCGCTGGCAGACGGATTCCAGTGGCCGGTGGGCACCCCTGCCATGGCCATGATGTATGACGCCCAGCCCTTCGGCGAGTCCAACCCCAAACGCGGTGGCCACCACAGCGGGCAGGACCTCAATGGCATAGGCGGCGAGAACACCGATGAGGGTGAACCCGTATACGCCGCAGCACGCGGTCTGGTGCTCTACAGCGGCAATCCCGGCCCGGGTTGGGGCAATGTCGTTACCATTGCACACCGCCTGCCCGGCAGCAACGAGATTATTCAGACCCTCTACGCCCACCTCGGCGAGCGCAACGTGCGCCCCGGTCAGCTCGTAGGTCGCGGACAGCGCATCGGCACCATCGGCACCGCCGACGGCGCTTATCTGGCTCACTTGCACTTCGAAGCCATCCGCTCCCTGAGCAACGAGGCCGGCATGCCCGCCTACCATCCCGCCGGCACCATGAACCGCATCAACCCCGCCGAGCTCATTGCCAATCACCCGGCACCTGCTATCTCTGACCCCTACGAGCAGGTGCGGCGTCTCATGATTCGCGAAACGGCCAATGCCGCTCCCGCCACCACATCTCAGATTTCACCCTCTCAATCCTCTTCAGACACCATTCAGATAAACCCCGCACAATTCCTTAAGTAAATGAAACGCAGTATCATTCTTTTTCTGGTATCCTTCATGATTACCGCCGGTATCGGCGGTGGTGTGTACTATGCCATTTCTCAGGGGCTTATACCCGGCGTAGCGCTCAAGAATGCTCCGGGAACCGAGGTAGCTACCCCGACTCCCACAGAACAGCCCGCCGACAATCAGCCGACCCAGCCCACCACTACGGATGAGCAGCCCGGTACCACCACCGACAGCACGAAAACCACTCCCGCGACGGATGACGGCATGCCTTCCGAGCTCGACCCCACCACCACCGATGAGCCCACCATCGGCACCGATGAGCCGACTGAGCCCGCTGTGGATACACCGACCGAGCCCGCCACGGACCAGCCCGAACAGACAACCGGCGACCAGCTCACCACCACCACCGAGGCCGATACCACCCCGCGTATCACCCTGACTCTTTCCGAGACAGCCAACAGCTCCGAGCACGAGCTGGCTCTGAAGGCTCGTGAAGCCCTGCGCCACGAGGACACCAAGGCCGCCATGGACTACTTTGTGGAGCGCGGCGGTATTACCCCCCAGGCTGCCGCAGACCTGCTGAAGTGGGCAGAGCAGAACAAGCCGGGCGAGGTTATCGAGGTAGCCGACATGCGCCGCCCCGATGGTAACAAGGTAACCCGCTATCGCCTGAAGAGCGAGAACGGCAACGAGGATATCCTGCTCGACGTTGTGACCAATCGCAGCGGCATCTGTGCCATCGAGAGCGCCACTCCCGCCCCGGCCGACAAAACTGCCATCACCGCTGACTGTGACCACATCACCGTGTCCGAAGGTTTCATTGAGGCCGTGCGCCACGGCAACATGAACCAGGCTCGCGACCTGACCACCGGCGAGGAAATCTCCCTGGCCACCGTGGCCGGTCTGTGCATGGTGTTCGAGGAGGGCAACTTCGAACTGCGCAAGGACAAGCCCATTCGCAACACCTTCTTCAACGATGATTTCGCCGGCAACATGGTGTATGTCACCTCTTCCGCCGACCAGAGTCAGGAGGCCAAAATCAGCTTGGAACTCAGCCGCACCGAACCCGGTTGGCGCGTGAAAGCCGTTGGTCTGGAAGGCCTGCTGAGCAGCTACGAGAACAGCGCCAACGAAGAGGGCGGTCGCTACTTCCCCATCGTGAAGAACCCCAAGGGTGGCGACTCGCTGGCTCTCTTCTTCGGCTTCAACGAGGCCGACCTCACTCCCCGCTCCCTGCGCCAGTTGCAGATTGTGGCTGAGCTGCTGAAGGAGACTCAGGGCAAGCTCAACATCTCCGGCCACACGGACGACGTGGGTTCCGAGCGCTACAACCTGCGCCTGTCTGAGCGCCGTGCCGATGCCGTGAAGGCCGCTCTCGTGGGCTTCGGGGTGAATGCCGAGCAGATTACCACCCACGGCCTCGGTAAGAGCCAGCCCCGCCGCACCTATACCGAGACTGACACCGAGCAGACGGTGGACTACATTCGCGGTGAGAACCGTCGCGCCGAGATTTACCTGGACTTCGAGTAATCAACCATGTACGAGTTCACCCCGGCACGGCTCGATTACGCAGCTGAGCTCAACCCCGAGCAATATGCAGCCGTATGCACTCAGGCGCAGCACGCGCTGGTCATAGCCGGTGCCGGTAGCGGCAAAACCCGTACACTCACCTACAGGGTGGCTCGCCTGCTGGAAAGCGGTGTGCCACCCTGGCGCATTCTGCTGCTGACCTTCACGAACAAGGCCGCCCGTGAAATGCTGGAGCGCGTGGCTCAGCTGACCGGTCGCAGCAATGGCCAGATATGGGGCGGCACGTTCCACTCTGTCGCGAACAGACTGCTGCGACTGCACGCCCCGCGACTGGGCTACCAACCCGGCTTCAGTATACTCGATGCCGACGACCAGCGCGCCCTCTTTCGCGCCCTGACCAAGCAATTCTCGGGCAAGACAACCAAGAGCGACCGATTCCCCAAGCCCGAGGTGCTCATGAGCCTGCACAGTCTGGCTATCAACACCGGTCGCAGCTGGCAGCAGACACTCACCGACGACTACGACCACCTCGAGAAGTTTGAGGAGGCCATCGGCAAGATTTACACCGCCTATCAGGAGCGCAAGATGGAGAGCAACTCCATGGACTTCGATGACCTGCTCACCAACATGGTGCGCCTGCTGCGTGAACACGCGGATTTGCGTGCCGAGCTGCAGCAACGGTTCCTGCATGTGCTGGTGGATGAGTATCAGGACACCAACACCCTGCAGGCCGAGCTCATAGCCCTGCTCTCGGGCGGTAGCGGGACCTCGCTCATGGTGGTGGGGGATGACGCGCAGAGCATCTACTCCTGGCGCGGTGCCAATGTCGACCACATCTTCGACTTCACCCGCACCTACCCCGATGCCGAAGTCTACAAAATTGAGACCAACTACCGCAGCGTACCCGCCATTCTCGAAATATCCAATGCCGCCATCGCACAGAACAGCCGTCAGTTTGTCAAAACCCTGCGTCCCGCCCGCGATGAAGGCCGGCTGAAACCCGCCGTGGTGCCCGCCCCCGATAACCGGACGGAGGCCAAGTTCGTGGCTCAGCGAATCGACGAGCTCATGGCCGACGGCATACCGGGCAAGGATATCGCCGTGCTCTACCGCGCACACTTCCACAGTATGGATGTGCAGATGGAGCTCACGCGCAACCACATTCCCTTCCGCATTACCAGTGGCCTGCGTTTCTTTGAACAGGCGCATATCAAGGATATCGTCGCTTGGTTGCGACTGCTCAATAACCCGAGGGATGAAGTAGCCTTCCGCCGCATTGTGGGCACCTTCCCCCGCGTGGGTGAGGCCACCGCCGGCAAGCTCTGGCAGGGCTGGCTCAGCGCAGCCGAAGCCTGGTTTGCAGCTCACCCCGGCGAGCAAACCATCACCGCCCCGCACAGCGAAGTCATGAAGAAGGTGAAAGCCCCCGCAGCCGCAGGCCTGCACTGGGGAGGCTTCCTCACCTCCATGGACAGCCTGCACCCGGCTGACCGTCAGCTCACCCCCACCGAGCTCGTCAAGCTCGTGCAGAACTACATGAACGCCTACATGCGCTCGGCCTACGATAATTACGAAGAGCGCATGGAGGATATTGACCAGCTCATCAAATCGCTGTCCGACATGCCGGATTTGGACACCTTCCTGAGCCAAGTCGCCCTACTCAGCGAGGTCGACAACGACAGCCTGGCCGATGATGACTGCGTGACGCTCTCCACCATTCACCAAGCCAAGGGTCTGGAGTGGAAGATTGTGTTCGTCATCTTCCTGGGTGAAGGCCTGTTCCCGCACTACAGGGTTATCAGCAGCGGCGACCCCGATGATATAGAGGAAGAAACCCGCCTGTTCTATGTGGCCATCACCCGCGCCGAGGACCAGCTCTACCTGACCTTCCCCCGCTACAACGGCCATAGCTACGACAGCCAGTATTGCCCGCCATCCCGATTCCTCACCACCCTGCCCGAGGAACTCTTTGAGGTGTGGAATATGTGATTCCCGGCAGCGCGTCGGCTCCACCCCCCTATCACCAAGGCGTCAGCCTTGGTCTTCACCATGCGCGCAGCGCATTCTTCACCACCGTGCATAGCACGGTTCTTCACCGCGGGCAAAGCCCGCTTTTCACTCGGCCGAAGGGCGTTGAAAAGTTGGATTTTGAATTTTGGATTGCGAAATTGAACATTCGGCTCGAAAGCTCGCAGTGCAGCAAATTGATGTTTGTAGGGGAGCGAGCCAACGGCGCCTGCCTCGGCGTCCCGGGTGGGCGTATCATCGAGAAACCCCCGGCACAGAGAAGCCGGAAACAAGCGAGCGCAGCGAGACGCGGAGACTTTTCATGTTGATGCAGACTTTTTATCGGCCTGCCGAGTTTACTGGCTCCGGTGCTTAACGGAAATATACACAGGTCCGCCATTCCGACGGACCTGTGTTACATGCATCCTTGCTATTCTATAAGAAACGGATTCTCCGGTTTTCCGGCAAAACTAATCGATGGAAAACCTTTGTTGATAATACTATTTTGCCCCGGCTGCCTTCAATAGTTCAATAATTTTCTTTCGGTGTTTCGATTTGTTTAATCCGGCAT
>JAZSEM010000069.1:0-7868 GCA_045531695.1 Akkermansia sp.
CAAATTGGAGCTTGTAAGGAAGGACTAGTTACGAGTTACGAAGGACTAAGTGATAAAACAGGCGGGCTTTCACCCGCGGATATGCGTAGCTTAAGCTACCGTTCACGCCCGCGCCTTAAAGCGCGGGCAGCAGCCGAGGCAAAGCTCGGCAACCCTTGCGGCGTAAGCCGCGGAACTTTACACCTAGTCCTTTGTAACTCGTAACTAGTACTTCTACAAATTGCTCTTTATCGAGTTTTTCGAGATGCCCAAATTGTAGATAAACATCTATTGAGCCGTTAAAATGGCTCTCAACCTCTCCGCGCCATTTACCTGCGGGGGAACATGCCGCGCAGGTTGTTGATATTCATGCTGGGCGGCGGCATATCGAGGTCATCCTCATTGTCGTTGCGACGTCGGGAGAAACTCACAAAGCCACTATCACCTTCATTCGGGAACAGTGTACCGGTAGTCGGAGTCTCCTCCTCCTCTTCATCGTCTACCGTGAGATTGGCCGGCATGAGTTCGGGCTGGTGCATGACCGGCTGCACGGTAAAGGAAGGCACAGCGTCCTCGGCCTCTTCCTCAGCATCCTCCTCTTCAGCGACGGGCTCTTCTTCGACCTCATCGGTGAGTTCCGGCTCTTCAGCGGGCTCCTCAACTTCCCCCTCATCAGCCGTTTCCTCTACAGGCTCATCAGTAGGGGGCTCAGCAAAGAAATCTTCATCTTCAACAGCGGGGGCGAGCTCCTCAGTATCGGCTTCATCCTCTTCGGTCACCTCAGTTTCCACCTGCTCATCGGCGGGTGCAGCCGGTTTCACGCGCTCAGTCTCGGGCGGAGCCACGATGGCGGCCTTGAACTCCTCGGCATCAACCGAAGCGATGAGGGTCACGCGGATTTCATCACCCAGGTGAGGTTTGACCGTAGTACCGAAGAACAGTTTAACCTCCTCATCGGCCAGGGCTTCGCGCACGGTCTCCATAACGGTGCGAATTTCGGTGATGGACATGCTGTCGCCACCGGCAATGTGCACAATAACCGTACGGGCAAAGCTGAGGGCACCGTGATACGCCACAAGGGGTGACTCGAGCACGGCCTGAGCAGCCGTGACAGCACGGTCAGGGCCATAGCCACTGCCGGTACCGAAGATGCAGCGGGAGTCGTTGTTCTCGAGAGCCGTGGCAAGTTCATCCAACCCGAGATTAATGAAGCCGGGGGAGGATGCGAGCATGGGCACAGCAGCCGTGGCTCGGGCAAGAATGCGGTCGACCTCCTCGAACACGGCACGGGCACCGGGGCGATTGCGGAAGAGCTCCTCCATGTAATCGTTCTCGAAGCAGAAAACGATATCGCTCAGCAGCGAAATTTCCTCCAGCGCGGCCTCTGCCTGCTCGCGGCGGCGCTTACCTTCGAAGGTGAAGGGCATGACCACCACCGACACGAGGAACAAACCGGCATCGCGAGCCATCTGTGCCAGCACAGGTGCTGCACCGGAACCGGTACCACCACCCAGACCGGCCACCATGACCAGCAGGCGGGCATCTGTCAGCATAGCCTGCAGCTCGCTGCTGCTCTCCTCGGCCGCACGGGCACCGACGGAGGGGTCGCCACCGCAGCCCAGGCCATGATTGAGCCCACCGCCCAGTTGTATGAACTCCACATTGCTGCCACAGGCACGACCTACACGCTCATCGAGCGACATGGTGTACAAACGCACATTGTTGGCACTGGAGCCTGCAAAACACTGCAGAATATTGGCACCGGCACCGCCGATACCCACAATGGCAATGCCGTCTTCCTTCTGCGGTATTGTCTGGTAGGGGAGCATAGTTGTATGGCTGGAAAAAGGGTGTGAAAATCAGAATCAGCGGCGACCGAACATACGCATAATCCAGTCGAAGATACCGGGCGAGGGATTGTGAATAGCATCGTCATCAAAGCGCTGGGCAAAGCGAATCAGACCGATGGCCGTGCAGTAACGCGGATCTGCCAGGTAGGAGTAGTTCTGACCGTCAGAGGCCGGGGCAGGCTGGTGCACCGGTACACCGTAAATGTGGTGAGCGAGGGAGTCGAGCCCGCGCATCAGGCTGGTACCGCCTGACAGATACACGCTCATGCCGCTCTGCTTCCACACGTCCTCGGGCACACGCTTACCCACACGCACCAGAATGTCGGCCAGACGGTCGCGGATAATGCGATTGAGCTCGCCGCGGGGAATGGAAACATCGTGCATGCCCAGTTCGCTCTTGTACTGAGCCAAGGAGCGGTCATTCACGTCGCCGAAGGCATTGCCCTCGGTGCACTTCAGCACCTCGGCAGCCTTCTTGCTCACGCGCTGGTCGGTCAGCTTAACGATATCGCTGTTAATGGTCTCGCCACCGGCAGGTATACAGCCACTGGCCACCACATCACCACCGCTGTAGCATATGAAGTCGGAGGTACCGCCGCCGATGTCAATCAACAGGGCACCGGCCTCCTTCTGCTGGCGATTGAGCACCATCTGCGCCGTGGCAAGAGGGGCGAAAACCAAATCCTCGACCTCCAGCGGCACCTGGCGCACACACAGCAGGGAGTTCTGCAGGCGGGTACGTATGCCGTGCATGAGGTGGCAATTCACATCGAGCGTGCGACCGGCCAAGCCCACCGGGTGACGAGAGGCCTCGCGATTATCGATGTAGAAGTTACCCAGCTCGCGGTTAATGGCAAAACGGTCAGAGGGGATTTCTGCAGTCTCGGCCTTCTCCTTCACGTGCTTCACATGTTCATCCTCGATAATGGACTCATCGTCTCGCAAACGATAGGAACCGGGGCAGTTCTCACCGCTGATGTGCTCACCGGTAACGGAAAGGAAAACGTTGAGAATGTCCACCTCGGCGTGGTCCTGAGCTATCTGCCAGGCATCGCACACACACTGGCGAGCCATGCTCTGGTCCACGATCTCACCCTTGCGCACACCGGCACTGGGTACCTCACCCACGCCGATGATGGTTGCAGTGGCATCCGGGCGGATTTCACCCACCACCATGCAAGTTTTGGAGGTGCCGATTTCAAGTCCTACGAGGATTTTTGACTGAGCCATATTGAGAGCCGAAAGATTATGAAATTAAAAATGAAAGCGTACGTACTGTATGCGGTTATTGTAGCATAGAAAAAGGTAGGCTGCGCGACAAATGCGCGTCATATCAGCGATATTGTGAGCAGGTCTGTGGGGTGGGCATGAGCGAAGGGCGCAGGGTCACACGCTCGGCCTCGTACTCCTCCGACGGTACGAAGAGATAGCCGGGCTGACGATTGCGCACCTCAAAGCCGGTGGGACGGAACACGGGCAACACCTGATTGGTGCTGGGATCATAGGCAACAGTACCTGTGTATGAGCCCTTTACAATGTACTCCACATTGTTGTCGGTACCGTACACGGCATTCTCTGCCGGCGGTTCCATACCGCGGTCGGGCGTACGACATGTGCGCTCGTCCATCATCACCAACTTAGCCGTGCGCCAGCTCTGGCCGGGCTTGCGCATATACCCCCAGAATCGGGTGTAGGGTATGTGGTAGCGACGGCCGATATAGTAATCACCGGTGGCTTCCTTCGCAATCTCAGCTTCGCGCAGGCGCAAAGCCTCGCAATCTGTTTTGAGTGTATTACACTGGCAAAGTGCCAGCAATGCAGTGGTGAGGATGGTGATTTTTCTGAACATGGGCACCTCGTTTTTACTCCTTTCAGCAGTTGTGGTCAAGTACTTTTCGTGGCACGTCAATCGGCGGGCTTTACTCCTCTTATTTTTCGTCCTCTTCACCGGCACGCAGCAGAGCCTCGAACGCCGCGGAACGCTTAGCACGCTGGCGAGCTGCCGATATGCGCCCCCAAATGAAGAGCAGCACCAGACCTATACCAATGTACATGGCCCACTTTTCCATGTCCTCCGTCACCTCAATGCCGAACTTCTCCTTCACAGTCGAGCGCCAATCAGTCGGCTCAGCAGGAGCAACTTTCCCCTGCTCCGTCGCGGCGGTCTCGGGCTGCTGAGCATGCTCGACTACTGTGGGAGTTGGTTTCGGACGGGGGGTGGAGGCTCGACCACGGCGGTAATCCTCATCACGAATCAGCGCCTCCACACCACCGGCGGAACCACTCACACCCATGGCGGTACGGCCGGCGTAGCGGTCCGCCTCCTTCAGCGTCAGACGGTCCTTACGAGGAGCCTCGGCAAACCAGCTCAGGCGCTCACAGGCACCGCTGGCTCCGGCAGACTCCCAGAACAGAAAACTACCGTCCGTCAGGCGGCGCAGGCGGGCATCCTTCATACCGACTTTGCGGGCGGAAGCCTCTTTCGTCTTAATCCACTTCACTCCTTCATCTCTGCCGTCGCACAACTGCTCGGCGTGCAGCATAGCCGTCTTCTTTTCCATGGCCGGGCTGTAGTCCACATAAAGGCAGATGAGCTTGCTGCTTCGGATATCGAAATCGAGTATCAGGGTATACCCGTCCGCCTGCCAGGTACGGCGCAGGGTATTGTCCTCCAGAATCACATACTCGTAATCCTTGCTGAATTTTTTATCAGCATATTCGCGCGTGAGCCCCTCGTTCGGCAAATCTGTCACCACGAGTGCCCCGGCACTGCATGCCAGCGCCACTGAGCAGATGATACCTTTGAAAATCCTCTTCATATTCTCAATCCGTTGAAAAATTACCCGGCATATATAACTGCCGCTGCTCACTTTTACCATATTTCACCCTCTATCACAAGCAGAAATGCTCTGCATGCGCAAAAAGGGCTTGACATCTGCGCGGTGCGACCTCATAATCTCGCCACGCTTTCGGGCAAGGAGAGATGGCTGAGTTGGTCTAAGGCACTCGACTCGAAATCGAGCGTGGCAGAGATGGCACCGTGGGTTCGAATCCCACACCCTCCGTCCTTTGCCCCCCATTTGCAAGCGCAATCACCCCCACATGAACGGACATCTTTACAGCGCAGCCTGGTGGCGCACCTTACTTTCGGAACGAACGTAAGGGAGCAAGCGCTTGTACATGCCGATTCAGAGAGCATACGGATTTCAAACCGAGAGCCTGTCGAACTTACGACAGGCTCTTTTTTATTCACCCCTTTCACCCCAAACTCACACACATGAACACATACCAAGTCAACACTGACGGATACTACGGGGCATTCGGCGGAGCCGAGGTGCCGGAAATACTGCGCCACAACCTGCACGAACTGGCCACCCGCTACCGGGAGATACTGAGTGAGCCCGCCTTTGAGCAGGAATACCGGGAGCTGCTGCACGACTACGTGGGGCGCCCCTCGCCCCTGTACCATGCACGGCGGTTGAGCGCGCGCTACAAGGCCACTATCTACCTCAAGCGCGAGGACCTCAACCACACCGGCTCCCACAAAATCAACAACGCTCTCGGGCAGGTACTACTGGCCCGCCGACTGGGCAAAACCCGAATCATAGCCGAAACCGGCGCCGGCCAGCACGGCGTGGCCACTGCCACGGCCTGCGCCCTGCTGGGGCTGCCCTGCCACATTTACATGGGCAGTACCGATGTGGAGCGCCAGCACGTGAACGTGGAGCGCATGCGCATGCTCGGTGCCACCGTTCACCCCGTAAGCAGCGGCAGCTCCACGCTGACGGATGCGGTCGATGCCGCCTTTACCGACTATTGCGAACACGCGGCAGATACCTTCTACGTGGTCGGTTCTGCCGTGGGGCCACACCCCTACCCCGCCCTCGTGGCTGAGCTGCAGAGCGTCATCAGTGCCGAAATACGCGAGCAGTTGATGCAGAAAACCGGCCGTGATTACCCGGATTTTCTTGTAGCCTGCATAGGTGGGGGTAGCAATGCCATGGGCACCATGTACCACTACCTGAGCGAGAACCGCACCCGCCTGCTATTGGCAGAGGCCGCCGGGCACGGCATAGCCAGCGGGCAGCACGCCGCCACCCTGTCTGTGGGTAAACCCGCCACCCTGCACGGCGCCCATACCCTCGTGATTCAGGATTCCGCCGGTCACCCGCTGGAGCCCTACTCACTCAGCGCCGGGCTCGATTACCCCGGCATAGGCCCCCTGCCTGCCCATCTGGTGAGCACCGGGCGTGCAGAAGTACTGGCTGTGACAGATGCTCAGGCCGTGGCTGCCGCCCGCGAGCTTACCCTGCTCGAGGGAATCATACCCGCGCTCGAGAGTGCGCACGCCCTGGCAGCCCTGCCACTCATGCAGCTTAAACCCACCGATGTGGTCGTGCTCACGGTCTCCGGCCGCGGCGACAAAGACCTGAGCACCTATCTGGCCTATCCGCAGTGAAAGGAATCTACGCGTTGGCACAATCAGGAAATGGCAATTTGTTGAAATACAAATTACGATAGACAAATTGTTGAGCTAGGCGGTTGTACCGCAAGCAGCGTGGCAGAGATGTCACCGTGGGTTCGAATCCCACTCTCTCTCCGCTGAAAAGAAACCCCGTTAACGTCTTGTTTAGCGGGGTTTTTGTATAAGGTTTCCAAAACCTGTTTGCCCTCCATAATATCCCAAATCAATATGAGTACAATAGTCGCGGTGGCATCTGGCAGGCTCAATACACCGATGCCCAGGGTAAGCAACATCGCACCGGTCATTCCGTGAATGGTTAGGCAATGACCCCAATGTCGCCACCATCAAAATCAAATCAGCCCGCGTGGTGGATATGCACCTAATCGCTAAAAAATCTCTAAAAAACGATTTACTCTTGCCTAAAATATCGTTTCCTGTATACTTGTGCCTGTAAAACACTTTGATTCCCACATATATGCCACCCGAACAGAACAATAACGAATCGAAAGAGTTGCAGAAGAAAAGTCGCTTTCCAATCGGCTGCAAGATTTTCTACCTGGTGGCAATAATCTGTATTCTGAGTCCTGTCGATATTGTTCCGGATATTGTTCCCTTCCTGGGGCTGGCGGATGATGTCGCCCTAACGCTGGTGTCCCTGATTGACGTCTGTCGCAGACTTCTTCGTAAATAACGCTTTTTCTCTCACTCTTATGGGTACGAATACGACCACCTCATCTTCCGCGAACTCTGTCCTTATTGTTAAATACACCTTCCGCTTCCTGTCTTTCCTGCTTTTCATTGCTTTGCTGTGGTATGGGGTAGACAAGTTCCTGAGTAATGATGAGCCGAAGTCGCCGACAGAATTACTGGTGACGACCATGAACTCCGATGGACGTTACATTGCAGAGTTGGCAGTGCTTGCTATCGAGTCCCCCTGTGAGGTGAGTTACAAAGATTCTCAGGACGATTTTCTGGTTCGCAAAATTACGGTGAAGGGTAAGTTTGTGGTGAAATACGGAGTGAATATCGAGCAAGACTGGCGACCGAAGTCAGATTTCAGTGGCAATGAGATTGCCCTGGGTGGTTTGCAGGCAACTGTGATATCCTGCGAGCTCGTGCCTGATTCCCTGCAGTGGGAAATCGATGATTTCCCCGGTAAACGCGTCACGGATGAATACAAGGCCGATATGGTAAACCGACTTCAGCGTGAGGCTCGCGCCGGTGCTTCGGCCAATTCCTTCATGAAGGAGATTGCACGCAAGCAGTTCTGTGAGAAAATGACCGAAATGCTGCGCGACAAATCCGGGAACGAGAATCTCATCATTAAACCCATTCTCGGCTGAAGTTACCTCTGATAGAAAGTGCGCATTCCGCCCGGTTGCTTAACTCTCTGCGCTGATGAGTTCCCGGGCTTTGCCGGCCATCATGAAACCGAAGGTGAGCGGAATTCAAAAGCCCGAGGTACGAGGGCGACAGCACATAGCGCGGGGTAAGCCGCGAAGCGGCGCAGCCCCGGGTACAGTGAAAAATATTGAGAGCCCCGTGAAACGGGGTGACAGCCTGACTAACAATAG
>JAZSEM010000079.1:0-44483 GCA_045531695.1 Akkermansia sp.
AACCTGCCTCTCATCTGCCGCCCTCGTTCCTCGGGCTCATCTATTTTATATACTCCTACCCGGGGCTTCGCCGCTTCGCGGCTCAGCCGCCGGGCTCTATTGAGCTATCGCCCGCTGTCGCGGGCTCTGGTTTAGGCTCGCTTGTGGCTCGCTTTAGAATAAAAGCTTTTTAACGGCCTTCGGCCGGGTGAAAAGCGGGCTAAAGCCCGCGGTGAAGAACCGTGCTATGCACGGTGGTGAAGAATGCGCTGCGCGCATGGTGAAGACCAAGGCTGACGCCTTGGGGATAGGGGGACAAGCTCCAATTTAGCTATCAAAATATGTCTGAGCATCTGATTGTTCCAACGCGTTTTCTGCGAGATTCACAAGACCTAGACCATCATATACAGAAATTAGATTGACCGCACCGTTGGTATAGGATATAGTGGGCGTATGTCAGAGTGGTTGCAGAGCACATACAGTCAGATATCGGGCACAGTGGGGTTCGGTTGGGTGGCATTTGCATTCTATATCGTGCTGGGTTGGCTGGCCAGTCTGGGCATGGGGCGCCTGCAGCGCAAGATTGACAGCAGCAGCCGCGAGCAACGACAGATTTATACCCTGCTCTGCAAAATCGGCAAGGGGGTGATATGGACCCTAGTTCTGGTGGAGGGCCTGCGTGGTATTGGTGTGGATGTTGTGAGCATACTGGGGGCAGCCGGTGTGGCCGGTGTGGCCATAGGCTTTGCCTCGCAGACGGCACTCAGCAACCTCATCAGCGGAGCCTTTCTGGTAAGCGAGCGGAGCTTCAAGATGGGGGACTACATACAGACCGCGACCGAGGAGGGCACGGTGGAGAGCATCAACCTGCTCTCAGTATACCTGCGCCGCTCAGATAATACGCTGGTGCGCGTTCCCTGTGAAATGCTCATCAAAAACCCCGTGCGCAACCTGACCGGGGCTGCCATGCGGCGCATTGACCTCGATGTCGGTGTAGACTACTCCTGTGACCTGATGGAAGTCAAGCGCATCATCATGACCGTCATTGAAAAGCAACCCGAGCTCATGGACACACCGGCCCCCGTTGTGACCTTCAGCGGCTTCGGCGACAGCGCACTCAACCTGCATATCGGCGCCTGGTGCAAGACCGAGGTATACCATGCTGTGCGTTATGAGTTTGCCACAGCCATACTGGCAGCCTTTGGCGAACATGGAATCAACATCCCCTTCCCCATACAGGCCGTCACCCGATACCGAGGCGGCGAATAACACACTATGCAACTACGCGCCCTCTTCCGAGCAGACCGTTTCAGCGGCAGCAGCAATCCCCGAGTCTTCATCCCGCCCTTCCAAAAGGATGAAGACCGTTCACTCACGCTCTATTGCGCCGAAGTACCGGAAGGCGCACGCCTGCAGCTGCGCGATAAACATGGCGAGGCGGACCTCCTTACCCTCCCTCTGCCCGGCTGGCTCATTGAGCGCATGAACTTCTGGAACCGCTGGTAAGTTATGCACTCGAGCATGAGTACGAGTACAGCCCCTCCCTCTACGGGCTGGAGGCCTACGCAGCCGATATCGCCATCTGCATATCCCGAGCCTGCCCCGAACACCCGGTGAACTACTGCGGCCTACCCGTGCACGATGATTTTGCCCTGTGCGAACATGTGCGTGGAATCCGTTTACCGGGTTATGAAGCCCCTCACAACCGACCAAGAAGGGAGCTGTCCCCACTACCGGACGGAGTGCAGCCGAACAGGCATCTCAGCCGCCTGATACAGCATGCGGAACAGAACCCGCTCAAACTGCCTGCCGAGGGGTTTATGGGCGGCATAGATTTGGAATACTGCTGCGGGTACCTGCATTTTGACCCGGCCGACAAACCGGTTGCGTGGTGCGGTTACGAAAACTCGTTTGACCTCCACGACGAGCAGCTGCCGGACTGGTTAATAAAGCGGGGCGAAGAAGTGGAGCAAATGGAAAATGATTATTGCTACGATAACATGCGGTGGTACCCTGATTTCCTGTTACTGAAGTTCACGGAGGATGCACTGGCCGTGGACATAGCCCGCTACCACCGCCCGCTCACCCCCATTGCCATGAGTGAGCGGTTTTACACCGGCGAGGATATCTTGCGACTGGCCGACAGCTGAGCGCAGACATCTCAATCACCGGTCGGCAGAAGCCGCACAGGAGCTGCGGATTCAGAATCGAGCTCATCCACGAAGGGTTGCAACCTTATCCAGTCAGCTTTCAGCAGTTCAGCCAGATAGAGCTCATGGCTGCTGACAAGGTCCATACGAGCAGAAAGAATAAAGTTACCGGTTCCCGTACCGCTGAAGTAGCTATTCATCACCGGTGTATGGGCCTCGCACAAACACTCCAGGTAAGCAAGCCAAGCCTGTTCTGCGGCAAGGAATTCCTTCACGGCAGGCTTCTGAGGAATCGGGACATCCACCTCCCAATTACCGGAAATAATCTCATATTCACCGGCAAGTTCCTGCATGCTCGTCACTATAGCGGCTCGTTCCTGCTCATACAAAGCCATACGCAATTTTACAGCACGTTGAAACGCAAGACCATAATCCACAGTACTGCGCCCGAGGGCTCCAATCTGCGCAGCGATAACACTCTGCGGCAATTCCGGCTCCGGCTCCGACCAGGGCAGCCACGCACAACCACGCCTCGATAATATCTGTAAATCACGAACCAGATGGGCGCGAAGATGTGCTCTTACCGCGGTGAGCACATTGTCGCGCTCAGGATTCTCACCAACCGACACCTTGGCGAATGCCAGCTGAGCATCGTAGAAAGTTCGTACACCTGCCAGCATCTTCCGCAGAGCTTGGCGAAATTCAGCACAGACTTCCTCATAATTGCTCATATAGCCATCATCCGCCTCTTTCAGACACGCCTCCAACGCCTCACTGCACTCGCTTTGCAATTGGTCAAAAAAGGCGGTATCCGACATCTGCACAAGTCGAGCCAGCTGCTCGCACTCCTGAACCTGAGCCTGAATAGCAGCCGGTGACAAACCACCTTCCGCCGTCAACTGAGCCGTCAGATTTTCTGCCGCAGCAGCCTGTACCTGCCCACCAAATGCGCAGAGTGCAAAACAAAACATCAGAAGGTATTTATACTTCATGTCGCAAGTATAGAGCACGACTCGCAGGATTACAAGCGAAACGAAACAAACTGCCGCAATTAACACCGAAAAATCTGATAATTGGGGTACTTGGTACTTTACTTGCCTTGCGTAATGTGCTAAAATCCGCGCGCTATGGATTTAGAGCAACGCGAAATCAGTGCAGCAACCATCAGCCCGTACTTCGAGGAGTACTTCGGCCACAAACCCAGCGTGGTGGCGGCCTCTCCCGGGCGCGTGAACCTGATTGGTGAGCACACAGACTACAACAACGGCTTTGTACTGCCGATGGCCCTCAACAACATCAACGTTGTGGCCGTGGCTCCCTCCCCCACCGGCAAGCACCGCTGGATTGGCTCCCTGGGCGATACCATGATTGAAATCGACCCGGCAGATGCCACCAAACCCGGCGATCCCTTCTGGAGCAACTACGTGCGCGGCGTCATCTGCATGCTCGAGCGCCGCGGTGTGAAGGTACCGGCTGTGGATATGCTGATTGACTCGAACGTACCGCGCGGTGGTGGTCTTTCCTCGAGCGCTGCTTTCGAGGTTGCTACCTGCACGGCACTGGCCACACTCTGCGGGGTTGACATCAACCCGACCGACAGAGCACTCATAGGCCAGGCTACCGAGCACGAGTTTGTGAACGTGCCCTGCGGTATCATGGACCAGTTCATCTCCGCCAACGGCAAGGAGGGGCATGCCCTCATGCTCGACTGCAAGGACCTGAGCTACAACCACATTCCCATGACCGACCCGAATGTGAGCGTGCTCGTCATCGACTCCGCCGTCAAGCACTCTCTGGCTGATGGCGGCTATGCTGCCCGCCGCAAGAACTGCGAGGATGCCTGCGCCATTCTCGGCGTGCCCTCCCTGCGCGAGGCTACCCTCGAGATGCTCGAGGAGAAGAAAGCCGAGCTGGGTGACCTGTGCTACCGCCGCGCCCGCCACGTCATCGGCGAGAACCTGCGCGTAGAGGCCTTTGCCACCGCCCTGCAGAAGGGTGACTGGGACGCCGCCGGTGTGGCCATGCGCAGCTCGCATGACTCCCTGAAGAACGATTTTGAGGTATCCTGTGCCGAAGTTGACACCTTGGTGAGCCTGGCCGACACGATTCCCTCTGCTGCCTCTGTATACGGCGCCCGCATGACGGGTGGCGGTTTCGGCGGCTGCATCGTGGCTCTGGTAAAGAGCGAGGACGTGGAGACCGTGGCTCAGGAAATGCTCGAGGCCTACCGCACGGCTCTGGGTATCGAGACCACCTATCTGGTGACCCGCCCGGGCGAGGGTGCCCGCGTGCTCTACAAAGCCTAATCAACTGACAGACTTATGAAACATATGCTGACAACACTGAGCGCACTTGCGCTCCTGGCCATGGGTGCCAACGCCCAGGAGGCCGCCGCTGCAGCCGCTGAGCCCGATGTACTTCCCCTGTGGGAGATGATTGTGTTCTGCGTGGTTGTAGTCGGTGTTATCGCGCTGGGTATCTGGAAATCCGGCGATTCCGGCGAAGCTGCCGAGGGCGGCGAGAAGAAGGAAAAGGGCGCAGCCGACTACTTCCTGGCCGGCCGTGGTCTGAGCTGGTGGCTGGTGGGCTTCTCCCTGCTGGCAGCCAATATCTCCACCGAGCAGTTCGTGGGTATGAGCGGTCAGTCTGCCGACTGGCTGGGGCTTGCCATTGCCGGTTACGAGTGGCTTGCCGCCATCGTGCTGGTGATTGTGGCCTTCACCTTCCTGCCCATGCTTCTTAAGCGCGGTGTGTTCACCATTCCCCAGTTCCTGGAGGAGCGCTTCAACGGTGTAGCCCGTGTGACCATGGCTCTGGTGAACCTTGTCATTCTGGTGGGCGTACCGACCGCCGCCGTGATTTACGCCGGTGCCAGCGTGGTATCCGTCTACTTCAACCTGAACCTGACGGTTGGCTGCCTGATTATTGCCGGTGCAGCTACACTTTACGTCTATGTGGGTGGTCTGAAGGCCTGCGCCTGGACCGACCTCATCTGGGGTGCCGCCCTCATCGTGGGTGGTGGTGTGGTAGCCTACTACGCCATCATGGCTCTGGGTGCCTTCCAGACCGTTCCCGAGAGCGTGACCGCCACTGCCGTAACAACGGCCAACACCAGTGCCGAGGCTATGGCCGGCACCGGTTCTCAGTTCTGCGACGGTCTGAGCCGTATGATTAACCTCAATGCCGGTGAGGTGAGCGGCGCTACCAACGGTATCGGCGGTAAGCTGCACATGATGCGCGAGACGACCGACCCCGTCATGCCCTGGACCGTATACCTGCTGGGTCTGTGGATTCCCAACTTCTTCTACTGGGGTCTCAACCAGTACATCATGCAGCGTACTCTGGCCTCCAAGAGCCTGGAGGAAGGTCAGCTGGGTATCGTGTTCGCCGCTTTCCTGAAGCTGCTCATTCCCTTCGTGGTTATCATTCCCGGTATTCTGGCCTACAACCTGTACCGCGATGACCTCGCTGCCAAGGCTGACTCCAACACCACGGCTATTATTACCGCTGCTGAGTCCACCGGTAAGAAGGTGATTTACGACATCTCTGCCAGCCGCTTCGTGCGCACCGATTCTGCCGACTCTTCCGTTGACTACGTGAAGAAGAATCTGGCCATGGTGGGTGCTGCCGACAAGGTTGCCGAGGTGGATGCCAAGGCTGCCGAGCTGGCCGCCATTCCTGCCAAGGACATTGCCGCTCGCGAGAAGGTAGCCAAGCAGATTCTGGCCATCGACAAGGAGGCCACCGCCGCCGCCCGCGCCAGTGTAGACTACACCGTGACCACCACCCTGGCCGCCTATCAGTATGACTACGCCTTTGCCACCCTGCTGCGCAAGCTGCTGCCGGGCACCGGTTGGGCCTGGTTCGTGCTGGCTGCTCTGTTCGGCGCCGTGGTGAGCTCCCTGGCTTCCATGCTCAACTCCGCCTCCACCCTGTTCACGATGGACATCTACAACAAGGCTCGCGAGGTTGCCGGCAAGACCAGCAGCTCCACTCAGCTGGTAGCTGTGGGTAAGGTTGCAACTCTGGTTTGCGCCGTGATTGCCACCGTTATTTCCCCCTTCCTGGACAACCCTGCCTTCGGTGGTATCTTCACCTTCATTCAGGAGTTCCAGGGCTTCCTGAGCCCGGGCGTGCTGGCCGTGTTCATCTTCGGCTTCTTCGTACCCAAGTGCCCGCGCATCTTCGGTTGGCTGGGTATTCTGCTGGGCGTGCTCTTCTTCGCCGCCTTCAAGTGGCTGCCCTTCCTGGGTCTGGCCGACCAGAGCTTCCTGAACCGCATGGGCTTCTCGCTCATCGGCGTGTGCCTGGTAGGTGCCATTCTCACCATTGTCAACGCCGCCAAGGGTGGTGAGGCCGTGGTGCTGACCGACAAGGGCATCATCGAGATGAAGACATCCGGCCGTGCCAAGCTCTTCGGTCTGGCTGTGATGCTTCTGACCGTTGCTCTCTACATCATCTTCTGGTAAAGAGGATTGGTGCCGAGCACCGAACAATCCATTTGCAAAGCGCGCTGTTCGTAAGGACAGCGCGCTTTCTGCGTACTTGTCAACCGGCCTGTTGTATGGTAGAATAGGCCCATGAACATACCACAGCATGCCACACAGGAGGAACTGGAGCAGATATTGCGCAGCGGCATAAATCACGCCGTGCGCATGGTTCTGCTGGCTGCTATACTCCTGAGCCCTTTCTGCTACCTGCGCTGCCTGCTCAACCCGCTCTGGGTGCTGGGGCTGAAAGTACCGGGCATTTTCGTGACAGCGCTGTTCGGCTGCTATGTGGGCTGGCAGTATGTGAACGGTAACCCGACGGCAGGCGAAACCGCCCTGCTCTGGTGGGCAGTCTGGGCTGCTATCATGTTCATCATTCACTATATATTTTATATCCTCACCCCGATTACCCTTTACCGCAACAGCAAAAAAATCAACTCCCCGCTTTCTGACGCCAAAGACGGGGTTACAAGCCCGCAGAATCTTGCCGTCAAACCACATAAAAATGCGGAAGGATATTTGCAGGCTTGCGTGCAACTCGTTGCCCCGGTCACCGGGCTCTATGCCCTACGCTGGGAACTCAGCGGCTATGCGGGCAAGTTTGCCACGGTGACAGATGAGGGAGTGAGCACGGCAGCGTACTCTCAACACAACATCGATAACAACAACACGCTGACCGAAATCTATCGCTTGCAGGCCGGGGTACACAACATCTGTCTGCGCTTGGCGGACAGAGATGCCACCCGCCCCACCTCAACCACGCTGACACAGCTGAATAAGTGAGATTCGGTGCGAACGCCTTTTTCGCTTGACGCAACAGCCATTAAAAGCTAAAGTTAGAACATGAAACGCCTGCTGCTCATGACCTGCCTGTTTGCCCTACCGGCCTGCGAGACGGTGCGCACCGTGTACGATGACAATGGCAATGAAGTGCAAGAGCACACCGGTGGCGAGCGCTCGCTCGAAGATTACATGCAGGCAACCTTCGACAAGGATGTTACCCGCAAGAAAAACGAAGATGGCGTACCGGAATCAAGCTCCAACAAAGTGAGCCGCTATCAGAAGGATATCGATGCAGCGCGCAAGAACGACAAGACTTTCAGCACCGGCAGATTCTCCGGCACGGGGGCGTTCAGCGGCATGGATGGAGACTTCAGCGATGCCAACAAAAAGTTCGATACCGGCAGCCCCTACGCCGGCACCTACGGCAGCAGCTCTATCAGCCGCGACCTGCGCCCCGATTTCCTGAGCGATACCAAGGGCGTATTCAGCAGGGACGATACCTACGGCATCAGCGCCGCAGACCGTTCGGCTGTCGATGGGCAGGGCTACGACGATTTCAGCCCCATACACACATACGGCACCGGTTACAGTGATATCTCCCGCGATACCACCAGCGGGTACTACGAAAGCCGCAAGAACAAACACGGACAACCCCGCATTATCAGTCACCGGGACTACTACCGCAAGACCATACACGACACCCGCAGTCTGCTGGGGCGTGATAATGAAACGGAAGAGGAATAAAAAAGAAACATGAACCTTTACCAACTACTCCCCCTGCTCGCCCTCCCTCTGATGGGGCAGACAAACACACTACCAATCGGAACAGAGCTGAAGGATTCGTCCCCATACAATCTGCTGCAGCATGGTGAATCTCTGAATACTGTGCTCAATCGAGAATTTGCCACTCCTCACAACAACTGGGGGGCCATCTTCGGTCTGAGCGGGGACAGCCAAGACTGCTTAGGGCAATCGCTCAGTGAGTTCCGACCCACTCACCATGGTTACCACTGCCCGACCGGCCCGTGGTTTATGGTGCAGATACCCACGAACCACCAGCCCATCCTGTGCTGCATAGGGCGTACCGCCTCCGTAACGTCTTTCCTACTGTACATCTTCAGGCAAGATTCAGCCGCGGGCTCCTGGAGAGTGGCAGCAGTAACCTGCATATCCCCCCATTGCTCATACCCATTCTTTCAGGATTGGATGGTGACAGAGTTGTGGTCAGATAAGCCGCCTTACCTTGAACATAACTCTCATTTCCCGGCAAAAACACGACCGGAGGAATGACGAAATAAGCCTTTTCGCTTGACGCTCATGCACATTTCCTATATACTGCGCGCGCCGCATGAGCACGCTAACACAGGATAACAAAAAACGGCAGATTGTTCAGTCATTATATCTGTGCAAAGCCCTGATGGCTTTCCTGATTGTGACAAGGCACACCACCTTCTTCTGCAAGGACGCCCTGCTCCCCATCATCAGTATAGCCACACCCACATTTTTTTGCATAACAGGCTATTTCCTCTTTTCCGACTCGCAGGAACGAGAGCTATCCAAAGCAACGCGCTGGACCAGAAAAGGACTGCTGCTCTGCATCTTCATGAACCTCATATACCTGCTGCACCACAGTGTGGATGCTGCGGTGTGCGGGCGCACCTATACCCCGGCATATAAAGTTCTGGAGGGCACAGCTTTCGGCGATTCCATCGTTGGCAATTTCATCATCAACATCTTCACGGGCATATCCTACAGCTACCACCTGTGGTACCTGAGTGCATTCTGGATGGCCATGGTGGTCTTCTATGTCCTGCGGCGCTTCTGCCCGGTGCTTATCTATGCCACCCCGCTGCTGTATGCCTGGGCCCAGGTGTGCCACAGGTGGGGGGCCGACATCTTTCCCGGGGCCACTGAACCCGTGCTGATTGTGCTGCGCTGCAATTTCTTTGCCATGGCGCTGCCATTCATCTGCACCGGTTACCTGATATCCAAACACAGCAAGGCCCTGCTGCGCATACCGCTCATACCGCTATGGCTCATACTTTGCGGAGCCATGCTCTACAAAAGCGGCACCGTACTCTCCTACCTCCACATCAACACCTACGGGTGGTGCTACCACATTACGACATACCTGATGGTTGGCTTCATACTGCTCACGTGCCTGAAGTTCAACAACGCACGCGTACCCGGTCTCAACGCCATCGGGCAACACCACTCAGCTAATATCTACTACCTGCACATTCTGATATACATGCACCTCAATCGCACCGGATTTCACACGGAAGAGGTAGCTGCTCTGATTGTGTACCTAGCCTCCATCCCGCTCTCCATCGGCATCAATTACATTGTGGCCGGCTGGAAATATTGCCGGAATACTTACATCCCTAATTTTTTTTCACACCCCTGAAAAACAGCCGGCGTAGCTCTGACCGAAGTGAAGTTACATCAAAGCGAAGCGCAACGGAGCAAGAAATCAAAAAAAATCGGACTTGTTTTTTTCTTGACGAAAAGGGGGGCAAAATGGTAGCATGAGATTGTTATGACCATACCGCGTACTATTGCCGCTGCGGCGGCTATGTTCATGGGGTTGCTGGGGGCTGCAAGTGCAGCCGATGAGCGACCGAATATCCTGTTCATCATCTCCGATGACCACGGCACAAATGCTCTGGGCACCTGCGAGAAGGACAGTCCCGTGCCCCTTCCCGGGTTCCGCCGACTGGCCAATGAAGGCATGGTGTTTGACCGCGCCTATTGTGCGAACTCACTCTGTGGTCCCTCGCGAGCCTGCATGCTCACCGGGCGCCACTCACACAACAATGGGTTCCTGTACAACTATGGCGGTCCTGCTTTCAACGGCGACCAGCCTACCTACCCCAAAATGCTGCAGAAGGCCGGCTATCAGACCGGTATAGTGGGTAAGTGGCACCTTATCTCCCGCCCCACGGGCTTTGACTCCTGGCAAGTATTCCCCAGTCAGGGTGATTACCTGAACTCCACCTTCCTGTCTGCCGGGCCGAACAACAGCACCCGCTCCAACCGCATGCGCGGCTATGTGACAGATGTGGTGACCAACATGGCTATCACATGGATGGAAAGCCGCGACCGCAGCAAGCCCTTTGCCCTTATTGTAGGTCACAAGGCTCCCCACCGCAATTGGCTGCCCGCCGTGCGCCACCTCGACATCATCAAGAAGCACGTGGCCAAGATGACCCCGCCGGCCACCCTGCACGACGACTGGAGTGACCGCCCCGAATTCCTGCGCCACAACGGGCAGAGCGTGGGCTGGCACCTCTGCAACTGGAATGATGTGCACCTCGTAGCCAATCGCATTCCCTTTGACGTCATGAAGGAAATCATCCCCAAGGGCCAGCTGCGCAACCGCATTAAGAATGGCGAGTTCCAGGGACAGATTCCCGCTGACTTCGACATCGAAAAACACGAGCCTAAGTTCGCCCCCAAGACCAATCTCGGCTGGGGAATGGACTGGATTGAACCCGGCCTGCAAGATGTCTATCGCAACCACTTCAACACCCGCACAGACGAATTCGTAGCCAACTTCCGCGCAGGAAAGTACAAAACTCAGCGCGACATGACCGAACAGCGCTGGCGCTGGTACATGGAGGACTACCTCGGCTGCATACTCTCGCTCGATGAATCCATCTCCTCCCTGCTGGATTATCTTGACAACGCAGGCCTGTCCCAGAACACACTGGTGGTCTATGTGGGTGACCAGAGTTTCTATCTGGGTGAGCACGGCCTGTACGACAAGCGATGGATTTTTGAGGAATCCATGCGCATGCCGCTCATCATGCGCTGGAAGGGCAAAATCCCTGCCGGTAAGCGCAGTCAGGCCATGGTGCAGAACATCGACTACGCCCCCACCCTGCTCGAGATTGCAGGCGCAGATACAGAGGAAAACACCCGCACCATGGAAGGTACCTCACTCGTACCGCTCTTCGCCACCGGCGAGGCTCCGCAGTTCGCAGACCGCCCGCTCTACTACGCCTTCTACGAGCAGCCGGGTGAGCACAACGCCCCGCGCCACGACGGCATTCGCACGCAGCGCTATACTTTCGCTCGTATCTGGACCCCGCTGGGCCATGAGCGCCAGAGCGGCAAGCGTGTACCCGAAAACGAGTGGCTGCTCATTGACAACGAGAAAGACCCGCAGCAGCTGCACAATGTATCCCAAGACCCTGCATATGCCGAGGTCATGAAGGAGCTCACCGAAAAGTATAATGCAGCACGCACCCTCTACCGCGTGCCCGCCGACTGCCCCGGCAGCGGCAACCGCATACCCGATTATCTGCCCTCCTGGGGACCGGGAGAAGATGACCGGATTAAGAAATAACCGGTGATATTATTTCCCCAACCGCCGCTGTGGAATTACCACGGCGGCGGTTTTGCTTTACCGTAGCGGTGAGACATCGCGCTCAAGACAACGCCGGCTTGTATCTATAGCCCGGTCACTGCAAAATAGGGGCCGGTTATGAAAACAATCCCCACACAAATCAACAGGAAATACACCGTAAGCTCAACCATCGGGTGCACCATAACAGACAGCAATGGCTCCATACTCTGCAATGTTGCACCAAATCAGCAGACGGACTTCACCGCGATATCAAACAACGTTACAACCGATGACGACAGTGCTGTCATTTCACTGCTATTCTGCCCGACCGCAGGTAATCGCACCGGCAATGGCGAGGGGCAGGCCTACACTTGCGGTGCAGCGAACTTACTGCGCAGCGACCATATTCTGGATCTCGGCACCCTCACCGAGCCCATCGATATCAGTGGCCTCTCATTCGCCGAGTCCGCCAACGTGCAGACTGCCGAGCTGTGGTTGACCACCGGTAACACCGTCACAACTATCATCTGGCCTACCGATGCCATTTGGCTTGCCGGAGGCGAACCCGACCTCGCCCCCGACACCTCTTATCGCTTTGCAATCCGCCGCGAACCCAGCGGCATTCATATCATCAACTGCGCCTACCAATATCCGAAAGAACCAAAGAACTAAATCAGTATGACTATACCAAGCAAAATAACACCTCTCGGCCGGGCTGATTATTTACCAGAGAATTATACCCGGCTTGATTTCCTTGAATTTACCGGATTACAATACATTGATACCCGTCTAACAGGAGTAACAAACGAAAGCTACGTTGAATTCAGAGGAATAGCCAAAGGGTATGGCAAACGTGCGTTTCAAGGTGCAGCTTATTGTTTGTGCTCACGCCGACCTGACTATAGGGATTTTTACGTCACTGTGCCATTTTCCAATAATTTACAAAAAAAATCCGGTTATCTACCGGAAACAAAAAGTATTCCGTACCCTCTTAACGCAAAAACCCTTTCAGCGCGTATTATCGTAAACGGCCAATCCCATTCTATCGATGATATTACCCAAGAGGCCACCATTACGGCTATCAATAACTATTCCCTTAAATTGGGAGCGTACGCTGACGGTAGCGCATACCCAAGCAGTTGGTGGGTCGGCACCTGCGAACGGTTCCATGCTCAATTAGCAAGCGGTGAAGTAAACTATATACCCTCACTCACTCCAGAAGGTCAGCCCTGCATGTTTGACTCTATATCAAAACAGCCATTCCCTAACTCCGGCTCGGGGCAATTTATCGCAGGTGTGAACTCGCTTAATCGACTTAACTCCATACTGCACTTTCTGCCCACCACCGGCGGCACGCTCACACTATCCCTCCCGGCGGAGGCCAATGTCCCTGAGGTTGCAGAACTGTTGCAACAGTGCCACGACACCAAAGGCTGGACACTGACAGTGCGTGAGTATCGCCCTGTTGTTGCCACCTACTCCATGCGACGCGTGCGTGAGGTCGTTTGGTGCCGCAAAGTACAGACAGAGCACGGTAGCTATGTTGACTCCTTGGGGACCCACTGGCAACCGGAACACTGCTCCGCCATATTCGGCTCCCTCGGTCAATCCCCCTTGGCCTACGGCTATGAGCCCTTCGACAGCGTAGAGCATGCCGCTGAGCAGTGGGGACTAACACTCGAAGAACCACCGGCATTCTAATACTACCTCCCGGTAATAACCCAAGGCAAACCTCTTATCTGATGAGGTTTGCCTTTTTTCTGCTCCCAAAATACATCACATCACCCAATTGTTAGTCAGGAACTAACTTTCAAATGCTATGGTATGTATGGTTTTAAATTCAGGCTATGCGTCAAAAAACACTACTTACTAGGGATAACTTTGAGTACAAGCCAAGGGCTGCCAGTTTAGACTGCTATGAACAGTGAATGGGTAGAACAAACTTTTTTCTTGTCTTTCCTGCTGCAATGTAATACAGTTATCTCGGCTGTACGCGGAGACTTTTTATAGGGACAGGCAGCGTACCTACCACCAGTTTCTCATGAGCAACATACGCAAAGAAACCATTAGCGGCGTAAAATGGGGCACCATCAGTAAGTTCACGCTGCAACCGGTGCAGTTCCTGTACGGCGCTGTACTGGCGCACCTTGTCACCCCGCGTGAAATGGGTATTCTGGGATTGACTGCCATTTTTTTTGCTGTTGCGGCACAACTGAAAGATGCGGGCTTCGGTTCCGCTCTCATACGCAAACAAGATCGAACAGAGCAGGATTGCTCAACTGTTTTCTGGTTTAACGTTGGGATGAGTCTCTTACTCTCCTTTATACTTTTTTTGGCTGCACCATGGTTTGCAGAGTTTTTTAATGAGCCGGCTCTCGTCAATCTCACCCGGGTTTCAGCGGTGATGCTGCTGCTCAATTCAACAACCAGTGTTCATTGGAGCCTTTATTCAGCCCGTCGCGATTTCAAAACCCCTGCTATTGTTGGCATGGTGACCACACTTATTGCCATGCCATTCTGCCTTTGGGCAGCATATGCAGGCTGGAGCTACTGGGCCGTTTTCATGCAGAGTATCATCTCCGGACTTTTATCTCTGATAATTGTGTGGGTTATATCCCCATGGAAGCCTAAGTTCATTTTTTCCATCAAATCATTCCGTGAGCTTTTCGGGTATAGTTCAAAATTGGTTGCAGCAGGACTGGTCTGGACAACCTACAATGAATCGCGAGCCTTTGTCATCGGTAAGTTCTATTCCCCAAACCAGCTCGCTCTCTACTCTCGTGCACACCATATGTGTTACCTTGCACCCCACATGGTAAACGGTGTTTTGGGTAGTGTCACTTTTCCTATACTATCCACTCTGCAGGGAAACAGGGATAAGTTGAATTCTGTTTATCGCAAATACATCCGCCTGACAGCATTGTTGACCCTTTGGCCTATGTTACTGCTGGCCAGCAATGCAGAATCTTTCATCTACTGTGTTTACGGCGAGAACTGGCTACCGGCCGCCTACTATGCTAAAATTATATGTTTCGGGGCCATTCTAGACCCCATTGCTTACATAGCCGTACAAATGTTCCAAGTTACAGGAAGGTCTGACTTAAGTCTGAAGCGCGAAATTTGGCTACGCTCTCTAGCCTTTACAGCTATGGTGTTAGGTGCCATGCACAGCGTTGCCGGCATTTGTTATGCCCTCATTTTTGCTTGCGCCTTTAACGCTTGGATATCTTCGTTCTATGTCGTCAAATGTTCGGGTATCACGCAGTGGAAACAACTGCAAGATATTATTCCCTACGCTATAATATCCGCACTATCCATCGTACCTTGCCTGCTGCTGAATCTGCTCCCCCTCAACCCGTTCCTTCTATTGCCACTTAGTCTGCTTTGTTCCTCGGTCTGCTTTTTATGTATTCTGATATTCAGAAAGGATGAATCAGCTCTCCAAGTTTTCCAAATCATTAAGGAAACAAAGATAGGCAAAATAATTTTCAAATAATAACATTATGAAATTCTCTTTATCTCAATTATTGTTTCATGGATTAAATAGGGCACTTTGTATATATCGTCAATACAAATTGAAGAAGTCATACAAGATGCTCATTGATACCATCGAGCCAAATAACCTGACTCATTATCCTGATAAAAAACATAAACCAATCAGTCAGGTAAAATCAGAAATTATGGCATTGCTAATTTCCGGCAAGGGTTCGTGGACACCAGAAACAACCATTCAAGACTATTTCTTCTTTGGATGTGACTGTACCGAAAACAATGTTGCAGATTTTGTCTTTCCCCGGGAATACAAATTCCGAAGCAAACTCAATGCCAAACTAGGTTCGATTTTAGAGCATAAACACGTTGCGGGAATCTACCTGAAAGCAAGGGGAATCAACGCAAGCTGTGCGTTGGGAGAAATTGATGAGCAAGGCATCATCACACTGATGAATGGTCAGCGCTATCCCTTTGCTGAATGGTTTAAATCTTACGGCCATCCTCTTTTTTGCAAACCCAATGATGGGCATCAAGGTAGTGGATGTTGCAGGCTCGAACTAACGGACTCTGAGTCCCCCTCATTCATTGTAAATGGGAGGCAAATAAGCAGCGAAGAATTTAATAAAAACATTGTAGGAAAAATTGTAGAACCGTTAATTATCCAACATGCTGAGCTCCTTCGGTATTCTCCCCACTGCGTAAACCCACTCAGAATACGTACAGTCTATCACAAAGGTAATTTTGAAGTTATTTCTATATATATTTGTTTTGGCGGACACAACGCCTATTGGGCCAACGGAGTATCCTCGGGGGCTATGGTTGCGTTAAACAGCAATGGACAATGTATATCAGATGTATTTTGTGAAATGCCTGGCAAGGATGGTAGATCTCAATTTTTACCCGACTCCGAAATACCTGTTAGCAACATCATCGTACCAGGTGTAAAGCAAGCCATAGACCTTGCACTTGCTGCTCACAAAACATTACCTCAAATTCACTCCATTGGTTGGGATGTTGCTGTTACTGATGATGGTCCTATTATTATTGAGGGAAATTCTGATTATGGACCAGTAACATACCAATACATTTCAGGAAAAGGAGAAAGAGCTATTTTTAACAAATATTTTGGTGAGTTCCTTCAAAAGAACTAATATTCAGCAATCACCGAATATTATCTGTACAAACATGAACTCTATCAAAGTTTTATCCGTTGACTGCTTCGACAATAAGTTTCAGGTGGCCTATCAAATTGCACAAGAACAGGAAAAGTATTTTTCTGAACTCCGTGCATTTGAAGTCGAATATTCGGAAGATATCTCCTCAGTACCGACAAGCATACTGGTAATCCCCTTTGTATGTAACGTATTGCCTATTATTTGGCTGACGGATGCCGTACTTGAGCTCCCGGAGCTAGACCTCGAGTTTTACGAGGCCATACCGAATGTACTAGAAGGTTACCGCAACATGTCGCCGATGCTGACGTTTAAAGGCGAAGTAAAGGTCGACAAATTAGTCAACAACTCATATAAACCGACGGAAAAAGTAGCAGCACTTTTTAGTGGTGGAGTGGACGCGTTTGCCACGCTTGTTGCCCATGCAGAAGAAAAACCGACCCTCATCACCCTGTGGGGGGCAGATGTAAAACTGACCGATGAGGAAGGCTGGGCGCGCGTAAAACAACATACACAGGAAACAGCCCGCCAATACTCTCTGCCGGCACCGCTATTAGTGCGCACAAACTTTCGCAGCATAATCAAAGAAGGACCGCTCAGTGCATTAGTCGCCGCCAGCGGGGACGGCTGGTGGCATGGGTACCAACATGGTATAGGCATATTGGGGCATGCTGCCCCGGCTGCCTATCTACACCGGTGGAAAACCGTTTATATCGCCAGCTCCTTTACCCCCGATAACAAGACCATCTGCGCCAGCGACCCCACTATCGACAACGAACTTCGGCTGGTGAGCACCGGAGTGTGGCACGACCAGTTCGATTTTCACCGCCAGCAGAAAGTGGAGCACATCGTATCCCATTGTCGCGCTATCGGTGCAACCCCTATGTTGCGGGTGTGCTGGATTATCACCGGTGGTACGAATTGCTGCGTGTGTGAAAAATGCCAACGCACCATCTTTGCCCTGTTAGCAGAAGGGGTAGACCCTACTGATTATGGTTTCCCCGAATGGCGTAAGGGGATTGCCGGAACAAAATCATGGACACCAAGGTACTGTCGCCATACACCTCGACATCGTAAAGTTTACGCACAAATTCAGGAGAGATTTCTCCAAACGCAGGCATATAAAGATGATCCTGCTATTAATTGGTTTTACAAGGTTAATTTTTACCAGACACCCACCTGTATGGATAGGCTGTTCAACTTGTATACCAAGACTAAGTGTTTTCTGAGAAAAATTAAACGCAAATTCAAAACTTCCCATTAAATCCATAATATCTCCATGACAATTTTAGATAAAGTACTATCAGAACTTGGTGAGTTTGCTTATGTACGCAGCTATGGCAATCTGGGCGACTTGCTAATAGCAGAGGGAACAGAACAATACTTTGCTCGGATGAGATTCGAGTATTCATACCTATCCCCATTTGAAGAACCGGATAAAGCCATCAACTTGGTTCACGGGGGTGGAGCCCGCTTCACAAAAGACTGGTGCGACATGGACATGTGTGCCAGACTGCTTTGTAACAAATATATAAAGAAATGCATAATACTACCTTCATCATTCCATGATGTCGATGAATTGCTTCAACAATTTGATGCCCGGCATATTCTGTTCTGCCGAGATGTAGCCTCCTACGAATATTGTTGTGCACTCTGTCCTGACTCACAAGTGTACCTGACCGACGACATGGCCATGCAATTGCGACTGGACGAATTGCAACCGGCGCCCTTGAATACTCCCTCAGAGGATACAGAAGAGTCAAAATTGCAACGAGCATTAAGCCAGTACCTGCCAAGATGGATGCGCAGAGGAATGTTCAGAGCAATTGTCAGCTCACATTTCAACGGAAAAAAACAGAAAATAGCATTCCTGCTTCGGACGGATAAGGAAAAAAGAACGGGATTCAAGTCCCCCTTAACATACGATATTTCCCTCAGCTGGCATACTCCCCCCAAGAACAAATACAATGCTAATCTGCTGCTGGAGTTTTCCAACGCCTTAAAGCAGGCTGATATCGTGATTTCAGACCGACTGCATGTGTGCATTATGGCCTATCATTCAGGGTGCGAGGTATACATGCTGGACAACACCTATGGCAAGCTCAAGGGAGTATATGAGCTTACTCTAAAAGACTGCAAGCGTGTACATCTCATACAGACAGATGATTTACCTGCGGACATTCAGAAGGCTTGGAATAAACTCAACAATCCTTTACGCATACTCTTTTACAAAGTATTTGACCACACGAAAAGCTTTCTGAAGCGCCTTCTGAAGAAATGACCGGCCCTCTCCTCAGCATCATCGTCCCGGTATATAACACAGCCCCTTGGTTGAGGTGCTGCTTGGATAGTATCATCTCACAAAGTTACGACAACTTAGAAATTCTATGCGTAAACGATGGTTCTACTGACAACTCGGCAGAAATTCTGGAAGAATATGCGACAAAAGACCTCCGCATAAAAGTATTCACACAAAAAAACGCAGGTTTATCAGCCGCTAGGAACACCGGTCTGAAACATGCAACCGGGGAATGGGTTACCGGTGTGGATTCGGATGATTACCTCTACCCCGGCATCTATGAGGAGCTAGTAAAACACTGTCGAAACGACATTAATATGGTGTTCTTTGGAGTTCGAGAAGTGGACGAACTAGGAAACCCACTCCCCGAACGGTCATATTTCGCCCTTCCCCAGCCCGGCGACTACAAACTGACACCGGAACTTGCGCGCCAGCTCAATGTATGCTTTGTCAGCAAATTATGGCGCAGAAGCATATTACTGGAAAACAATCTGCTTTTCCCTGTAGGCTTAGTGCACGAAGATGAAGCACTTTTTTGGACCGCAGCCCCCTACATACAGCGCATCAGCATATGTCCAGCGTTAGGCTACGCCTACTTGCAACGTAACGGCTCAATCATGAACCAAAGCGGGCTCGACCCACTCATGCGCAAACAGAGACTCATGCCCATATTGGAGTTTGTGCATGCTGAATATCAAAAACGACAGTTGTTACAGACAGAGGCTCAAAGGTTCCTTACCTTCATGTTTATTGAGAAGTGCACAGATCAAGCGAGCCAAGAAAGCGAAGCCTGCCGACAGCTCATCACCCAAGAGCTGGAAAAATGCGGTATGAAATACGCGCATTATTATCTGGAGCGTCTCTTCCCCGTTGAAAAAAGGGGAATACTAATTATTCGCAGGTCCGAACGAATGAAACTATTCACTCTAGCCGGCCTTCCTATTTGGTTTAAGTGTTATACCCATACCGGTCGCCCCATAACCATTCAACTTATCTGTCATCACATTAAGAAAGTACTCGTTAGTTTGTCACACCACCTGAAAAAACGACTTCTTCCTTAAACCAAATCATGCGCCATTTTTCGTCCATTAAGGAAGTCTATTTTTAAACCTCGCACGAGTTTAATTCAAATGTCAACAAAGCCACTATTCAGTATAATCATCCCCTCATACAACTGTGCTCAATACATACAACAAACGCTGCGCAGTATCTATCAGCAAACTGAAGATGATTACGAAATCATTGTTATTAACGATGGTTCACCGGATAACCTGCTGGAAGTATTGAAACAGGAAACCGACTCCAGGTTAAGAGTTATTACACAACCCAATAGTGGGGTAAGTTGCGCGCGCAACCGCGGTATACAGGAAGCAAGAGGAACCTATGTAGCCTTTCTGGACAGTGATGATGTCTGGCAGCCTTTCCACTTGGAGAAAGCAAAATTATTTTTTGAGAAATATCCCCAATTTCATTGGTATGCCACAAATGTAGTATATGCCGAAGCTATAAACGATGTAGATTTCTCTCGCAAAGCGCCCGATAAAACCTCATTTTATCATAGCAGCTGGTTTCTTGAGTTTGGACCTGTCCCGCTGGCATCTACAATCATTTTGAAACGAGATATGGCAATAAAACATCTTCATTTTCCTGAGGGTATTCAAATGTACGAAGATAATGTAGCTTGGAGCCGCTTTGCCCTCCATGCAGGAGCTATAGGAACCATTGATGAACCTACAGCTATCTATCGACAAAGAAAAGAATCTCAATCCGCAAACTTTAGCCAGGAATGGAAGATAAACGATCAGGGTATGGGCTTGCAGGCACTCATGCTGCAACAGCAGATGCTGCTCGAGTTACCTTGTCCGAAAGAAGCGCATCGTTATTTCAGACTTCGTTCTTTGGGTAACTGGCTCATGCATTTAGACAGCGTCAGATTACCGCGCTGGTCCGATGAGATTAAACAACGACGATTACTAACAGGTAATTTTGTTTCATTACTGCTCTTTCTCTATGAAAAAAGCATGCTGCTACTCACTCGCGCGGTGCAAAGACTTGTAATGATGTATGCACGCCAGCTTATGAAAGCAGCAAAAAAACAGCTTCGGAAAACCAAGAAACAACTTTCTTAAATACTGATTTCACGTACTCTCAGCTTTCTTAAACGTACCAGAAAACGGAGCATCATTCAAAGAGGAGCATTCAAAATAGCCTGCATAATATTCTCAGCAGCACTCTTTCCATGAGGAGGAGTAAGATACTTTGCTACGGTTGCAGCGCGGTGCTCTTTCATGGGATCACACTCATCGTTGACCTGCTCCTGTAAAAAACGCTTCAAATCCGCCATCGTGTGCCCAATGTACTGAGAGTAAAACGCTGCATGAGACATTTCATTGAGCTGAGCGACCTGCTTATCTTCGTTTCTTGCCATAAATAATACAGGCTTACCGGTAAGCAGATACTCGCAGCAAAAAGAACTGCAGTCATGTATCAACGCATCAGAGGTCATAAAGAGGTCCACATATCCTCGCTGCTCTAACTGCGTATTCACACCATTCTCCCAAGAGGCGTAGTAGGCATCTGTACGTTCTTTTCCCCAATCCGGATGTCGATAAAGCTCCTGTTTAAGCCATGGGTGAGGCTTAAAAGCGAACTGAATCTTTCCAATGTGAGAGAGGGCAAACTCCAACATAAAATCAGCCATTTCGAGAAAATTCGAATAACAAGGCAAAGCACTGCGTTCCTGCACAAGAGACCAGTGCGGCGCCCATATAATTCTTTTGCAGGATGTTGGCTGGGGCTTCCAGTTGTCCACATAATCGTTTCTGGTAAACTCATCGACTATCGGTAAGCCGGTTACATAAGAGTTCACACCTTTGTTGAACTTCTCACGTTCCGACAGTCTCTGCATGGTCTCATTCTCATAGCAATCAATCCAAGAGGCATTCTGATACCACTTATTGAATGCCCAATTCTGACGCCCCGAGTGGAAAGCGTAATCGCAACATATCATTAACCGCCCGGCATGTCGAAACATGTCAAGAGCGCGAGGCACACAGCCATTGCCCGATTGAGGATAAAAAATTAAATCATAATCGCTAGGTATTTTTTTACTGCTTGTCGTCCCGTCAACTGCTGACCACTCCAAATACGGATAACCTTTTTTGTCAAAAAAATCCTTCAGGCTCACATATTCGGACAATCTTTCCTCGAGGCTCTCTATTAGCATATTAGGAAGCACAAGAATTTGCGGTTCAAATCGCTCATGTTTACTCATTGCCCGGAAGAGAGAGTCACCCTTCCACATGGTGGGAGTATACGAAATGAAAAGCACACGTATACGCGCCTTCATGCGTAGGCGCTCGACCTTTTTTCGCATGACATATTTTCTATATATCGATGTGCAATATATTCCTCGACGGAGAACATGTATAACTTTACCGGATGAAGCCGGCAAGAGTGCTTTAATACAACTTTGAAGAGTTATGGCCATTATCAGATGCTATGCTTTAAGAGCTCGAGAGTACGCATAATTCCCGTCTTTATGCTATATTTAGGGCTCCACCCCAACTCTTTGAGCATGGAGGCATTCATGACAGCCTTGGTTGCCGTAGAAAAGCCTGATTTTTCGGTACTATCGGGTAATTCGAATCGCAAGTTTGTACCACTTATCTCTGCGACTAAACCGGCGAGGTTTTTCAACGTGATATCAGATTGTTCATCTGCAATATTGTACGCTACGCTACGGGAACCGGCTAACATGATAGTCAATACCGCGGCCACAGCATCAGCCACATAAGCATAGGAAAAGAACTGATTACCCTCACTTTTAAGAACAATATCCTCACCATTGAGCCCTTTCATCAAGAATTGGGAAAGGGCCTTTGTATCGCTCTTAAGCATGGTTGAGCCATACGTCCGAGGTAATCGGGCTATCACATAATCAACGTCCTTCTCCTTTACATATGCCTGACACAACGCTTCACTGAGACGTTTACTCTCAGGATAACCGGCTCTCAACGTATTGCAGTCAATATAACCGCAGTAATTCTCATCAAAATACTCAACATCCCCACGATTCTGACCATATATCTCCACGGAGGAAGTGAGCACTAACCTCGCGTTTGGCGATTTTGAACACAAATGATTCAGCAAATTCCAAGTACCAAAAATGTTGGTCGTTATGGTACTGATTGGTTCTGTCGCATATGCTACCGGATGAGTTGTACTGGCAGAATGAACGATATAATCAATTACAGGTACATCTTCCGGGATGGGAAAGTTCACGTCATGCTGCACAAAGACGAACTTCTCATCATTCCAATACTTTTCAAAACGCCTCCGAGCCTTCTCTTCACTACGCCCCATGGCCACAACAACACAGTCCAGCCCCAGATTGCGATTACCGTGCATTAAGGCATCCACCATGAAACTACCTATCATCCCGGTTGCCCCCGTGATGAGTACGGCTTTTCCTCGTAACGCTGTCAAATTAACGACAGAGTCCAGACAGGTTTCCAGATCTTCTGAATAAAGTTCGCTTGTAGTCATATCTTTATCAATGAGCATTCAGATATCCCTTAAACAACTCCAAATCATCCTGCGTAGTGAGTTTTATATTCTTGTCAGAGCCGGCAGCAAAGTTCAATCGCTCGCCCAGTTCTACCATCATGGTATTGGTATAGGAAGAACCGTAAATACCGATTTCCTCGGCAAAGGCCTTCTTATACGCCCAGACCAGTTTACCGAGTTTGTAGGCCTGAGGGGTTGAAACACGTCGCAGAGTTTCGCGAGGGATATACTGAGTAGTGGTTGAGGGGTCATCTTCAGCCACCAGGAATATCTGCTCATTGTAGGGCAACGAAGTTACGGCATTCCCCTTCTCAGAGCACACATGCAGTACATCGGTCAGCACGTGAGCATCTACCATGGGACGAATACCATCATGTATAATAATGTTATCATCATCCTGAGCAAACTCACTGATGGCATATACACCATTACGGATTGACTCCTGCCCTGTACTACCGCCCGGAACTATCAGCTTCAGTTTGGAAATACCGTAAAAATCCACATAACGCTGCAGTTCCTCTATCCACCCTTCTATGCAGACACAGACAATACTGTCTACCATGTCATGCTTCTGAAAGCTCTCCAAGGTATACAACAAAACAGGTTTATCGTAAACTTTGACAAACTGTTTAGGGATTTCGAACCCCATTCGGGAGCCAACGCCCCCGGCAATGATTAATGCAATATTTGACACGGTTATAGAATCAGTAAATGTAGGCAGGAGACTAGACTAAAAGCAACGTTTTACCCACGACACGCACCACTCGATTTTTCTCTATTAGAAAAGACAATTTTCAAGGCATAATTAGTTCCTACACAAAGCTGACACAATGAAAGAACCTTTCATACAGAAACAATGTATAGACATTACGCTAACAACAAAAAACGGAACAACAGGACAGAGAAAAGCATCTCTGTCCTGTTTTGTAGCACTTAAGAAAAGAAATCAATACCCATCGGGGGTGAAGTGGGCATCGGAACCGTGGTGATAGTTGCCATGCATGCCGGGAGAAAGCGGACCAAACTCCTTGTAAACGGGCTGTACGAAGGAGTAGGTGGGGCCATTCTTGCCGTCAACCTTCACGGTTACACGCTGGCAGCGGGTGTTGCCCATAGAGTCCGTCAGGTAACGACCGGCAAGAGCACCGGCTACACCGAAACCGGCAGCGGAAACAATACGACCGGAGCCACCGCCGAGCATCTGACCGGCGCCGGCACCCAGAACAGCACCGATACCGGTACCGAGATTCTTAGCGGTAGAGGAGGTCTCGCCCTTCACATCGTAGGCAGATACCACAGTGGCAGGCAGAACCTGCTGGGTTACACCGATTTTGTTGGAAGAAACAGAGCCATAGCTGGAATCCCAGGCGCAGGAAGAAAGTCCCAGTGCAGCGGCCAGAAGAAGAACTACAGATTTTTTCATAACTTTGAATATTAATATGTTAATAATATGTGGTCAGTAGCGGGCGCTACCAGCACCCCTCGTCACGCTCTAATCCTAGCTTTTTTACAGGGGTTGGTCAAGCAGAAAATAGTTCAGTATTGAAAAATAATATTTATTATCGCGACATACCAGGGGGCCAAACAAATCAGGCGGGGTAGCCAACAGCCACCCCGCCCGGTTATCAAATTGTTATACCTTTACTCGCCCTGCTCTGCAGCGGCGGCTTTCTCGGCCTCGAGCTTCAGGCGCAGTTTCTCAGGCAGCTTAACCTGAATGTGGATATCGCGCAGCTGGTTGGGCTCTGCAGGAGCGGGAGATTCGCTCATGAGGTCGGCACCACGGTTGTTCTTGGGGAATGCAATCACCTCGCGGATAGACTCGCACTGCCCGATGAGCATGACGACGCGGTCAAGACCGAGCGCCAGACCACCGTGGGGCGGAGCGCCGAAGGAGAAGGCAGCCAGCAGGTGCCCGAACTGTTCCTCGATGGTGGCGTCATCCAGCCCAAGGGCGCGGAATGTGGCATCCTGCAGATCCTTCTCGTGAATACGAATGGAACCGCCACCCAGCTCGTTACCGTTAAAGATAACGTCGTAGGCCTCTGCGCACAGGTCGGTGGAAATCTCGCCCTTGAGCACCTTCTCCACGTCCTCGGGTACGGGGCGGGTGAAGGGGTGGTGCACAGCGCAGAAACGCTGCTCCTCGGCATCCCAGCCGAACAGGGGGAAGCGGTTCACCCAGAAGAGGTCGATGTCGGTATTGCCCTTAAGCAGCTCCATGAACTCACCGCAGGCCAAACGCACACGACCGAGGATGGTGCAGCTCTGCTCCCACTCGCCGGCAGCGAAGAAGATGCAGTCACCGCTCTCGATGTTCAGGCGCTCAACGAGGGCATCTATCTCAGCCTGAGAAAGGCGCTTGGTAATGGGGCTCTTCCACTCCTTGGTGTTGGCAACGTCACGCACTTTAATGTAGGCAAGGCCCTTAGCACCGGCCTCAATGGCGGTCTGAGTGAGGGAGTCCACCTGACCGACGGAGGGGTTGAAGCCCTTGGCGTTAATGGCCTTTACCACGCCACCATTAGCGATAGCACCGGAGAACACGCGGAACTCACTGTTAGCGAAGATGTCTGAGCAATCCGTAATCTTCATCTCGAAGCGGCGTTCGGGCTTGTCGGAACCGTACTGGTCCATGGCGTCCTTCCAAGTCATGCGGGGGAAAGGAGTCACGATATCGCGACCGACGGACTCCTTGAACACGCGCTTAAGCATGTTCTCAATCCAGGCGTACACGTCCTCGGGGGTGATGAAGGAGGCCTCGATATCAATCTGGGTGAACTCGGGCTGGCGGTCAGCGCGAAGGTCCTCGTCACGGAAGCAACGGGCAACCTGGAAATACTTCTCCATACCGGCAACCATGAGCAGCTGCTTGTACTGCTGGGGAGCCTGCGGCAGAGCGTAGAAGGTACCGGGGTTCAGACGGCTGGGAACCAGGAAGTCACGGGCACCCTCGGGAGTGCTCTTGGAAAGAATGGGGGTCTCAATCTCGAGGAAGCCCTGCTCGTCGAGATAGTCACGCATGGTCTTGGTAATGCGGTGACGCAGAATCATGTTGCGCTGCATGGGGGTACGGCGCAGGTCGAGGAAACGGTACTTCAGGCGAATATCCTCGTTGGCGATATTGCGGTCAAGCTGGAAGGGAAGCACAGCAGCGCGGTTGAGCACGTTCATGGAGGCGGCGTCCACCTCAATCTCACCGGTGGCAAGGTCGGGGTTGGTGGCATCGACCTCATCGGTCTTCAGACGGGCAACTACCTTACCGGTCACCTGAATCACAGACTCCACGCGCAGATTCTCGGCATCATTAGCAAGCTGAGCATTATTCTCAGGGTGGAAAACAACCTGAGTTTTGCCAGCGCGGTCACGAAGGTCGATAAAAATCACACCACCGTGGTCGCGAACGGTATCCACCCAGCCCACAAGCGTTACCTGCTTGTCGACATCAGAAAGGCGGAGCTCATCGCACGTATGGGTACGGTAACTGTTCATAGTAATGATGCTTAATAAAAATGATTACGGTCGGCTGCGCGTGCATGCGGAGCCGAAGCGGCCAAGATTCTACTCTCTGTCACCTGATTGTCAAGACAAATTTATATCTTGCAAGGTATGCAGGCACAAAAACTTCGGCATGCAACTCCATCGCCCCGGATAGCCCGAATATGCCGGGTTGGGAATTTTACCCCGCACTCATAGCTGCAATGAAATTTTTAATTGAAAAAGCCCGTCTCCGCAAAGTGGAGACGGGCTGAAATGATAAGCTTTTATATCGTGACTTCGAGCTTTACTCAGTCACACGCAGAGCGCGAGCCTGCTCTTCAGTCAGCTCGATGCACTGCCAGGGCAGACCGTACTTGTTGAGGGCTTCCATAAAGGGATCGGGGTCGTTCTGCTCCATATTGAACACGCCCTGCCCACTCCAGGTGCCGGTCATAATCATGCGGCCACCGATTGCAGCGGGCACGCCGGTGGTGTAGGAGATAGCCTGAGAGCCCACCTCGCGGAAGCATTCCTCGTGGTCGCAGATGTTGTAGATGTAGACTGCCTTGTACTTACCATCCTTCTTGCCCTGAATCACGCAGCCAATACAGGTGCGGCCGTGAGTGGTCTTGCCCAGATCGCCGGGGTCGGGCAGCACGGCCTTCAGGAACTGCAGCGGCACGATTTCCACGCCATTGTACATAACGGGGTCAATGCGGGTCATGCCCACATTCTTGAGCACGGTAAGGTGGTTGATGTAATTCGGGGAGAAGCTCATCCAGAACTGAGCACGCTTAATGGTGGGGATGTGCTTCACCAGAGATTCCATCTCCTCGTGGTACATGCGGTAAATCTCGTAGGTACCCACACCATTCGGGCAGGTGAAGGGCTGGTGCATGCTCATGGCACCGGTCTCCTGGAAATCACCGTTCTCCCAGTGACGACAGGGGGCGGACACCTCGCGGATGTTGATTTCGGGGTTGAAGTTGGTAGCAAAGGCCTGACCGTGGTCACCACCGTTCACGTCGATGATATCGAGGTACTCAATCTCGTCGAAGTGATGCTTAAGAGCCCAAGCGGTATACACGTTGGTCACACCGGGGTCGAAACCGGAACCCAGCAGGGCAAAGAGGCCGGCCTTCTGAAAACGCTCCTGGTAAGCCCACTGCCAGCTGTACTCAAACTTGGCCACGTCGCGGGGCTCGTAGTTAGCGGTATCGAGGTAGTTCACACCGGCCTCCAGACAGGCATCCATCAGGGGCAGGTCCTGATAAGGCAGAGCCACATTGAGCACGAGGTCGGGCTGCACTTCCTTAATGAGAGCCACCGTGGCGGCCACATTGTCGGCATCCACCGCGTGGGTAGTAATCTGCACGCCGCTGCGTGCCAGCACATCGGCCGCAATCGCATCGCACTTGCTCTTGGTACGAGAGGCCAGATGGATGTTGTGGTAAACATCTGCCATCTGGGCACACTTGTGAGCCACCACATGGCCCACACCACCAGCTCCGATTATGAGTACAGTGTTGTTCATTGCGCGGAAAGAGTGCCTTATCGACACATAAATGTCAAGCATGAAGTAACGATTAGTCGCAGCATGACAGAAACGCATTTTTTTATAACATAATCTCGCTTTTTTCGCTGCAGGATGTATTATATAGGCAGAGACTCTACACCACCATGAACATTCGCTCCCAAATCCTCCTGATAGCTGCCCTGCTCTGCACGCCCATTCTCACGGCTGCCCCGGCTCCCATCGGCATGGTTGCCTCGGTCGGCTCCGTGACCATTGACCGTCAGCAAGGGGAACAGATTGCCCGCGATATTGTCTCCCTTTCGGCAGATGGCTGCACTCTAACCATCATGCGCCTGTCCCCCACCGGTAACAGTACACATAGCTTCCGTACCGATACACCTCGCCAATTCCGCATCGGCAGATATACCTTTATCTTTACCACCGATGCAGCGGGCAACATCACCCGTATCATGAGGCACAGCACAGGCTGCACTCCCGATGGTATGGTGGTTTACCCCAAACCGGGCGTACAGCCTGTGGATGTTTTCGAGCTCTGAGCTCAAAAATCAGCGCAGGAAAATGCGCAGCAATTTCTCTGCAAAGGAATTGTAAGGGTGATAGCGCATGGGAAGGTCGAGCCAGTTGGCCTTCGTGAGCACAGACTTGTAGTGTGTGAAGGTATCGAACCCGGCTTTGCCATGATAGGCGCCCATACCGCTGTCGCCCACGCCACCGAAGGGCAGGCCGTGGACAGCAAGGTGAATGATGGTGTCGTTCACACAGCCGCCTCCGAAGGATAGGTTGTTGACGAAGCGCTTTTCATTGGCGCTGCTGGTGGTGAACAGATATGAAGCGAGCGGGCGCGGACGGCTGAGCACGAACTTCTCGACCTCCTCCCACTTATCCCAAGTCATCATGGGCAGAATGGGGCCGAAAATCTCCTCCTGCATGCAGGGAGACTCAGGGGTAACGTCATCCAACAGCGTGGGTTCGATGCGCAGGGTTTCGGGGTCACCCTTGCCACCAATGAGAGCCGTTGCGCCCTGCATGAGACCGGTCAGGCGATTGAAGTGGCGCTCGTTGATGATGTGGGTGAAGGTAGCGTCCTTCAGCGGTTCATCACCGAGCATGCGTTTGACCTCAGCACGATAGGCTTCAATAAACTCCTGCTTACGGCTGCTGTGAATGAAGAGGTAGTCAGGAGCCACGCAGGTCTGCCCGGCATTAAGGATTTTGCCGAAGGCGATACGGCGGGCAGCCACGGCAACATTGGCCGTTTCGTCCACTATACAGGGGCTCTTGCCCCCCAGCTCCAGTGTGACCGGTGTGAGGTTACGGGCGGCGGCCTCCATCACCACATGACCGACCACCGGACTGCCGGTGAAGAAGATATAGTCAAACTTCTGCTCCAGCAGAGCACCGATTTCCTTACGCCCACCCAGAACAGTTGTGACGTACTCGGGAGGGAAAATGCTGCCGAGCATTTCTGCAATCACCTCGGACGTAGCGGGAGACATAGAGGAAGGCTTAACCACAGCACAGTTGCCGGCAGCCAGAGCCGCGGCTAACGGGTCAAGGCAGAGCAGAATGGGGTAATTCCACGGGCTGATGATAAGCGACACGCCATAGGGCTCGGGCTGCACGCGGCAGGTGGAGGGAAACTGAGCCAGCGGAGCAAGCACCTTCTTGGGGCGACTCCAGCGGCGCAGGTGGCTGATGTTCTCGCTCAGGCCGGCCAACACCATACCGATTTCGGTCATGTAGGTCTCGGTTCCGCACTTGCCGAGGTCTTTCTGCAGGGCTTCGGCGATACGGGGTTCCCACTCAACGATTGTCTTGCGCAATTTCTTGAGGGCTGCCAGACGATATTTGACATCGCGTGTCGTGTGGGTCAGGAAAAACTGACGCTGTTTTTCAACAATATTCTGCATATCAGTAAGCGGCGTTAAGGATTTCAATCACCTGAGCTTCATCGGCTGCGCGGGGATTGACGATAAGGGCACCATCATTCACCGCGACCTCGGCCACATGGGCAAAAGCATCTTTGCTCACACCGGCATCGCTCAGTTTGAGCGGAATACCGCAGATATCCGCCAGACGTCGGCTCAGGGATTCCACCGCGGCAATAGCAGCCTCGGCCCGTTCACCGGCGGGGGTGGCCATGGCGGCATCCTGCCCAACAAGCCAAGGCAGCAGGTCAGCGTAGTCCCTTGCACTATGGCTGAGATTGTAGCGCATGACATGCGGCAGCAGTATGGTCATGGCAACTGCGTGCGGCACGTGGCACACACCACCCAGAGCATGGCCGATGGCATGCACGGCGCCCACCATGGAGTTCGAGAAGGCAATACCGGCCAGGGTCGATGCAAGAGCCATGGCGAAGCGTGCCTGCTTATCCTTACCATTGCGAGTGGCGGTCTCCACATTTTCAGCAATCATGCGGATAGCCGCAGTACCGTAGGCAGAGCTCAGGGGATTAGCCTGCTGGCAGGTGCAAGCCTCAATAGCATGCACAAGGGCATCCATACCGGTGGTTGCAGTGGCCTTGGGCGGCAGGCCCATGGTCATACGAGGGTCAACCACAGCGACATCGGGCTCGACGTAGGGGGACAGGAACTCCATCTTCACGCCGTTATCATCATTACGAATCACGGCCACGCCGGTGCACTCCGACCCGGTACCGGCAGTCGTGGGCACGACAACGAAAGGAATATGACGACCGCGCACCAGATTATCCAACCCGCTGAGGGACAGGATATCCTGACGGTTCTGCGAGAGCACCAGGCGCACACCCTTAGCGGTATCAATCACCGAACCGCCACCCACTGCCACAATGGAGTCGCAGCCCTGCTCGCGGTAGAATGCAGCAATCTTGTTCACCACGGCCAGCGAGGAGTCCACCGGAATCTCCGTGAATACGGCAGCGGGGTTCACGCCCTCGGACTCCATGGCCTGAATCACGACAGCCAGCGTGCCGATTTTGGTGAGCACGGCATCCGACAGCATGAGCGGACGCTCTGCCCCCATCAGCTCCAGTTCAATAGCGATGCGCTCCAGCGCAAGTTCGCCGCAAAGCAGCTTAACGGCGTTCTGAAATTCAAAGTAAGGTACCATAATTTATCGGGCAAGTTTGTATTTGCAGGTCAGGAACCCGCGAGCAATGCGGGCATAAGCTTTCAGGAAGTTCACTTCCGTCTCGGGCACATCGGTCATGATGCGACGGGTAATGATTTTGGGGAACAGGTAACTCTCCACCAAGTTCACCAAGCGGGCCAGGCGCATGACGTCTGCCACCTCACCTCCCATGGTGAAGGCGTGGCGGGCATAGGCCTGGGCCAATCCCATCTGCCCGGTAAACAGGCGGAAAGAGAGCGGCATGCTCTTAATGCGCAGGGCGCAGGTAGGAGCGGACAGTTCGGCCAGTCGGCGCAGTTCACGGCCATCCCACTGCACAAAGAGCTCCGGGCCGTTATGGCCGGTGCGAATGGCATAGCTGAGCCCCTCGGGCATGCGCTCGAACTCCTTTGCCACACGGCTGTCGAGCTCGCGCAGTTCCACCAGAGCAGCATGCACCACTCGCAGCACAATGGCAACGACAAGAGATTGAATAGCTCTCATACTCCCTTACACTTCCTCGCGTTTGGCAGCTGCACGGCGCAGGCGGTCCATCATGGCGCAGCCCAGACCGGTTTCGGGCAATTCCTCGGCCACGATAACCTGCACGTTCTCATTCTCATCCATCGCACGCATGACGGCAAACAGACGCACGGCAGCCTCGGCCAGGCGACCACTGCCGGGGGAAAGCGGCATGACCTCAACCCAGCAATCCTGCTGAGCCAAGTCAGACTCGCCCTCGTAGCTGATAAGCCCGTAGTTCACGCCTTCCTCGGGGATGAACTCTTCGCGCGGATTATGCAGAATAAGGGGCTTGCCGGGGGCATAGTGGCTGGTGAGCTGCCCGGGGGCATTCGGCAGAGCCGGCTCGGCAGTCTTGCCCTTACCGGGTTTGATGACTCGGCAGATACCACGCAATTTCTCACGGGTAAGGGGTCCCTCTCGCAGCAGGCGCACGGCGGGCTTGCCCTTTTCATCGAGACAGGGCATCAGAATCGTGCTTTCCAGCCCCTCGGAGCAGGCGCCGGCATCGAGCACCAGCGGTATGGAGCCCCCCAGTTCCTTCTGCACAGCCTGAGCACTGGTCGGGGATATATGACCAAAGCGATTGGCGCTCGGCGCGGCAATCGGGTGCCCCAGCGCGCGAGCCACGCCACGCATGACCTCATGGGAGGGCACGCGGCAGGCCACGGTGGGCAGACCACTTGTCACAATGTCGGGAATGATGGGCTTGCGCGGCAGCACCAGCGTCATGGGACCGGGCCAGAACTCCTTGGCCAGTTTATCAACCAGCGACTGCAACTCAGCAGGCACCTCGGTATAGTCGGCAATGTCCTTCGCGCGGGCGAAGTGACAGATAAGAGGGTCGAAACTCGGGCGAGCCTTCACGGCAAAGACATTCGCCACAGCCTCGGTATTAAGGGCATCTGCCCCCAGTCCGTAAACCGTTTCCGTAGGAATAGCCACCAGCCCGCCCTCCGTCATGACAGCGGCGGCCTCTTTGTACACACTGCGGCAGTCCTCCAGCGGGTCTACCTCAATCACTCGTGTTTGCATGCGGCGTATCATACCTGCCGGACAGCAATTTGTCAACGACAAACCCACTTCCGCACCGCACTACTTCATTGAATTTATAGCTTTTTACGCAAAAAATGCATCAACGGGCAGCAAATTCTCGAGCTAACTCCACATATCCGAGAGCATGGCGATAATTTTCCTCCTCAATTTCGGGGGAAAGTTGCTTAACCACCTTGGCAGGCGAACCCAGTACCAGACTGTACGGGGGAATGATGGTATTTTTGGTCACCAGAGCATGAGCACCCACGATAGAACCATGCCCCACCACAGCACCATCAAGCACAATGGCACCCATACCAATCAGGCACTTATCCTCCACCGTACAGGCATGAAGGGTCACACTGTGCCCCACGGTTACGTACTCACCCAAATGGCACCCCAACTCATAATCCACATGCAGACAGCAGTTGTCCTGCACATTGCTGCCACGACCGATGGAAATGGGCGACACATCGCCGCGCACGGTGGCATTGTACCAGACCGAGGCGTCCTCCGCCACAGTCACTCTGCCGATGATATCTGCACTTGCCGCGATGAAAGCCGGAGCCGTCAGACGGGGGATTTCACCCCTGAATTGTTCGATAGCCATAGGCAGACTATATCACACGAAATCAGCGAGGGCAAGAAATAATCCTCATATAGAATATGCCAGTATCTGTTGTTTACGCTTGCAATTAACTCACAGATGTGATAGCATGCCGCGCGTTCATGATTACTGACACTCAGGCACTGTTTGAATGGAAGGTTCGCGCGATGGCCCAACCTGCAGGGCGTACTGTGCTCGACCTTGAAGCCGACAGCATGCACCGCCACCGCGAAAAACTCTGCCTGATTCAGTATGCAGACGAACAGGGAGTGACTATCATTGACCCGCTTGCCATCGAGGATTTGCGACTCTTCGCCGTGTGGATGGAGCAGGCTGATGTATGGATGCACGGTGCAGATTACGACATGAACCTGCTGCAAACCGCTTTCGGTACCCTGCCCCGTCTCATTCTCGACACTCAGATTGCCGCACGCCTACTGGGGTTCCGCCAGTTCGGCCTCGCTGCGCTGGTGGAGCATTTCTTCGATGTCACCCTCAGCAAGAAAAACCAGAAAGCCGACTGGGGGCTGCGCCCCATGACCGAGAGCATGAAGGAATACGCTCAGGGGGACGTGAAATACATGCTCAGCATGGCCGATATTCTGGTAGAGCGCCTGAAGGCTGCCGGGCGTTATGACTGGTTCATTGAGAGCTGCGAACTGCAGATGCAGAAGGGCCGCGAGCGACATCTGGCCGCTGACAGCGAGCCGTGGCGTATTAAGGGCAGCGGCAATCTCGAGGCTCGCGGTCTTGCCGCCCTGCGCGAACTCTGGAACTGGCGCAATGACGAGGCTGCCCTCTGGGATCGCCCCGCCTTCATGGTTTGCGGCAACGATGAACTGATTCGCTGGAGCATTGCCCTGCAGGAGTTCCGCCCCATTCACACTCCGCACCATTTCCACGCACACCGTGCTGCCCGCTTCCGCCGAGCCGTGGAACGTTTTCAGCTGCTGGATGAGGATGACTACCCCCAGCCGCCCAAGCGCACACGCCATGAGACAGACCCGGAGTTCGAGGAACGTCTGGAGCACTGGCAGAAGCGCCGCAACACCATCGCTCAGACTCTCGACCTGGAGCCCTGCATCATTGCAACCCGCAGCCAGCTCGAAAGTATAGCAGCCGACTATGAGCGCGGCATGAGCAAGCTCATGAACTGGCAGCGCAACCTGCTGCAGCACTGAGCTGAATCGAACCAACTCAGACAACCACCCTGACAGAAAGTATGCTGATGAAAAGAATGTTGATTCTTGTGACCGCTGCAACAGCAGTGGGTTGTCAGCAACTGCAATTGTGGTCAGAGCAGGCAAAATATAACCGCAAACACGAGGAGTGGTGTCTGAGGGATTACAACAGCCATGTGGAGAACCTCAGCTCCGGTGTGACTAAGCTGCACCAATCGTTGCCAAAGGCAGTAAGAGCAGAGTGGCAGTGGATATACGATTGCGACGCCTGCGATGATTCCCTGTTACCGGCGCCGGTTAAACTCAATCGCGACGAGTTTGCTCAAGTTGTCACTCTGCTGGGACAGGCCAAGGCCATGCCGCCTTTGCCACAAAGCGCCTTCATGACGCCGGCCCCACGTTTGAAGCCGGATTCACAGGGGAATGTGCTGTTCCCGGTACAGATTAACCCGATATATAGCAGCTGCGGAGGCGTGGCTCCCGTGCTCGTTTTTTACGATATTAACAACGAGGTCATATTATATTGGGACAAATCGACAACCATCCCCCTTTCGCACGAAGCTGAGCATCTCCATAAAAAAGCGCCCCTCCGCCCCGGACTGGTTTTACCCGATGCAGCTTACCGGCAATTACACTCCCTGCCCTCTGCCGTTAAAGTCAGGCAAAAGGATGCAGAGTTGCAGATGAAACTAAAGCATACTCACCGCGCCGAGTAAATCCAACGTCACTGAAATCGGGGTGTTGTTTTGAGTATAGCAGAAAGCCGCTGCCTCGTTATGAAGCAACGGCTTTGTTTTCAATTCAATGAAAAAGACAATTTACTTGCGACGACGGCGAGCAGCCAAGCCTGCCAGAGCCAGCAGGGAAAGCGTGGCCGTAGTCGGCTCGGGGACGGAGGGAATTTCGCCGGCCTTGGTGATAGAAATCGTGCTAACTATGTCTGCAGGAGCATTGACCCACTGGCCTGTATAGTTTGTGAGGTCAGAGAAGTTGTAGGATCTCACAACATTGTAGTCTGTAATCGGGGAAATTTGTACCTGACTATCCTCTGTAGTAGAGAATATGAAATGGTTATCGCCTTCAGCTACGTATTGCAGAGTGAAGCCAAGAACTACCGGATTTTCGGCAGAAATATCGCCCGTCTGAGGGAAGTTTGTAACGTAGGAGGTGGAGTCGGTGTTAGCATTATCACCGTAGCCGTATGTCCAACCATTAAGACTGAGGATGAGACAATCATCCTTAGGGCGAAGGTACACTCGGAACTGATTATGACCGCCGTTAATATCATATAAATCACTGCTAGATTCACCCTTCGCAGCAACGAAGGAAAGTCCGTCACCCTGAATGAAAGGATTGGAGGGGCAGACAAACTTCATGGTAATGGTGAAACTCTCACCCTCCTTGATAGCCGCATCACCTAAATCGGTAAAGTTGAATGAACCGATCTGGGTAAAGCTATATGTCACCTGGCCGGGAGCCGGGCTGCTGGTTGTCCAAACCGGAGTTGTTGCAACATCTGCCGTAGCAACACCCGTCAGAGCCATAAGCGCAATAAATGTTTTCTTCATGTTTGTAAATATTGACTTTTTAGAGTTTTAAGTGGCTCGTGCAGGTATAACCTTTTCCTCGTGTATCGAGAGGCTGAGAGACCTGCTCCTATGCCGCCGGAAAAAATATACAGCATTGGTGATGCTGTTGCAAGCGAAAAAGTAGATTTTTGCTGAAAATGATGGCTCTTCGTTATAAAGTGTGGGCATGTCCCATTCCCGCAGTAGAAAACGAAGGCGCACACGGTATAAACAAGAAAGGCCAGAGAACGATGTCCTCTGGCCTTTCAGCTCCGGCGGTTGGGGTCGAACCAACGACCTAGTGATTAACAGTCACCCGCTCTGCCACTGAGCTACGCCGGATTTGCGTTTCCCGTTGTTTTCGGGGTGCGGGGAGATTTTACTACTTTCCGTCGTGCATTGCAAGCTTTTTTTTGTATTTTTGCAAAAAAAGTGCATTTTTTCTGCTTTTCGGTTGTCAATTGGGGATTTTTCAGGTAAAAAAGAGGCATGAATACGAACAACAGCCGAAAAGGCACCCTATTTTTCACGCTTTGGGGTATTCCGGTCAGCATCGACCCGAGTTCCTGGGTGGTTCTTGCCCTGCTGGGTGGCGGGCTGGGCATCAGCAGCGGGACCGATTTGCTGCAAGTCGCCATTTTCGTCGCCATGGGCATGCTCTCCCTGCTGGCACATGAAATGGGGCATGCGCTCATGGGGCGCCGACTTACCGGGCAGCAACCCATTATTACAATAGCCATGATGGGCGGGCTTACCATCCTTCCCTGCGCCCCCTACACACGCCGGGACCAGTTCCTGTTCACGGCAGCCGGTCCGCTGGGCGGTCTGGCACTGGGTTTGATTGCTGCTATCATACTGGGCCTGCACGTGGGTGATATCGGAGCCGGTATCTCTTTTTACCTGCATGCTCCCTTCGGTGCCATTGAATCCATGAGCCCGGAGAACTTTGCCAGCCTTGCAACCGCAGTGCAGGATGGTATACTCCCCCTCACCGTGCTGAAGGTGTATGAAATCCTCATGCTCATCTGCATGTGGTGGAGCATCTTCAACCTGCTGCCGGTACTGCCACTGGATGGCGGCCACCTGCTCTACACCCTGACAGACAACATCAAGCTCAGCTCTATCGTCGGTCTGGTAGTCGGCAGCTGCGTGGTCTTGTATGCTGTCACCAACGGCATGTGGTTCATGACCATTCTCATGGGCTACCTGACCTACCTGAATTGGCAGTACTACAGAGGATGAAGTAATCTACAATTTACAATCGACAATCTACAATGTAGGGGAATGCAGGCTTACGCCTGGGTTAAGCGAAGCCGGGGGCGTGAACGGAGGGATAGGCTACGCCTATCCGCGGGCGAAAGGCCGCCTAGCTCAACTTTGTAGATTGTAAATGGTAGATTGTAAATCATTTCAAATGCGTTGGCCATGGGTTGTCACGTTAGTGGCTTGCATTCATCGGCCTTATCGGTTATTATACGCGCGTACACGTTATGTCCAGTTCATTCGGTTCCGTTTTCAAAGTCAGCACCTGGGGTGAGTCCCACGGTGTGGGTGTGGGTGTGGTGATTGATGGTTGCCCGGCAGGGGTTCCGCTCACCACAGAGCAGATTCAGGCAGAGCTGGATCGCCGTCGCCCCGGGCAGAGCGATATTGTAACGCCTCGCAATGAAGAGGACAAAGTTGAAATCCTGAGTGGCGTGCTCGATGGCGTGACGCTGGGCACCCCCATTGCCCTTTCCGTTCGCAACAAGGACCACCAGTCCTCGGCCTACAATGAAATGCAGCACACTTACCGCCCCTCGCATGCTGATTACTGCTACGATGCCAAGTACGGCATACGCGCCTGGGCAGGTGGCGGGCGCGCCAGCGCACGCGAGACCATCGGTCGCGTAGCCGCGGGTGCTGTAGCCAAGGCCGTGGCACAGGCCATCTGCCCCGGGCTGCAGGTCATCGCTTGGGTACAGCAGGTGCACACCGTGTTCTGCCACGTGATGCCTGCCGACGTTGACCCGGCGGTCGTCGAGAGCAACATCGTGCGTGCTGCCGACCCCGAGAGCGCTGAGGACATGAGCGTCGTCATTCGCGAGGCCCGCGCCAAGGGAGATTCCGTCGGTGGCGTGGTTGCCTGCACCGTACGCAACTGCCCGGTGGGATTGGGCGACCCGGTTTTCGATAAGCTCGAGGCCACACTGGCTCACGCCATGCTGAGTATCCCCGCCTGCAAGGGCTTTGAAATCGGCAGCGGTTTCGGTGCACCGGCTCTGAAGGGCTCCGAGCACAATGACCCCTACTACATGGAGGGTGAGCGCGTGCGCACCCGCACCAACAACTCCGGTGGTGTACAGGGCGGCATTTCCAACGGCGAGGACATCAACATGCGACTGGCTTTCAAGCCCACGGCCACCCTCATGATGCCCCAGAACACCGTGAACGACGAACACGCCGAAGTACAGCTGCGTGGCAAGGGCCGCCACGACCCCTGCGTGCTGCCGCGTGCTGTACCCGTCGTTGAATCCATGGCTTGGCTGGTGATAGCCGACCACCTGTTGCGCCAGCGCTCCGCACGAATCTGACCCACGCCCCGCCATGAAAATCAATCAAAACACCCCGCAGGCTGATTTGCAGCGACTGTACGAGGCCGTTGTGAAGCGCGAGTTTCTGAAAGGCACCCCGCTCAACCTGCGCGCCTTTCTGCGCTATGCCGTCCTCTTCATTCTCTTCCCGGGCATGATTTTCGGCTTCTATGTCGGTCTGGCTGTCACTGCAGCCTTCTGTGGCATCCTGCTCACGCTGGTGTTGACCGACAACACGCAGTGGGGCATGACAGCTACAATCTCCTGGCTGGTTCTGGGGCTGATACCTACCACCTTCGTCACCATCGACACCTGGCGCCGAGCCGCCCGCACACGCGCCCTGCGTATGTTGGAGCGTGAGCCCCTGCCCGGTTCCCATACCGCCAAGGCCACTGTTCAGCAACAACTCAAATGGCGCCCCAAGAAAAGTGACGGCAACACTATACGCATTGCCAATGCCACGGTAAAAGTTGAAGAAGATGGCATATATGCCTTCCTGCTCTGCCTCAAAGACTACTCCGGCACCCGCCTGATAACCGATGGACCCGCCGGTATGTGTCTGGTACAGAGCGAAGGTAAGAAAGGCGAAGATTTGCAGGCTCTGTTACTCTACCGCCTGAAAGCCGGTGTACACGAACTGCAGTGGAGCCTGCAGGCCGATGAAGCGCCACATACCACTCTTACGCGCCTCAACTGAACATCTGCTTCAAATACTTCGAGCCCTCACCGTTAACGTGGGGGCTTTTTTTATGTTCGGACCACCACCGGAACAGCACTTTTCCCCAAGACAAAAGAGTAGCGGCAGAACACCGGTTGGTATTCTGCCGCCATGAGAGAAGAACAGGTATAAAAAGCGGAACGCCTATTAGTAGCGAATCTCGTAATCGGAGGGATCACGCGGAGCCTCGGGCTCGCGGTCGCAGGGAGGCAGCATGGTGTTGAGAGCACGGCGCTGAATGGTCTTCTTCATACCGGCGTCGTTGTCGCGGGTAATGTCTGCGGCAGCCTTGGCGTCTTTCTCGCGCTGCTTCTCGGCCTTAGCCTTGGCCTTGTGATACTTGCTCAGACTGGCCTTCTGGCGCTCAGAGGCAATGCCCTTCAGGGTGTCCTCGGAAAGATCGTCGGGCTCGATAACGGGGGCAGCCTGAGCCACTACGGCAGCGACTGCGAAGACAGAGAGTAAGGAAAGCGTTTTCATAAATCTAAGATGCTTTCAGTATACGCTATACAGTCGGCATGTCAAGCTCATTCTTCCGATTTTTGATGAGGGGCGGAAAAAATCTTGATTTTTGTATCGCACCAAGGTAGGATGGTGTCCCGCACGCAATAAACCATGAGTGAGCAAAGCAAAGAGAAACCCGATTTTAAGGCTGCTGCCATCAAAGAGGTAGACCGTACCATCATGCCCCAGGCACCCGGGGTGGAAAAGAGCATGCTCTCCATGATGACGATTGACCCCACCAACATTATCTCTCAGTGCATTGCAGACGGCATGAACAGCGAGTATTTCTATGTACCCGCTCACCGTATTCTCTGGGAAATATTCCGCGAGCGTTACGAAAAGGGCATCGCTCTCGACATCGTTTCCGTTGCTCAGGAACTCACTGACCACAAAAAGCTGGAAGCCGTGGGCGGACACCCCGGTCTGACAGATATTTTCACCTATTCCACCACCACGGCACTGTACAGTGTTCACTTTGAAACCCTCAAAGAGAAGTACATACGCCGCAGCATCATTCTGACGGCCAACAAGGCCTCCGACTCCGCCTACACCTCCGAGGCAGAAATCGATGAGCTGCTCGACCAAACTGAGCAGGACGTGCTGAAAATCCGCATCAACTCCGCCAAGGGCGAGGAGTGGAGCCTGAAGGCCGACATCGACAAAGCCGTAACCAACCTGGAGCGCATGATGTCCACCTCGGGCGGTATTCTGGGGCTTTCCTCCGGCTTCCCCAAGCTCGACACCATGATTAACGGCATGAAACCGGGTGAGCTTTTCATCATTGCCGCCCGTCCGGCCATGGGTAAAACCTCCTTCATGCTCAACATCATGGAGCACGTGGTACTCGACCTCAAGAAACCCATGATGGCCTTCTCCTGCGAAATGCCCAGCGAGCAGTTGGTGGAACGACTGCTCTATGCTCGCAGCGGCATCAACAAGCAGGACCTCAAAGCCCGACAAGGCAAGCTCACGCAGGAGGAAATGAAGCGATTCCGCTCCGCCATCACAGAAATGAAAAACAGCAAACTCATCATTGATGACACCGCTGCCATTTCTATTTCCGAGCTGCGCGCCAAAGCCCGTCGACAAATGCGCAAATACCCCGACCTTGCCGCCATCGGCATTGACTACCTCCAGCTCATGCGCTCACACACCAAGCAGGCTCAGAACAGCCGTGAACGTGAGATTGCTGAAATTTCGGGCGGCCTGAAGAGCTTGGCCAAGGAGCTCAAGCTGCCCATCATTGCCCTGGCTCAGCTGAACCGTGGTCCGGAAAACCGTACAGGTAAAAACAAAGGCACCCCCCAGATGAGTGACCTGCGTGAATCGGGTGCTATCGAGCAGGACGCCGACATGATTGGCCTGCTGTGGCGCTCACGCTATTACGCCGAGGATGATGAAGAGCGAGAGAATGTAGGCAACGAGGCTAACCTGCTGCTGGCCAAGAACCGTAACGGCCCGACCGGCGACGTCCCCCTCAGCTTCCATGCCGAAATCATGCGCTTCGTTCCCCGCACCGTCGTTGACAGCGATGAAGAATAGACCCATTTTGACAGCTAAATGCGTGGCTTAAGCCACGCATATCCGCGGGCGAAAGCCCGCCATACTTTCGTCCTTCGGAATTCGTCCTTCGTACTTCCAACGCGTGGCTTACTCAGAAATCCTCAGTAAGCACACCGGCCTCCAGCAAAGCCTCATCCCCACCGTGGTAATTCACATCCTCCAAAGGAACGTATGCCACGGTAACTAATTTCTGCCCGGGACCGGTGTATACGACAGTATTTCCGCCCATCTGAGCAGCAAGCTGCTTAACAGCCTGCACATACTCCTCATTTTCATACGGCAGCACAGCATTGTTGAGGAGATGAAAACGCCCCACAATCATCGTACCGGGCACAGCAGGCACAACAGGCAGGAACTCCACCTCATAAGCCGGCACAACGGGGCGCTCCCCCTGCACCGGCAAAGGCTCCGCCCGCCAATTGCTCACATCAGGCAATGAGGAGCAACCAACCAGCAGAATAGCAGGTACAAGTAACCGCAGACTTTTCATATAAATACAGAAACAGATGTACGACCGTCGCACGCTGTCTCATGTGGAAAATATACACCATTCAGCCCATTTGTCAAGCGGCAATCATAAACGCTATTTTGTAAAAAAGGCGATTTTTTTCATGCTTTTCCGGATTGGGGAGGATTGATTTTGCTGAGTATCTTCACGACCGAACGGGTAAGAAGAATGGTGCAGAGAACGGCTAAGGGGAAGAATATGGAGACATAGATCGCTCCCGGTAGACTCTGCACCCATTCAGAGTTGCGGTAGATGTAGACGAAACAGATGAGGGGGAAGGGTGAATGCAGCAGGTAAAAGAGCATGCTGTTCTTTTCAAACCACATTCCGGCGCGTGTCTGTTGCAGACGGCAGGGCTTTTCACCCACCATGCCGTAAAGCAGGAGCGCCAGCCCCAGCGTGCAGAGAAAGTTGCGGGTGTGCCATGCCGGGTTGCCGTCTGTCCAATGGATGATGCAGAGTATACCGACTGTCAGTACAAGCCCTCCGGTCAGCAGATTCCAGCGCCCCATGCGTTCCAGAAGAACGTGGTTGTGGAAAAGAACGGCACCCAGCGCCATCATGAGCAGAGGTTGGGCCAACTGCGAGAGGTTGTAGTAGCACCAGTGGGACATGTAGGTGGTGTTGAGCCATGCCAAGCCCACGGACAGAGCCGCAGCTGCCCAAACGGTGCTGCGTTTGCGCAGTAGCGGTGCCATACACAGGAACACCAGCGTACTCCAGAACAGAGCCATCAGAAACCAGAGGTGATCTGCAAACTGTCCCCGGAAGAAGGCGGAGTAGCCATCCGTCCACCCCGCCCCCTCCGGGCGCATGAATGAGGGTAAATCCAGCAGGGTGTACACAGGCACCAGATACAGGATTCCGGTGACAAAGTAGGGAAGCAGCAGCCGTTTGCTGCGCCCCGCTGCCTGTGCCGGCCATCCCTTACTGCTCACACAAAGAGAGCGGGTCAGCAAAAAGCCGGATGCCATGAAAAAACCGGGAACAACCATACATTCCAACACCCGTACCATTCCGTCCACCACCGCGTCCGGAGCATTGGCTTTCAGTGGCCAGAATGGGTTGAAGTTCACGAAATACAGAGAGGAGTGCAGCAGCACCACCATCAGCATTGCGAGGGTTTTGAGCAGTGAAATATAGGGAAAGCGGCGGTTCATGACTGTGATTAGTAAACTGGCGCCCTTCTTTCGACACTTAGGAAGCCAATTTAAGCCCCCCCTCTTGTGTGCATGTGGCGTATGAGTCTCTCATATCATTCTATACCCTCTGATGTCAAGCCATTTTTGGCGCGATTTTGAAGCATAGGCATGGCGTCCCGAGCGTAGCGAGGGCGCGGAGCGTAGCGACGCGAGCCGTGCCGGAGCGGAAAAATCGCGCCAAAAATTCGCCGGAAGGGGAGTGGCGTGATTTTCCCTATACATCAGGGGACTACAATTCTTTAGCGATGAATGCGGCCTTTCTCGGTTATAGTATTCCATCTACTCTGATGTCATTTCTATAGCCTCGTCCAAATTCTTTGGTTCTCGGTGCAGAAAAAATTTTTTGTTGCGGATTCGGTGCAGAGAAGTATTATCTTATGTAAAGGAGATAGAGAATGATGAAGACAATTTTCCATAAAATCCTCGCCACCACAGCCCTGTGCCTTGCGGCGGTAGACGTGAATAGCTGCCAACAGACGAAGAAAGTTGCTCCTGATATAACGGGAAGTTTTTTAACCTACACTCATTTATTCCCGCTCGCCACCGAGCCGCCTGCTGTATATCGCCTGAATGAAGCAGAAAGTCGAGAGTTGGCTAAACTAGAAGCTCTGATTCACCCAGACACTCCGTATTTGGATTTACTTCCTGCATCAGCCCAACCTACGTTCATAATATACCCGGCTAATGGTGAAGCTAAGCAACTGGACTTTTACCTCTATGCTTTGAGTATTCCCCAACTTTCTGCCAAGGTGAATGCTTTGGTGGATAAAATCAAATCCCGTCCCGGTGCTCAGCTGCAAGGTGAAGAATTGAGAAACTGGCAAGAACGCACAAAATACCACCAGCAAGACTAGGATTCTCCCTTGCAAGTGTGTTTTTGCGCCATCGGCAACAAAAATGCAGGAAATGCTCAATAAAAAGGCTCGCCGCGAGCGTCTATTTATTAGAAAATCGGCACTTTTCGCAATTTTTTTGTTGCGGATTCGGTGCCGGGAAGTATTATCTGTGAAGGAATCGAAATGTCTTTGTTTATCAACAGATTTAACTCTGCGTTTTTCGTACTGTGGGTAACATGGTGCGGGTATAGAGGTGTACTGTGCAGCCTTA
>JAZSEM010000031.1:0-7615 GCA_045531695.1 Akkermansia sp.
GCCCGCTAGCAAGATAGGGGGAAACCCTGCCCCGAAATTCCGTAGCCCCGTTTTGCCGACAAGTGATGGTTGAATGACGATTTTTGATTGACGAGTTACAAGTTTCGATAGACAAATTGTTGAGCTTGGCCACCTTTCCCCAAGGCGTCAGCCTTGGTCTTCACCATGCGCGCAGCGCATTCTTCACCACCGTGCATAGCACGGTTCTTCACCGCGGGCTTTAGCCCGCTTTTCACCCGGCCGTAGGCCGTTGAAAAGCTTTTATTCCAAAGCGAGCCACAGGCGAGCCTAAACCAGAGCCCGCGACAGCGGGCGACAGCTCAATAGCCCGGAGGTTGAGCCGCGAAGCGGCGAAACCCCGGGTGGGAGTATATAAAATAGTTGAGCCCGAGGAACGAGGGCGGCAGATGAGAGGCAGGTTGGCATAAATAACACGACTATTTCAATACGCGCCGTTTCTGCCGCCCTTTCAGGGCTCATGTTCTTTTTGTACTCGCTGCAGGGGCTTACGCCCCTGCCTATTGAGCTACCGCCCTCGTACCTCGGGCTTTTGTTGGGCTGCGAGCCAACGGCGAAGCGTATTTTAAGCCCGCTCCGCGGGCGACAGAGAAGTAGCCACAGGTGTAGTGAGCAAAGCGAACGGAACCTGTGGTAGGGATAAAAAAAGAAATATGAACCCCGCAGACTTGCGGGGTGACGGAGGAGTTTTGCTTAGAAATGCACGGATCTTGAACCAAAAGAGCAGGAGCCGGTCATAAATAACCTCATGTGGTTGTAACTCGCTTTTCCGTCGCCCCGCACTTCTGCGGGGCTTTGATTATTTTTTCGCCTTTTCCCAGGGTTTCGCCTTCGGCTCCACCTTGGGCTAATGCTCCGCCGCCCGCACGAGTGCGGGCTTTTGAATTCCGCTCACCTTCGGTTCGCCATACAGCTCGACAAATTGCTCTTTTCCTGCTTGTTGCAACGCGTGAAGAAAAACACGGCTCTTTGGCATTGACGCAAGGGTGGTGCTGTGGTAGGATGTCGCCCGCATGCGGCAAGTTCAGCTTAAAGGTCATATCTGTACTCTGGGGGCGGTCTGAGCGGTAATCCGCTGGGTGATACGCTGTGCCTTGTCTCTCAGTTTTCGGCGGCGTGCTACTTTGTCTTTTCCGGCGGTGTTTTGCGGCGCTATCACCCCGTGACCCTGATGAAATGGCTTTTTCTATTTGCCGCGGTGCTTACTCTGCTGCCTATGAGCGGACGTCTGGTTGCTCTTCCGGGTGCTTCTTTCAGCCTGAGTGAACTTATGGCCATTGCTTATGTTGTCATTGGCGGTTCATTTTTCAGCTATCTGTTGTTGATTGTCGGTCAACGTCACCTGGAGCCTCCCACGGTGGCCGCCTATAATTATGTGCAGCCCGTCATTGCCGCAGTGGTGGGAATTGTGCTGGGGTTGGATATCATTACGTGGCAGAAGTGCCTGTCGCTACTCCTGATTGCCTCCGGGGTGCTTCTTATCTCGAAGAAAATGAGCTAAGGGCGCTTATTTTATCAACATTCCGGGGATATCGTACACAACCCAGCCTATGATGGAACAGGGAATGAGGGAAATGGTATCTATCCCCCACGCTACGTATGCAATCGGTTTGGCAATATAATGTGAGCTTGTTGTTTTATCTGCCGCTTCATTTATATTGATGACGGTAACAACGGAACTGACTTTCACGTTCGTGGATATCGTTCGGTGCGGTAAGCTCTCAAACTCGCCGATATTGTATGGCTTGGGGTGATAATTTTTGTATGCCAATTTAACTCGATTTTGCCTGTTTATTACTTGAACTGCCTCCCTGTCCAGAGGGAAATATATGTGTGTTATTTCCGTGCTCGTTCGCTTCGCTTGATATTCCGGGAAACTCCACCACGTTTTCCAATCTGAACCACCATCGACAAAGGGGCAGGTGCCGGTTAACAGGGCAGACGGCGGTGTGACGTAATAGACCGGTACTTTGATGTATAATACGTCATTGTATTCTGATACCGAATATGCTGCTGCAGCCCAGTTGTCTGCTCTGACCTCCTCCCTACCCACACTGTCCAAAATGGAGTGCGTATTGAGTTTGTAGAAGGTGCATGAGCTCAGCAGAAGGGATAGGGTAAGCAGAATAAATCTCATTGCGCCAGTATATGAAAATCATAGTGAATTGTCAAGCTGTATCCATAAAAAAGAAGCTGTTGAAGATATGATGTGTACAGGCAGAATGTTCAGATGTGTCATTTTATCGAATCTATATCCCGAGGAAACAGCTCGAAAAGGGAATTTTGTCAAAAAAAGATTTTTTGCTCGCGAACTCATGTAAAAAACATTCTCCGTGCTTGACTTTCACCTGCGCGGGCGTATAATACCGCCCTCATGAACGCCGAAGAATCTATCAAGAGCACGCCGCTGTGCGACAAGCACGTGGCGCTCGGAGCCAAGATGGTGCCCTTCGCCGGTTGGAACATGCCGGTGCAGTACGCAGGTATTTTAGCAGAGCACAATGCTGTGCGCACCGATTGCGGTGTGTTCGACATCTCCCACATGGGCCAGTTCCTCGTGAGCGGCGAGGGCGCAACTGAGTGGCTCAACGGTATGTTCACCAACAACCTCAACAAGCTGGTGGACGGCATGGGCCAGTACTCCATGATGCTCAATGAGAAGGGTGGCGTGATTGACGACCTTATCATCTATCAGGTCGCTAAGGATGACTTCTTTGTCGTGGTGAATGCCAGCATGATTGACGAGGACTACGCCTGGCTTTCCGCCCGCAAGCCCGAGGGTATTTCCCTGGTGAACAAGAGCGATGCCTACGTTGGTCTGGCCGTTCAGGGCCCGAACAGCGAGGAGGTATTTGCCAAGATGTGCCCCGGCGTTGAGCTGCCCGTTCGCAACGGTATTCTGCAGTTCGAGGCCGATGGCGATGCCTGCATCGTGTGCCGCACCGGTTACACCGGCGAGAACGGCTTTGAGTTCTTCTGCCCCGCCGAGCAGGGTGTGAAGTGGTTCGAGAAGAGCATGGCCAGTGGTGCTCAGCCCTGCGGTCTGGGTGCCCGCGACAGTCTGCGCCTGGAGATGTGCTACTCCCTGAACGGCTCTGACCTCTCCCCCGAGAAGACCCCGCTCGAGGCCGGCCTGTCCTGGTGCTGTGACCTGACCAAGGATTTCATCGGCGCTGATGTGCTGCGCGACCAGAAGGCCGTTGGCCGTCCCACCGCTCTGGTGGCTATCGAGTACACCGGCAAGGGGGCACCGCCCCGCCATGGTTACGAGGTGCAGCTGCCCGACGGCACTCCTCTGGGCCAGATTTGCAGTGGCGTGCTTTCTCCCTCTCTGGGCAAGGGTATCGCCATGCTTTACGTGCCCGCCGCTCACTGCAAGGTGGGTACCGAGGTGAACGTCATCGTGCGTAACAAGGCTGTTCCCGCCATCATCGTTAAGAAACCTTTCCTCAAAAAATAACCCCTGACACACATATACATACTATGAGCAATCCCGCTGAATACAAGTACTCCTCCGAGCATGAGTGGATCAGCCCCGCCGTGGACGGCGTGGTGACCCTCGGCATCACTGATTTCGCCCAGGCTGAGCTGGGTGAGGTTGTGTACGTTGACCTTCCCTCTGTGGGCGACACCTTCTCCAAGGAGGACAGCATCGGCGCTGTTGAGTCCACCAAGGCCGCTTCCGACATCTACACCCCCGTTTCCGGTGAAATCGTGGAGGTGAACGAGGCTCTCGACGCTGAGCCCAACACGGTGAACAACGATGCTTTCGGCGAGGGCTGGATTTGCAAGATTAAGCTCGACGACCCCGCTGAGCTCGACGAGCTCATGGACGCCGCCGCCTACACCGACTTCTGCAACAAGTAAGAAATCACCACAAAGCCTTGCATGTGGCGCAGAGTAGGGGTATTCACCCGGCTCAAGCCCCTGCAAGGCTTTGTTGCTTTTTCATCTTCGTACTTCATACCATTCTATGATTTCCGCCCAAACTTCCTTCATTCCCCGCCACATCGGCCCGAATGCCGCCGATACCGCTGCCATGCTGGCTGCCATTGGCTTTGATTCTCTGGATGCCATGACGGAGGCTATCGTGCCTGCCGACATCCGCCTGCAGGCCCCGCTGGATTTGCCCGCCCCCATGGCTGAGCAGGAGGCTCTGGCCGCTCTGCAGCAGATGCTCTCTGCCAACAAGCCCGTTCGCAGCCTGATTGGTCAGGGGTACTACGGCACATTCCTGCCCGCCGTGATTCAGCGCAACGTGTACGAGAACCCCAGCTGGTACACGGCCTACACCCCCTACCAGCCCGAAATCGCTCAGGGCCGTCTGGAGATGCTCATGAACTTCCAGACCATGATTGCCGGTCTGACCGGTCTGCCCATTGCCAACGCCAGTATGCTCGACGAAGGTACCGCCGCCGCCGAGGCCGTGCACCTCTGCGTATGCGAGAAGCGCAAGAGCGACACTTTCTTCGTGGCCGATACCTGTTTCCCCCAGACCATCGATGTTATCCGTACCCGTTGCGAAACCACGGGCGTGAAGCTCATCGTCGGTGATTGGAAGAGCTTTGACCCCGCCTCTGTACCCACTCTGGCCGGTGTGCTCGTGCAGTACCCCGACAATCTGGGTGCTGTGGAGGACTACACTGCCTTCTTCGAGAAGTGCCATGCCGCCAAGGTGCTGTGCTGCGTAGCCGCTGACCTGCTGGCTCTTACTTTGCTGAAGGAGCCCGGTTCCTTCGGTGCCGATGTGTGCGTGGGCACCACTCAGCGCTTCGGTATTCCCATGGGCTACGGTGGCCCCGCCGCCGCTTACATGGCCTGTACCGATGCCCTTAAGCGCAAGCTGCCCGGCCGTTACATCGGCAAGTCCATCGACCGCGACGGCAAGCCCGCCTACCGTCTGGCTCTGCAGACCCGCGAGCAGCACATCCGCCGCGAGAAGGCTACCTCCAACATCTGCACGGCTCAGGTGCTCACCGCTCTGCTCTGCACCTTCTACGCTATGTATCAGGGCCCCGAGGGGCTGAAGAATGTTGCTACTACCTCCCACCGTCTGGCCGCCGGCTTTGCCGCCGCTGCCACTGCCGCCGGCTACAGCCTGCCCGCCGCCACCTACTTCGATACCGTGGCTGTGAGCGCTCCCGGCAAGGCCGCTGAGCTTGTAGCCGCTGCTCTGTCTGCCGGTTACAACATTCGTCTGGTGAATGCCGACACCATTTCCGTCTCCTTCGACGAAACCACGACCGACGCCGACCTGACCGCTCTGTGCAGTGCTCTGGGCCTGCCTGCCGCCGAGGTGCCCGCCGCTCCCGTATGGGGTGCTGAGTGGAACCGCACCAGTGCCTTCTGCACCGAGACCTGCTTCAATTCCTTCCACTCCGAGACGGAGATGATGCGCTACATCCACACGCTGGAGTGCAAGGACCTGGCCCTCAACGAGGCTATGATTCCGCTGGGCTCCTGCACCATGAAGGCCAACTGCGCCGCCATCATGATGCCCATCACCTGGGCCGGTGTGACCGAGCTGCACCCCTTTGCTCCCGCCGACCAGTGTCAGGGTATGCGTGCTATGCTCGAGCAGCTTAAGCAGTGGCTTGCCGTGGTAACCGGTTTCCACGGTGTGTCCCTGCAGCCGAACTCCGGCGCCGCCGGTGAGTTCGCCGGTCTGCTCACCATCCACCGCTATCAGGTGGCTCAGGGTGAGGGGCATCGCAATGTCTGCCTTATCCCGAACTCCGCTCACGGCACCAATCCCGCCTCCGCCGCTATGGCAGGCTTTACCTGCGTGCCTGTGAAGTGCGACGACAAGGGCAACATTGACGCCGAGGACCTCAAGGCTCAGGCCGAGAAACACCGCGACAACCTCGCTGCTCTCATGGTCACCTATCCCTCCACCCACGGTGTGTACGAGAGCGGCGTGGCCGACCTCTGCCGCATTGTGCACGAGAACGGCGGTCAGGTGTACATGGACGGCGCCAACATGAACGCCCAGTGCGGTCTGACCAACCCCGGCACCATCGGGGCTGACGTCTGCCACCTGAACCTGCACAAGACCTTTGCCATGCCCCACGGCGGCGGCGGTCCCGGTGTGGGCCCCATCTGCTGCGCCGAGCACCTCACCCCCTACCTGCCGGGCCACATCTGCAACGATGGTCAGACCCAGTCCGCCGTTTCCTCTGCCGAATACGGTTCCGCTGCTATCTGCCCCATCACCTGGATGTACCTCGCCATGATGGGCTTCGAGGGTCTCAAGAAGGCCTCCCAGATGGCTATCCTCAACGCTAACTACATCGCCAAGCGTCTGGAGAACCACTTCCCGACCCTCTACGCCGGCGCCAACGGTCTGGTGGCTCACGAGTGCATTCTCGACACCACCATCATGCTCCGCAAGAGCCACCTCTCGGTGGACGATATGGCCAAGCGTCTCATGGACTACGGCTTCCACGCCCCCACCATGAGCTTCCCCGTGCACGACACCCTCATGGTCGAACCCACCGAGTCTGAGAGCAAGTACGAGCTCGACCGCTTCATCGATGCCATGATTGGTATTCATGGTGAAATGGAGGCCGTGGCCAACGGTACCGTGCCCGCTGACGACAACGTGATGGTGAACGCTCCCCACACCGCTCTGGCCGTAACCGCCGACGAGTGGAACCACGCCTACACCCGCGCTCAGGCCGCCTATCCCGCCGCCTGCCAGCGCCTGCACAAGTTCTGGCCGTCCTGCTCCCGTGTGGAGAACGCCTGGGGTGACCGCAACTTCTGCTGCACCTGCGACACCCTCGCCGAACAGCAGTAAAGCGCTTCACTGTGCTCCCTGAGCACTGACTAACTTCGCCGCCATCGCAGTTCAATCTGCGGTGGCGGTGTTGTTTAGGCAAATCGTTTCCCGGAAAGTCCTTTGTAAAAGTGCACGTGAGAGTGTAAAAGTGCTTTGTAAAAGTGCACACAAGGGTGCAAAAGACCTTTGCAAAAGTGCATTTTGTAAAATATAAACGATTGTAAAAGAGTCGTTAGAGATGCGTTGGCGCAATTAAAGGCTTAGAACCATTTTGATCGCTAAATTGGAGCTTGGCCACCTATCACCAAGGCGTCAGCCTTGGTCTTCACCATGCGCGCAGCGCATTCTTCACCATGGTTCTTCACCGCGGGCTTTAGCCCGCTTTTCACCCGGCCGAAGGCCGTTGAAAAGCTTTTATTCCAAAGCGAGCGAAGGTGCCTGCCTCGGCGTAGGCGGAGCCGAAGACGGGAGCCTAAACCAGAGCCCGCCGAGCGGGCGACAGCTCAATAGCCCGGAGGTTGAGCCGCGTAGCGGCACAACCCCGGGTAGGAGTATATAAAATAGTTGAGCCCGAGGAACGAGGGCGGCAGATGAGAGGCTGGTTGGCATAAATAACGCGACAATTTCAATACGCGCGGTTTCTGCCGCCCTTCAGGGCACATGTTCTTTTTGTACACGTTGCAGGGGCTTACGCCCCTGCCTATTGAGCTACCGCCCTCGTACCTCGGGCTTTTGAATTCCGCTCACCTTCGATTCGCCATTCTGCTCGGCAAATTGCCATTTTCCTAATTATTCCAGCGCGTAATTAGTGGTTTT
>JAZSEM010000124.1:0-6159 GCA_045531695.1 Akkermansia sp.
AAGCCCGCGGTGAAGAACCGGCTGCGCACGGTGGTGAAGAATGCGCTGCGCGCATGGTGAAGATCAAGGCTGACGCCTTGGGGATAGGGAGCCAAGCTCCAATTTGTTAAACGAGCCGAACATCACATTTCCCTGTCTCGGCGTATCGCAGGGAAACCGGAAAAATCCAACTTGAAACGTTTGCGCCTTCTGCCGATTGTATCGACAGAAGGCGCAAAATGTTTCCCGGCGGTCTTACATGTTGACCTGATAAAGGGTCTTGTTGTTATTGGCCGGGTCGAGAATGGCGAAAGCCTCCCGATGAATGGAGGGATCACTGCGGAAGATGAGTCGGCCGGCGCACTGGCGCTCGAGCTCCATCAGGAGCTTGGCATCCTCATTCTTAAAGCGTGAGAGCACATCGCTGTTCACCACCACCATCATGTCGCCCACGGTATCGCGGTAGCGCAGAATGGTGGCCTTCAGCTGGCGCTGAATCTCCACGCTCATGGTCATCACGCTCTTAATACGTCCGCGGCCATGGCAATAGGGACAATGGTCGTTCACATAATCGAGCAGCGACTCATTGATGCGCTGGCGGGTCATCTCCATGAGGCCGATGGGCGTAATCTGCATGACCTGCGTCTTGGCCTTATCGCGCTTAAGGGCCTCCTTCATGGCCTTGTACACAGCCATCTGGTCCTTGCGGTGGCGCATATCGATGAAGTCCACCACCACCAGACCGCCGATGTTGCGCAGGCGCAGCTGGCGGGCAATCTCGCGGGCAGATTCGAGGTTGGTCTCGAGAATGGTCTTATCGAGGTCCTTGTTGCCCTTGTTGCGACCGGTATTGATATCGATGGCGATAAGTGCCTCGGTCTCATCGATGACCAGATAGCCGCCGCAGGGCAGCAGCACCTGGCGCTGGAAGGCCTCGTTAATCTGCTTCTCCACGCCAAGTTCCTCGAAGATAGGCTGACGGCAGGGATAATGCTGAATGTGGCGCTTGGCACGGCGGGATATCTTGCCGGCAATCTCCTGCATGCGCTGGGTCGTCTCCAGATTATCGCACACGATATTGTCGACATTGTCGGTCAGGAAATCACGGGCCGTGCGCTCAATGAGGTCAGGCTCACGGTACACACACAGCGGTGCCGGGCGGGAGGCAAACTTCTCCTCCACCTCGTGCCACTGCTGCAGCAGCATGGCGAGGTCGCGCACAAAGTGGCGGAAGCGCTGCCCCTGGGCCACCGTACGCATGATGATACCCATACCCTCGGGAACATTGAGCTTCTGCACAATCTGGCGCAGGCGCTGGCGCTCCTTGGGGTCGTCAATCTTGCGGGATATACCGAACTGGTCGGTGAAAGGCATGAGCACAATATAGCGCCCTGCCAGTGAGATGTTGGTGGTCACGCGGGGTCCCTTGGAACTGATGGGGCCCTTGGTCACCTGCACCATAATCTCGGAACCGATGGGGTAAATGTCGGGTATGTCCTTGCTGGTGATTTTCTTCTGCTGCTTGCGGGGGCGGCCCTCCTTCTGAATCTCCTCGAGCGAGGAGTCCAGAGCGAGCGGCAGGGCGTCCCAGAAGTGCAGGAAGGCGTTCTTCTCGTAGCCGATGTCAACGAACATGGCCTTCAGACCGGGCTCAATATTCTTGACCCTGCCCTTGAAGATACCACCCACGATATTATCTTCGCCCTCACGCTCAATGCTGTACTCCTCAAGCACGCCGTCTTCGAGCAAAGCGACACGGCGTTCCAGTTTTTCGGAGTTGATGACGATGGTTGTGCCCTCCTTCGGGTTGCACTGGCCAAACCCGAAGAGGCGTTTCACGGAATGAATCATTTTGGAAATTATGGACAAAGTTTCAGGTTAGTTTGGGGTTGTACACATGAAAAAAGTCATGATAACATAGCCCGCATACCTGTACTTACCCGGTTGGCAGCCCTGTAAAAAGCGCGAAACCCCGGTGGCTCTCCCTGTTTTACCAGGAAAGCGCGACCGGAGCTATCGGCAGTCAGAGCGTGCATCGGGGCAAGCGTAGGTATGCCCCTATCACTCTTCTTCGAAGACGTCGTCGTTTTCCTGTAAGAACTTGCCTGTACCTTCTGCTACAGCACTTAAAGGATCGTCCGCTATGGTGATAGGCAGGCTGGTCTGCTCATGCAGCAGGTCAGCCAGGCCGCGCAGAAGGGCACCGCCGCCCGCCACCACGATACCGCGGTCATACAAGTCACTTGCCAGCTCGGGCGGGCAGTGATCCAACGTCTGACGCACAGCGCTCACGATAACGTCGAGCTTGTCCTTCAGGGCCTCACGTATTTCTTCAGATCTCACGGTCACCGTCTTGGGCAGACCCGTGCCGCGGTCCCTGCCCTTCACCTCCATCTGCAGCTCCTGCTGCAGTGGGTGGGCAGAACCGACACGAATCTTAATGTCCTCCGCCGTACGGGGACCCACCAACAGGTTGTGGGCCGCGAGCATGTGGCGGGTGATGGTGTCGTCCAACGCATCGCCGCCGCACTTCTCAGATTGACTGTACACGATGCCGGAAAGGGATATAATGGCTACCTCAGTCGTACCGCCGCCGATATCAACAATCATGCTGCCGATGGGCTCGGTATAGGGCAGACCCACGCCAATGGCTGCAGCCATCGGCTCCTCGATAAGGCGCACGGCAATAGCGCCTGAGTGCTCCGCGCTGTCTTCGATAGCACGGCGCTCAACCTCCGTAATGCCGGAGGGATGAGCAATGAGAATGCGAGGCCCGCGCAGACTCCTGCGCGAACATGCCTTCTGGATGAAATACTTAAGCATTTCCTCCGCCACGTTCAGGTCGGCAATCACGCCGTCCTTCAGCGGGCGAATAGCCACCACGCTGCCGGGCGTGCGGCCTACCATTCGTTTCGCATCCTCACCCACGGCCCTCACTCGATCACCACTCATGGCAACCACAGAGGGCTCTCGCAGCACAATACCCTGATCCTTAATGTAGACCAGCGTGTTGGCTGTGCCAAGGTCGATCCCGATATCATACGAGAACCACCCGGCTAATTTCTTTAAAAAACGAGACATTTGTAAAAGTTTGATAATGTGGGGATTCGCTATGGGCGTTTTCCTCTCCTACCATGGCGAGTTCTCCTTTTCAGGGGATGAACCCATATTGCCGATTCGGAAAGGTTCGTTATAATGCAAGCACGCAACGACGCACCCATACGCGGGTAGTATAAAAACCCCGATAGCTCATGTCAAGCTAAAAGCTCGCTTCTGACGAGAATTCCCGGCTATCCGCACGAGGCCATTAAGCAAACCGTAACAAATTCACGTCAGAAATCCAATTTCTGTAAATAATCTGACAACCGAGTCAAACTGTTCCGTACAGCCTTACCGGCCTTGTCCGAATCTGCTCTCAACGTCTCCACTTCATGCACCGATTCCTCTATGTCTTCATGAGCTACCAATGCAGATTTCAAAGTAATCGTGTTTTTATTACCGGCGGTCAACTCACTATCATAGGGTACGAAAATCCTATATCAGACAGAGCTTCCTCAAGAGAATCGTCCACAGTAATACCCGGATATGCCCTCAGCTCATCTTCACTCACTTTATAAGTACGCGTCCATCGATGACGGGACGAATCAGCCAACGCCCCTTGCAAGGGAAAAACCATGTTCAATCACAAATGACAGCTCCGGCATCGCATTATGAGAACACAACACTGCAACATAAACCGCCCGCCTGTCGTTATTCTTAAAACTAACACTCCCGGGAATATTCATCAGATAAACGCACCGTAAAAAGCCTATATTTACCGCTTCTTCCGGCAACTTCTTCTCTACGCAAACCTGAAAACAACAACATTTTTTTTGCGACGATTACCCCTCAATCCGAAATAACACAGGGGGGGGTACTTAACTAATTCATTTTCTTACGTTTGCACATAATTTATCCCCTTATTGTCATTTAAACCTCTTTCTTCGTACAACGTATCAAAAAATCATCGTTTGAAGTTACAATGGGCATAATATTGAGCTTTTGTTTAATATTTCATCGCACTATTTACCTCATTTTTCACGGAAAATGGACATTTTTTCAACAATATCCCGTTTTTTTACTTGCAAGCAGGAGCTTTAATTGGTAGACTTGTGGGCGTCGGCGGGGAACTGTATCTAATGCCTACTCGCAAGCAAGTCTTGTCAGAGTGACTGAAATTACTACCCGAGATTAAAAACTAGATTTCTAAACATGAAGAAGACACTATTCACAAACATGCTCCTCGGCGTTATCGTCGCTGCAGCTGCTATGGGAAGTGCTGAGGCCAGAACTGTTCTCAGCCCTACCTACCAGATGAGCGATGGGTACTACGCTGCGGGGGACGATTATGAAGTCAGTGCGCCGGGTGTTATCCACGATAGCATCACTCTCATCGGCATCAACAAAACGGAGGCTCCTTCAGTAAGCGGCAACAATGCTACTCTTGTAGCAAGAGAGGGCGTTGTCACCGTAACGGGTGACATCAGCGGCTCCGGTGCCATACTGAAGGGACTTTTGGACGTGAATGTCGGCAGCATAAGCGGTAGCGATAACACCGCTCTTGCCGGCTGGAACTACGATGATGACAAATGGGCCGTTGCAACCAACAATCGCGACCTTACCATCACCGGTATTGTCAGCGGTGATAGAAACAATCTTGGCAGCATCGGTTTCACCTCAATTGGTGGCGTAACCGGTAACAATAATAGCATCTACGGTGCCAAGACCGCTTTCATTGAAGGCACACTGGCCGGCTCATACAACAACGTGACGTCAGATACCTCCGTTTCCGTAAGCATTCTTTCCGGTGTAAGTAACATGGTTAGCTCCCAGCGCGTGGACATTGGCACCATGAGCAATGCTCAGAATGCCGAAATCACCACCAATGGCGCTAACGGCGTTGTCCAGATCGGTTACAGTGGCGAAGCAGGCACCGGTTCCGGCGTCAGCATTACAACCAAGACCGTAGAGCTGAGTGCCGACCTGACCCTGAGCGACTCCACCGTTTCTGCCAATAACCTCAAGCTTGGCGGCAAGACTCTTACCCTTACCGGCAGCGAGGTAAATATCCGCACCTACGCTACCGGCGGTACCGTGAAGATTAAGGATGCCGCCATCGGCAGCGTGAGCCTTGGTTATTATGGTGGCAATACCGGCGCTGATTTGGTAATGGAGGACGTTACTCTTACCGACGTCTCCCGTGTGGCTGATTGCAAGTCCGCAACGATTATCGGCACTGAGAACACCCTCGTTCTTACCGACCTCACCGCCGGCAGTGGTGTGTATGGCGAAGGCACAGACTCCATTGGCTTTGCCTGGGCCGGTCTGGATGGCGCTGTCCTTGCTGACAATGCTCTCCTGACGATTGAGTTCTCCACCGACCTGATGACCAAACTGGGTCTGAGCGAAGAGAACTCCGGCGCCACGGTAGCACTCACTCTCAGCGGACTCTCCATGGAGGATCAGGCTGCCATCGAGCTGCTCCTGCCCTCCGGCTGGAAAGTTGCCGACACTACCACCAAGAGCAATGGTTCTACTGTAGTAACCTTCACGGCCAGCGTGCCTGAGCCCACTACAGCTACCTTGAGCCTGCTTGCTCTGGCCGGTTTGGCTGCTCGCCGCCGCCGTGCAACCCGCTAATAGCACTTAGATAAAAATTACCAATAGAATTACTGCTCTGTGCAAACGGGGCAGTAATTCTTTTTTTGCATATCTACTGAGATAAGTCCTCCCATATGTAGTCGGCAGAACAGAAAACCGAGGGCACAGAAACGACTGGCAAAATAGGAAATACCCTCTACAAATTGGAGCTTGGTGAGCATTTGCAATCTACAATTTACAAAGTGTTGAGCTAGGCGGGCTTTCGCCCGCGGATATGCGTGGCCTATACCACCGTTCACGCCCCCGTCTTCGCGTCTCGCTGCGCTCGCTTGCTACGCCGTGACAGGCCGCGCTTTCAGGCGCGGGCGGCGGTAAGTGTAATTCCGGCTTCGCTTATCACAGGCGTAAGCCTGCATTCTCCTACATTGTAGATTGTAGATTCGCCTCGGCAAATTGCTCTTTGGCGGGCAATTCCCTCAACTCTGCTGCCCGCACAAGTGCGGGATGAGCAAGAGCGCCTAAAGCGCGTGGCGTGAACGG
>JAZSEM010000046.1:0-17747 GCA_045531695.1 Akkermansia sp.
CCCCTGCCTATTGAGCTACCGCCCTCGTACCTCGGGCTTTTGAATTCCGCTCACCTTCGGTTCGCCATACAGCTCTGCAAATTGGAGTTTGTCCCCCTATCCCCAAGGCGTCAGCCTTGGTCTTCACCATGCGCGCAGCGCATTCTTCACCACCGTGCGCAGCCGGGTTCTTCACCGCGGGCTTCAGCCCGCTTTTCACTCGGCCGCAGGCCGTCAAAAAGCCTTTATTCCAAAGCGAGCCACAGGCGCCTGCCTCGGCGTAGGCGAAGCCGAAGACGGGAGCCTAACCCGGAGCCCCGTCAGGGGCGCCATAGGGTAGCCCGGAGGTTGAGCCGCGTAGCGGCGAAACCCCGGGAAAAGATGAAAAACATATTGGAACCCCGGTGAGGGGTGACATAATGCGTGGTATGAATATACCCGATGGCTCCATGAGTATGCAGCGCGCCCAAAATAAACACCTTACGACATAATGCAACCCTTTATGCCACCCCGCCATTCGGCGGGGTTCGTATTCTTTTTTTATTCCGTACCCGGGATTCCATATGCCACCCGCGCAAGCGCGGGTTCTGATATTTGGCGGGCAAAGCCCGCGGCCTGCCACGGCATAGCAAGCAGCCCGAAAGGGCTGACGCGAAGCCGGGAACTTACAAATTCGGTCTTCCGAATTCGTACTTCAACAAGCCTCATCATGCTCAAAATGTCACAAAAATAGCATTTTGGGCTTGCATTGCCTGATTTTTCGTGTAAAATCGCTGCGTCTACAAGACATCGAGCTGTAGCGCAGGCTGGTAGCGCGCTTCGTTCGGGACGAAGAGGTCGCAGGTTCGAATCCTGTCAGCTCGACTCTGAAAACCCGCAGATTGTTGATGTTCCCATGCGAACACAACGCTTTGATGAGTGCGGTGACCACCTGCAGATTGTGTGGGTGGCGGCGAAATCAGACTGCGCTGCGGGTTCAACCGTACTGTAGTCGCCTGCATCGTTCCCTGCAGTACCAGACACCTTTTATCACCCATACTCCTCAACATTATGTCCGGTCATAATAAATGGTCCAAAATTAAGTTCACGAAGGCAGCAGCCGACGCGAAGAAGGGCAAGATTTTCGCCCGTTTCTCCCACGAAATCACTCTGGCAGCCAAGAGCGGCGGTGGCGATGTAGACACCAACCCGCGCCTGCGCGCCGCTATCGAAGGCGCCAAAGCTGCCTCCATGCCCAAGGATAACATCGACCGTGCCGTGAAGAAGGGCACCGGCGAACTTCAGGGCGAAACCATTCAGGAGGTCACCTACGAGGGTTACGGCCCCGCCGGTACAGCTTTCATCGTTGAGGTTGCTACCGACAACACCAACCGCTGCTCCTCCGAAATCCGCACCATCTTCTCCAAGAACGGCGGTAACATGGGCACCCCCGGTTCCGTGGCTTACCAGTTCGACCGCAAGGGCGAGGTAACCATCAACGACCCGGCTCTGGATGAGGACACCGCCATGGAGCTTGCCATGGACTGCGGCGCCGATGAGTTCGAGCAGGGCGAGAACGAAGGCGAGTGGTGCTTTATCTGCGGTCCGACCGACGTGCAGACCGTGTCGGAGGCTCTGACTGCCGCCGGCAAGAGCGTGACGGGCATGAAGCTCGTTTCCATCGCTCAGAACCCCACCGACATTACCGATGTCGACACAGCCCAGAAGGTCATGCGACTCTTCGAGCGTCTGGATGACTACGATGATACAATGAACGTATTCTCCAACTTCGAGATTGCCGAAGAAATCCTCGAGCAGCTGTAATATTTGATTCACGAGACAGCGAGCTCGCTCCCATTTTCGGCGGGCGGTTTGGCACAGGAACCGCCCGCCGTTTTCATTGCATAAGTAAGAAACAATCCCATTTGCTACCATTTACCGCACCATGAGCACAATGGAGGACAACAAACGCCCGAACCGCACACGTTTTGCACGACCAAACCGTGCAGAGGCCGACCATAACAACCACGGTCACGCCCCGCGTGCACGCCGCGAATTCAACACCCCCAACGGTGAGCGCCCCCAGCGCTACAATAATCATGGCGGCAAACCTCAGCAACGCAGGCAGCAACAAAACCGCCCGCAGCGCGAGAAAATCGAGCAAGTCCCCAAGACAGGCCGCGCCTACGTACCCGTGGGCGAGCCCGCCGAGCTCACAGGCCTGCTGGAAATCACGCCCAAGGGATTCGGCTTCATACGTGTGCCCGAGAACAACTGGGCTCCCTCCAACCAAGCGGTTTATGTGCCGGCCGACCTCATAGCCCAGCACCACCTGCGCCCCTACGTACAGGTAACCGGCATGGCCCAGCGCTACGAGCGCGGCCACCAGCTCACCACTGTTACCGCAGTGAACGGCATGTCCCCCGAGGAGGCCGCCAACGCCCCCCATTTTGATGATCTGAAGGCCGTCAACCCCAGTCAGCGACTGGCTTTTGAAACCGACGCCAAGCACTTCACCACCCGCACGCTCGACATGGTAGCACCTGTGGCTCGCGGACAGCGTGGTCTGATTGTTGCCCCGCCCCGCACCGGCAAGACCACCCTGCTGATGGATATCGCCAAGGGTGCCATGAAGAACTACGGCGAGGAACTCCACCTCATGGTGCTGCTTGTGGACGAACGCCCCGAGGAGGTCACCGAGTTCAGCCGTGAACTGCCGGGGGCAGAAATCTTTGCCTCGAGCAATGACAGCGGTGTGAAAGAGCACTGCCGTATAGCCGAAATGTGCGTGGAGCGCGCCAAACGACTGGTGGAAAACGGCCGTCACGTGCTCATACTCATGGACTCCATCACCCGCCTGGCACGCGCCTACAACAATGCCGACCGTGGCAGTGGCCGCACCATGAGTGGCGGTATCGATGCCCGCGCCCTCGAAACTCCCCGCCGACTTTTCGCCGCAGCGCGCAATACCCGCACCGCCGGCTCCCTCACCATTCTGGCCACCGCCCTCATCGAGACCAACAGCCGTATGGATGAACTCATCTTCCAGGAGTTCAAGGGCACCGGCAACATGGAGCTCGTGCTCAGCCGCCGTATCGCGCAGATGTACGTCTACCCCGCTGTCGACATCAACAAGAGCGGCACCCGCAGGGAGGAGCTCATCCTGCCCGAGTGGATGCTCACCAAGATTCAGCTCATTCGCCGTGCTCTGGCCAACCACAAGCCCGAGGAAGCCATGGAGCGACTGCTCTTCTTCATGCGCAAGTTCCCGAACAACGCGCAGATGCTCATGGGCATCAAATCCCGCGGCTGACACCGGCAGGGGCAAAGCCTGCAAATCTACAATCTACAATTTACAATCTACAAGGTAGGAGTATGCAGGCTCCGCCTGAGTGAAGCAAAGCCGGAATCACTCTTACCGCCGCCCTCGGCTTACGGCCGAGGGGCGTGAACGGTGGAATAAGCTACGCAATATCCGCGCCTGTAAGCCCGCCTAGCTTAACAACTTCCAACTTTCAACTTTCCTTTGCCTTCCCAATTCATTCAGGATATCCTTCGCGAGGTGGTCGAAGCCACCCTGTACCACGACTCCCCCAAGCGCCTCAGCAAAAGCGCCAAGGAGGCACTGGCGCGTCGTACCGCCCCCTATCGATGGTATGCTGTCACCATCGTCGCAGCATTTCTAGCCTCGTTGATAGGCGTTGTCATTTGGCTGATACTCACCCCGGAGCAACCGGGACCATGGGGCGGCACCTATATAGCGCGTTTCGGCTTCTACATGCTGAGCTTCACCCTGGGCGTGGGGCTGCTCAACCTGATATTGTGCGCACTGATACGCCACTGGCGCTTCTGCGAGCTCCACGAGTCCTGCGCCTGCTGCCTGGGCATGGGTGTCTGCGGTTTTTCCATCGGGCTCACATTGTGGGGGCTGTTCCTCAGCATTCTGCTCATGGCAGATATCTGATATTGGAGTAAACCTCTAACTTAAACAATATAGAGTCGAAAACATAAAGCAAACAAAGACATTGAATTAGCACCTAAAGTCAATCCCACGCTGCCGGCAAATCAGAAAAAAATAAAAAATCTCATCTTTCGCGATTTTTCTGCTTGCATCAGCGTCTCCAATATTGTAGCATGGTGGCGTTGGGCTGTAGATGGTCTGCGTTTTTCTCATAGCGCTAGGGAATGAGCAGCCTGCACAACCCACAGTCAATCACATCATCTAATAATCAACACTTAACAATCATGAAGAAAACACTTATCGCCCTTCTGGCTGTAAGCAGCATGGCAATGGCAGCGTCCCTTGATGAAGCCGCTATCAAACAGGCCGGCAACACCGGCTACAATACTCTGGGTAACAACTTTACCGTTGCTATTACCCTTGACGTTGAAGAGCTTAGATCCCTGTTAGAAAAGGGCCAGACTCCTGCTTGGGGTACAGACATTGTCAGCTACAATGCTAACGGTACTCTGACAGGTGTAACCGTGAACGGTGGTTCGTCTGGAGGTAAGATTAACACCTCCGGTCTGTATGCACGCTGGGGTACTAATGCAGCTTGGAACAGTGTAACCTGGAACGGCAGCACAAATCTCTCCGACCTGAATGGCGATGCTGAGGGTACCGGTTGGGATAATGTTGCCTCTGCCGGTCTTGTCTATTCCTTTGGTGCAACTTCCGGTACAACCGTGGCGTTCACCCTGATTGACACTGAAGGTACCGCCATTGTCGATAGCTGTGTGACCGCAGGTGGTCTTAAGTCCGGTTCTGCAGGTGCTGCTGCACTGACCTTCGGTGATTCCGTAGCCAGCAGCTACTATTTCAGCACGTACATGGGCAATGCTACGGCCGATATGAAGGCTCTTGCCAACACCGTAGCTATTACCAACCCCATTCCCGAGCCGACCACAGCTACGCTGAGCCTGCTGGCTCTTGCCGGTCTGGCTGCACGCCGTCGTCGTCGCTAAGGTGACCGTGGCGTAAGCAAACGCTATTTCAAAAAAAGCCCGCCTTCACCGGCGGGCTTTTTTATTTTAGAACTTCCCAAATCAGAGTTTGTAGGGCAATTACCCGCGTGCAACCAGTCTCGCCGTCCCGGGTGGGCGTATCAACAAAAAGTCCCCCGGCGCAGACGAAACCGGAAGCGAAACTCGGAGACGGGTCCTTCGACCTTAAAAAAAATGCGCCTTCGGCGGGAACCGTCACCCGCCGAAGACGCGAAAATCACACTTTCAACATTCAATATTCAACCTTCAACATTTAGAAGAGTTGCTTCAGGAAGCCGATTTCGTCGAGATACAACTTAGTAGAGCAAGTGTAGGGCGAGGCAAGGCTGGGGCCGGAGAGCACCACACCATCCTCGGCACCGCCACTGCCCTGCACGCGGAAACCGGGGAGCAGCAGACCACGCGTACGGGGACGCACACCCAGCTGAATGGTACCATCGGCGAGCTTGAAGACGCTCTGAGCCGTGCTCATGGAGATAATGGTACCGCCGGGAGTAGCATAGCAGGGACGCCAGCGCATGTTGGGAGTGGCGATATCGGGGCCGTTGCTGAAGTCGTAGAAGGGCATCTGGCGCGGGGGGATGGCCTTCAGCAGAATGCGGCGCATGTGAGTGCTGCCCACAATCTGGGAAATTCGGTTCTCGATGACTTCATCCACCGATTCAATGAGATGAACCGGAGTGCGGGTAATGAGGGGCCAGAGGACAGCAATCACCGTCTCATGCGGCTCGTCGTGTCCCACAGTTGTCAGCAGGCGGTGGCGGCCCTCCTTCAGGGCATTGATACGGCGCACCTGCTCGACATTGAGCCACAGGCGGTGGAGCTGCTCCAGATCGCGCGTAGCCTCAATCAGCTTCTCGAGCCACTTAGCAGGCAACGGGGGGCAACTCTCGGGCACCTGTCGGCTGATGATAGCCCCGGCGACCTGGAAACCGTTCAGCGACCCACCATGCCAATGCACCACGGGTCTCTGCCCCCTGTGCTCCAGCAGGCGCAGCAGCTCATCGCGACTGCCGCCGTCAGCTACATCGAGACACTCGGCCGAGAGAGACCGGAAGGTCGACAGCACCGCAGCGGAATTGAAATCCTCGTGCATAGGCTCGCCGACAATCACGGTATAGCCATAGGGCAAGTGGCGCGGCAACTTAAACGGTAGTGTGTAGAAGAAGCGATTGCGATAGAAGGAGAAGATACTGCCCCACACGCCATCCATGTACATGGGAATGATGGGAGCATGAGCACGGCGGGCAATGATTTCCATACCACGGCGAATGGGGGTCAGACAGCCGGTACGGGTCAGCTGACCTTCGGGGAAAATGCAGATGAGGTCACCATTCTCAATACCACGAGCGGCCTTGTTAATAGCCTCCCTCGGCTTGGAGCTCGAAATGGGCACAGAGTTGAAGATTTCCAGCAGCCAGCCAAGCAACTTGGCGGCCATGAACTCCTCGGCCACCACGAATCGGATGGGGCGGGGACATACCATGGTCAGGAACAGAGCGTCGGCATAGCTGACGTGGTTGCACACAATCAGGGCACCACCCACCGGGGGAATGCGGTCGATATTGATAATACGCGGGCGATAGAACAACTGCATGCACCAGATACCCACCATGCGAATGAACTCCTGCGGGATAAGTCGCAGCGAGGTCACCATGATGAAGGCGCTGAGCAGGAAGAGTACCAGGAACTGGTCGCGAGGACCTGCCCCATAGTTGTTCATGAGCCACATGATGATAACAGCCACCAGGCCCATGAGGTTGTCGATGAGGTTACCGGCGGCAATGATGTTGCCGCGGTTAGCGGGGTCACAGTTGTCCTGCAGGAAGGCGTTGAGCGGCACAAGGTACGCGGCACCGAAGGCACCGGTGAGGGTCAGGAAGATATTGCTGGCCAGGCTATCCACCTCGAGCAGCGTGAGCATGAGGGTGCTGACGGTGATACCGATGGCGCCGAAAGGAATAAGCCCCAATTCGTTCTTGCCACGGCAAAGCAGAGAGGCCACACCGCCACCCAGCACCACGCCACCGCCGAGCCAAGCCATCAGAATGCCGCACTGCATCGAGAAGTCCACCGTCGGGTCGTTGGCGGACATCTCCTTGGCAATCTGAATAAGAATGAGGAACAGCGAACCGGCCAAACTCCAGAAATAGGCAATACCCAACTCACTGAGGCGCAGGTCGCGATCCTTCCACAGGTACTTGACCTGTACGAAGTGCTCGTAGAACAAACTCCAGGCAAAGGGTTTGTTGGGCTTAACCGGATAGCGGGGCAGCACAAACGAACAGATTGACACGACAGCAGCCACGCCGATGAATACCATTGTGGGCAGTCGCACAGCCTGCCAGCCGGAAATCTGGTCATCGGCCCCTGCCCCATACTGAGCCACAAACTCATCCGTATAGGAGTCCAACAGGTAACTGAACCAGAAGAACACACCAATCTGAGCCAACAACAGCACAAAGACCAGACTGATTTCAATGATACCGGAACCGAAACCGATATAGCGCGAGCCCAGCAAATCCTTCACGATACCCTTCTTGGCCGGGCTCAGAATCGTGGCCTGAGTGGCGAACACGGCAAACCAGATGATGGCACCACGCAAATCGCGCTCAAAGAAACAGAAGAGCATGCAGCTCATGACCACAATCTGCAACACACTCATCACCTGAATGATGCGAGTCTTGCAGAAACAGTCGGCCAACCACCCCACCAAGGGAGAAAACAGAATGTAGGGCAGCACGAAAATAGCACCCAGGAAATACTCCAAATCACTGCCGGCGGTACCCAGCAACCACACCCCCAGCGGAATCAACAGGAACTGCACCGCCTTCTCATTGAACGCATTCACCGCCTGTACGGTCACCAGCGTCCAGAACCCGGCCCACTCTTTGCGCGACGGCTCTTTGTAAAAATGTTCAAGTTCTTCTTGCATAACTTCTCCCATCAGTATCTCACACTTTGCTCAATATGCAAGAAAAAAACAACTGATTCGCGCATAATACGCGCGCGAGGAACAAAAAAGCCTGCAGCGATGAAGCTGCAGGCGATAGAAACTCTTTGGTTCCGCAGATTTAGCCCAGAGTGGGCTTCTTGGCGCGACGAACGGCGCCGAAACGCTTCTGGAACTTGTCGATACGACCCTCGGTGTCCACGAACTGGTTCTTACCGGTGAAGAAGGGGTGGGAGTCGGAGGTGATACCGCAGGAAATCACATAGTGCTCAACACCGTCAATCTCCTCCTTCTTAGCGGAAGTAGCGGTGGAACGGGTGATGAAGCGGCGGCCCGTGGTGATGTCCACGAACACAACAGGATTGTACTTAGGATGCAGATCAGCTTTCATAGTCTTTCAGGCTGCGTTACCGTCGCAGCGCGGCCGGAATTATACAGATATCAGAACACCAGTCAAGCACAAATGTTCAAAAATATCACTTTTACTGTCTCATGGCTCATTTTTTTATTCCCGCTATTTCTTACACCGGAAAAGCAAAAACAAAAAAAGAGTACGCGTTGGCACAATTAGGAAAATAGCAATTTGTAGAAGTACGAGGGACGAATTCCGAGGGACGAATTTATGAGTTCCCGGCTTCGCGTCAGCCCTTTCGGGCTGCTTGCTATGCCGTGGCAGGCCGCGGGCTTTGCCCGCCTAATATCAGAACCCGCGCTTGCGCGGGTGGTATATAATAGCCCGGGCGTGGAGCCCCGCAAGGGGCGGAACCCCGGGTATGGAATAAAAAAGAAATATGAACCCCGGAGGGGTGGCATAAAGGGTTGCATTATGTCGTAAGGTGTTTATTTTGTGTACCGCAAACTTATGCAACCATCGGGCGTATTCATACCACGCATTATGCCACCCCTGACGGGGTTCCAATATATTTTTCGTCTAGACCCGGGGTTTCGCCGCGGAGCGGCTCAACCGCCGGGCTACCCTATGGCGCCCCTAACGGGGCTCTGGGTTAGGCTCCCGTCTTCGGCTTCGCCTACGCCGAGGCAGGCGCCTGTGGCTCGCTTTGGAATAAAAGCTTTTTGACGGCCTGCGGCCGAGTGAAAAGCGGGCTAAAGCCCGCGGTGAAGAACCGGCTGCGCACGGTGGTGAAGAATGCGCTACAGGGAACCTTTATTCGATAATAGTCTTGACAAATATCGCTAATAGCGCTATAAAACAGCGGAAATAACGACATGAAGATGAAAAATTGAACCATGCGCTACAGCTGCTGAATGAGCAACTGATATTGCTTAGCGCGCCACACACAGAATTAATAGTATGCGGAGGTTCGGCCTTGCTTGCCATGCATTTAGTCAACCGCACAACACAGGACGTAGACGTGGTAGCATTAATGAGAGATGGGGTTCTGGTGACAGCGGAGCCACTGCCGCCACATCTTGTCACAGCCGCAGAAAGGGTTTCGGAAATGATGTACTTACCGGAAGATTGGTTGAACAATGGTCCTGCATCCCAATTTGTGATGGGGTTACCGCCCGGATTTGCGGACAGATTACAACGTGTGGATATAGGAAATAAATTGACCATACACTACATCAGCCGCGCTGATCAGATATATTTTAAAACCTTTGCTTCTGCAGATCGTGGCGGTTACCATATTGCAGACCTGAAAGCGCTGGCTCCGACCCATGAGGAGATACTCAGAGCTGCCTTGTGGTGTATGGAACAGGATGTATCGGAGGGTTTCCGATTCATTATCAAAGAAATGTTAACACAAACAGGATGGGCAGATGTCAGCGATAAGTTATAAAATTGCGTTGTGCGATGCTGTGCTCGAACTTCTGTGGAGGCAATGGAATGCAATAGGAGTAGCCGGGCATGTCGGTAAAGGTGATTCCGGTTCTGTATTGGACCCGGAGGCTCTTTTGCTGTTTTCTGCGGCTTTTTGTCGTTACGAACCACGTTTATATGATTTGATGGCAGACTGGGTGATAAAATACAGCCGTTTGCTGAATCCCACCCGATTGAAATCAATGGCTGCTTCTGCACAGTACAAGGATATCCCTTCTCTATCGTACTTAGCCGCACTGTGCACGCAAGCCGGAGATATACGGTGGAAACGCGCAGCAGAAAACGGCCAACATCCGGCAAATGGCAAGCTTGAATCTCTTTTCCGAACGCCGGAAGAAGGGGCCGCAATCTTCTGCCCGGAGGATGATGCTTTGGCTCAGGGGTATGGTTTTCGGCGGAGTACGTATGTATTCAGGAATAAATTGAGACAGCAGCTGGGTTTTACCGCTGCCACCTTATTGCTGAACTTACGAGGCATGCTGGGCGTTACTGCACGAGCTGAGGTTATTTTACTGCTGATGGAAACACCCTGTAGTATACAGCAACTTTCGGATCGGAGTGGTTTTGTGCGGAGCGCTGTCAAGACTGTACTGGATGAACTTTTGCTGGTTAACTTGGTTTCACCGGTAAAAAAAGCGGGAGGGAAGAGTGTTTTTTACACACTTAACAACAGGGAATTTTATCCTTCACTGCAGAATGATGTCCCGGTTCATTTTCCCCGATGGAGTTCGGTATATGAAGCCATAGGGAAAATATGGCAACTGGTTTGCTTACCGGCCATGGAAAAGGTATCGGTGGAGACATTTACGGGAGAAATGCGACGGTTTTTCAGAGAAAACGTGCGCTCCTCACTTTTGAACTGCGGAATTGCAGAATTGGAAAATCTGACAGAACAATCAATAGCAGAGTTGCCAACTATCATCAAGAGTATTCCTTTATAAAATTGACTTAACGCATTGGAATAATCGGGAAAAGAGCAATTTGTAGAAGTACGAGAGACCCGGCTTTGCGTCTCGCTGCGCTCGCTTGCTACGCCGAGGCAGGCGAATTCCGAGGGACGAATTTATGAGTTCCCGGCTTCGCGTCAGCCCTTTCGGGCTTCTTGCTACGCCGTGGCAGGCCGCGGGCTTTGCCCGCCAAATATCAGAACCCGCGCTTGCGCGGGTGGCATATGGTAGCCGGGCGGCGTACCTGTCTCGGCGTAGCCCCACAGGGGCGAAGACGGAAGCCCCCGGTCAGCAATGGAAAATATATTGGAACCCGCACAGGGTGCGGGTGGCATAAACGGTGGCTCTAATACAGTACGGTGAATACATAGCGATATTTTGCATCAACGGTTTATGCCACCCACACAAGTGTGGGTTCTCATATTTTTTATCGGTTGACATGGGGCTTACGCCCCATGCTCTCATATGTCACCCGCGCTTGCGCGGGTTTTAAAGTATGGCTCCCGTCTTCGGCTTCGCCTGGGGGCTTCTCGTGTTGATACGCCCACCCTGAACGCCGAGGCAGGCGCCGTTGGCTCGTTCCCCTACAAACATCAATTTGCTGCACTGCGAGCTTGCGAGCCGAATGTCCAATTTCAAAATCCAAAATTCAAAATCCAACTTTTCAACGGCCTTCGGCCGGGTGAAAAGCGGGCTAAAGCCCGCGGTGAAGAACCGTGCTGCGCACGGTGGTGAAGAATGCGCTGCGCGCATGGTGAAGACCAAGGCTGACGCCTTGGGGATGGGAGGGGAGGGGGACTGTACGGGATGCTCCTGAAATCCTACTTTTTTGCTTGACTTATGGGTTGGGAATTTAGTATACAAGGATACAATCAGGTTTATATGAAAAAGCTGTTTTTTATGTTACCCCTTGTTATATCGTCGGTTATGGGCGATACTGTGACCCCTGTTTGTGAGTCGGAGGTATTTCGCTCCGGTCGAAGGATGCTTCAGTTGGAAGTGCCCCGGGCGCAGAGCCTGGTAGGTCGAGCCCCTATGGGGGAGGGCGCACCGTTCCGTGTGTTGGATGGCACCAATGTGCTGTGGGAAGGCAAGGCGGGAGAGTCTTTTGATGTGACGCTGCAGAGTCCGAACGTCTACTTGGTCAGTGAGAATGCCGAGAATGTAAAGTGGGGAGACCTTGCCTGGAAAAGCACCGAGCAGACCGGGGAAGGCGCAGCGCATCACATTGTCCTTCACGGTGATAACATGGGGCAGGGGGACGCCGGTCCGGCCCTGCGTGGCCTGCTGGGCACAGCCGCCAAGCACTGTGTGCAGGGGGGCTCGGCGACGATTGAATTGCCCAAGGGTGAATATCATTTTTATCCCGAGGGTGCTCTGCGCATGAGCTACTACATCTCCAATCATGACCAGCAGAACATGCAGCCTGTAGGTCTGCCTATCGTTGGTCAGAAAGACCTGAAAGTCAACGGTAACGGCTCGGTTTTCGTGTTCCATGGTGCCATGCAGCCGGTGCTGCTGATGGACAGCGAGGGTGTGGAGCTGAACGACATCACCATTCGCCACGACGCCCCTTATTACAATGAGGGTAAAATTGTCAAAATCGAGAATGGCAAGACTACCTTGGAGTTCGGCCCGCAGTTCCGTTGGACTGTTAAGAATGGCCAGTACTATTTGATGGGCGACGGTACCCCCAAACGTGCAGGTGCCGTGTTGGCATTCGAGGCAGACGGCAGGATGGTTGCTACCGGCAAAGCGGGCGATATGGGGTGGCCGAGCCGTGCTGAACAGGTCGCGCCCAATCGGGTGCGTTTTGATGTGGATGCCGCTAAGATGGGCTTGAAGGAAGGGCAGGTTCTGGTGCTGCGTCACTATGGGCGCCCGCATCCCGCCATGGTGCTGTACCATGCCGATAACGTGACCCTCAATCGCGTAGTGTTTCAGGACAGTCAGGGTATGGCCCTTATCGCCCAGCGCAGCCGCAATATCAGTATTAACGGCGGTGGTTGTATCTGCGCGCCCGGGCGGGTCTATACCGTGTCGGCCGATGCTACTCACTTCTCCAACTGTGGCGGGCATATCTCCGTCAACGGCGCTTTGTATGAAGGCATGATGGACGACGCCATCAACGTGCACTCGACCTGCCTGAGTATTGCTAGAGTTGCGAGCCCCACAGAAATCATTGCTCGCTATATGCACGGGCAGGCCATTGGGTTCGAGGTGTTTGCCAAGGGGGAAAACATACAGTTCATCCGGGGCGCGACCCTGGAAAATCACCCTCAGTTGGGCAAGGTGGCCGAGGTGGAGTGGCTCAATGAACACCATCTGCGTATCGTTCTCGAGACTCCGTTGCCGGAGGGTATCGGCGAGGGCGATGCCATCGAGAATGCCGATTGGTACCCCTCTGTCAGCTTTATTGACAGCACCGTGCAGCACAATCGCGCACGCGGTACCTTATTCACCACGCCCAAGCCTGTTCTGGTAGAGGGCTGCCGATTCCTGGGCTCCAGCGGTTCTGCCATTCTGCTGGCCGGTGATGCTCAGGGTTGGTACGAGAGCGGGCGCTGTCTGGATGTCCGTATTGTCAATAACCTGTTCGACCATAATCTCATACAGCGCTACCAGTTCACGGAAGGCATTATATCGATTTACCCCATGGTAAAGAAACCTGCGGCGCAGAAGGAGCGCTATCACCGCAATATCGTTATCGAGGGCAACACCTTCCTGACCCACCGCGTGCCGCTCATTTACGCCATTTCGGCGGACGGTATCATCTTCCGGAATAACCGTGTGGAGTTTGACAATAAGTACGCGCCCATGCATGGCGGCAAGCCCTATGTGCTGCAACATTGCGGCGAGACTGACCTGCAGGAGTTCTCATTAACCCGACTGCTCCCGCTGAGGAACTGACGGTAAGGTTCGGCGTGTTGATTCGCTTAGCGACAACACGCCGAACTTGTTTTATGCCGGAATGAAAGGAATGCCTTGAATGCGCTTGCAGTGCTGCGCCGTATGTGTTATAACGATAGAAATAAGAAAAGTTCTGCGCTGTCATGAAATGTGCATTCCGTCGTCTCTGCAGGCTTATACCGCCGGGCGTTGTCTGTCTGGCGGTGGTGGGTGGTCTCTTCGGTAGTATCGGTTGGCGCATGGGGGCGGCACCCATGCTCAACACGATTATGAAAACGGCGCATGACCTGCTCATCAATACCGTTTTCTACCTCATGGCTATCTGTGTGCTCACCGGGGCACTGGGGCGCCTGTTTGTGGAGTTCGGCGTGGTGAGTTTGTTGGAGCGATTGTTACGCCCGCTCATGCGCCCCCTCTTCAACCTGCCCGGGGTGGCTGCTCTGGGGGCGGTGCTCACCTTCCTGTCCGATAATCCGGCCATCATTTCTCTGGCAAAGGATAAACGCTTTGGTAGCTATTTCCGCAAGTACCAGCTCATTTCCATTACGAACTTCGGCACGGCTTTCGGCATGGGCATGTTGGTACTGATTTTCATGGTCGGTCAGGGATTCTTTGTGGAACCATTCATCGGCCTGGTGGGGGCATTCATCGGGTGCATTATCTCGACTCGTCTCATGCAGTGGATGCTGCTGCGACACCACCCCGAACTTGACTCGGCAGAGGAGGCGGTTGAACCTGCTGCCCATGGCGCTGAGGCTGAGGCGGAGCGCGCGCCGCTGTTTCAGCGTATACTTGACTCCCTGCTTGACGGCGGGCGATGCGGGGTAGAGGTGGGCATGGCCATCATCCCCGGCGTGCTCATTATCTCCACGCTGGTCATGCTGTTGACCTTCGGTCCGGGTGCAGGTGGACAGTACAGTGGCGCGGCGTATGAGGGGGTGGAACTGCTGCCGCGCGTGGGGGCTTGGCTGCATGTGGTATTTGAGTGGCTGTTCGGGTTCAGCGACCCGCACCTTATCGCCTTCCCCATCACTGCGCTGGGGGCTGTGGGCGCGGCGCTTGGGCTGGTGCCGAGCTTTGTGCAGGCCGGCTGGGCGGATGGAAATGCCATCGCCGTATTCACCGCCATCGGTATGTGCTGGAGCGGCTACCTGAGCACCCACACCGCCATGCTCGATACCCTGGGCTACCGCAAGCTTACCCATTTTGCTATCAAGGCTCATACCATCGGTGGTATAGGTGCGGGAATAGCGGCTCACTGGCTGTACCTGCTCTGGGGGCTAATCTGATGATTCTTATGCGTTGGAATGATGAGAGGGTTAGAGCCATTTTGACGGCCGAATTGGAGCTTGTCTATCCATTTACAATCTACAATTTACAATGTACAAAGTTTTAAGCTAGGCGGGCTTTCGCCCGCGGATATGCGTAGCTTATTCCACCGCTACTGCCCGCGCTTTCAGGCGCGGGCGGCGGCAAGTGTGATTCCGGCTTCGCTTAACCCAGGCGTAAGCCTGCATTCTCCTACATTGTAGATTGTAAATGGTAGATTGTAGATTCGCCTTCATTGCCATCCCATAGAGGCACGATAACGAGCCTCTATGGTGCATGATTGGTGGATGTATGGATGATTTTCTTTGAAAAAAGGTTTAGGAATTAGGGGGGGGAATCTTTGGGCGGGTTCCTGCTGTCCCATATCAAATAAGCATAGCCCAGTTAATACCCGGCAAATCAGGTGTTAACTGGGCTTCTTCCGGTGGTGGTGTCTCTTCTGCTGTCCCATACCTGCTAACAATAAGATTTACAGAGCGTTTCGCCCAGAGGGCTCCTTTCATCAAGGTGAAGAAGTGTTTGAAATCTCGCTTCCAATTGCTCAGAAAGGCCATGATTCGCATCAGCAAATAGGTGAGCAACGCGCTCCATATCTGCCATTCTATGGCGTTACGGCTAAAACCAACAAAGGTCCGGATTTGCAATGTTTGCTTAATTTCCTTAAAAAAGGTCTCAATTCCCCAACGGCAGCGATACAAATCGCAGATACTGGAAGCGGCCCACTCCATATTATTGCTTAGGAAGCTCACGGTTATTTCTACGCCGTTACTATCCAGCACCTTAGCTACAACGTGCCTGAATCGCTTAGGGTAACGGGCGTAACTAACCTTTCCCGTTAACTCCACCTCGTCATCACTCAGAATAATTGGATAATGGGCTTTCTTATTCTTTCGGTCCTCATTCCTGCTATCATTAACACGACTTCTGATAACTTTGACCTTCATGTTGGATTTGCTTCGTGTTACCCAGAATACGCCCTTCTCGGTTAAGGTGTTCAGCTGTACGTAATCCACATACGCTCTATCCATCACAGCTATGTCACCGGGCTTCATATTGCCACACAACTCGCTCATGTAGCTGCCGTCATGATGATTTGCCGAATCCGTAACTACGCGTATCGGTATGAAGGAGATCAAATCGAGAGCGACATGTACTTTTGCTGCTGCTTTGTGTTTTCTGTGTTTAGCCCAGTCCATACATTTGGCTATCAATTCAATAGTCGTAGAATCAATAGCTCTGATGGCCCGCTTGAAGCGCCGGGGCAGCCTGAAATAACTTCTTCCTCCCTGAGTGAAGAAGTTCGGATGAGTCTGCTGATAATGCACGACAATTTTCCAGAAAAGCTTCTTTATCAGTGCAATGTCCCGTGTCCGATTGGCATGTGACAATGTGTTGCGATGTGGTGCGGTCGCATTCCGGATGTTATTCAGATTACCTTTGAAGTTCTGCAATCCATCGCATATATCATTAAGACTGATGCAATGTGCCATGTGGCAATATATCATGCTAACGATATGGCTCCATACGCTGAACGCCCTGGCTGCAATCTTGATTCCTTCTTTGTTCAGTTCTGCGCAAACATTTGCAAGGCAATATTTCGGAATAAGCTTGCACAACTGTCCTAATACTGTTAATCTCTCCGTGGTGTTTTGGTTTTGTTTTTTCACACCCCGATTATGAGTTGTAATCGGGCAATTCCAAAACACCATTTTTGTCATCCGGTATCTTTGTTTGCCATCCGGGATAATTCCTGTATTCGTTTTCTATGGGATGGCAATGATTGTAGATTGTAAATGCTCGACATACTCCAATTTGTGGAGGCGGCTATGAGTCGCAGGGGGGATGGCCTTGTCGAGTTTTTTAAGATGCCAAAATTGTTAGTTTTTTGGGAATAAAATATGAAATGTTGTTTTTTTAACACCGAGCTTTGCGCCGCTGATATCATTCTGTAAAAAAAGTATAAAAAATTGCAATTTTACTTTACTTATTGTTCAAAAACTGATAGACTGTGTCCATCGGTTCGGGGTAGGTTCTTTTGCTTCCGTTGCGCAAGGAAATTGGTATTCCTGCACGAATCGGCTAATAACCAATAAATCAGAAATTATGAAAAAGACAATTATCACAATGCTTGTTCTTGGTGGGGTGGCCATGGCTGCTCAGACAACCGAGAATGTAGCTTTCACCTCCCCCGGCTCTACAATAACCACGGCAAACAAATATAATCTGACGAAGGACTGGACCCTGAGCTTTGAGTTTACCGGCGCCACCGGAACTATGTATGGGAATACAACAAATCGCGAAGGAACGACGATTATTGATTCCGATGTTTTGGGGGTAAAAGTTTACGCCGCGCCGAATGCTGATGCAATCGTGACAATCGGTTCGGAAACATTTACGCAAGACGGACTCAATTCGTCACTTTGGGGCTTTGGTTGGGCTTTTTTGGAGACAACCAAGCTTAATCTGTCCTATACAGCCGGTGTGCTTACACTGACTGCAATCAGTGGCGGAACTCAGGAGTTCTCCTTCAGCAATGAAATGACATACGACGGTGATAGCGCCGTGAGCTTGACCACCGGTATTAGTCAGGCTCAGGTGGCTGCCTCGAGCGGTAGGTTCTGGTCCCTCCCGACCGGTACATTCACCGGTACTGCTGCCGTTCCTGTTCCTGAGCCTGCTACCGCTACACTGAGCCTTCTTGCTCTGGCCGGCCTTGCTGCTCGCCGTCGTCGCAAGTAAAGCGGTAGAAAAATATTACAATCAGCTGTCTGCCTGTTAACGGGCAGGTGGTGGTGCGGGGCAG
>JAZSEM010000010.1:0-19105 GCA_045531695.1 Akkermansia sp.
TCGGAGTAAAGCTAGAGGTGCGCCTAAACAAAGAGAGGAATCGTCGTTTTTATGAAAATCTGGAGATTTTGGTATTTGAGCCCCTATTTCATAGACAATAGGAATAGCATCAGGGTAGTTTATTGGAACTACTATGCTTAAACGAAAAACACGATTGACTAACGTGTCAGCATTATCATGAAACTGCGCTACAACAGGAAAGTCTCCTTCAATGATATAGTCTGAGGAAGAAGACGGCATCAGAGACATACGAGGATATGTCTCTAAAAAGTCTTCTATTACCGTTTCAACTATCATTCAGCCCAAGGTTTGGTTTTAGCTGAAGCTATGTTAAGAGGCAGAATCGTTGCTTGTGCAATATTACTTTGACCTTCAGTCAATTTCATATAAGTATCACCGAAGGGTAGCTTAAAGCTATGCCTAATGATACGTTCAGCTGATTCTCTTGTCAAATTCATTTTAGTTAAATTGCTAAAATCCTGTTTTGCGCGAATGAGCCAAGACCTAAAATTAAGAGGATAGAGAGAATCTCCAATCCATTTGTCAGCATAATTTTCTCTTAGCTCCGTCGGATTTGGGATATATGTAGTATTGTCTCTGAGTGCATTTTGCATTCCCGATATAACATTAATTAGGGCTTTAGCCAACGATTGCTCTCCATCATACGCATCCGCAGACAGCTTACTGATAATTACCGAAATAGGAGCATATTTGTCATCATCAGCGAACATTATATCCCTATGTCTTTTTAACAATTTAACCACACGTTGTAAAACAGTGTCTCGCTTACCTGTTGTTATAGGTAAATCTGCAACTTCACTTCGTACTGAATGACTTTTAACTTCTCGAACGCTAACTAAAGCGGCATTGGCACGGAACCATTTGGCAAATCCTTCTGGATTACTATGATGCCAATTATCACTAATTCGCTCGTAGTCTTTATTGTTTTTATCTGTAATAAGAAGAGATAATTGACGCCATACCAAAAGATTACTTTCCGTCAGTAACAACTCCCCTTTTTGATAGGTATCAATATAAAAGGGGCCATAAGAGGTGCCATCAAACTCTAAAGCAGGAATACACGGTACTATATCAATATGAAAACTCATATTGTCTTGGTATTCTATTCTCCAGCAACGAGCTTTTTCTTCGAGTGGAGCCTTGATGTTCCTTGCTTTCCTGTAACTTTCTAGCTCTAATCTCAATTTTTCTTTTAATTCTTTCTGTGATATGTTGGCTATAGTTAGACCGTTTAAAAACTTACAGCCAATATCAAGGTCGTATTCTCCGTCTTTTTTTACTGGACGAATAGTAGTTTGGAGCAAAAATGAACCTTGAGGAAAAATATAGGGACAATAGTCTGCAATGGTTGATTCATCACGATTCAACCATTCTCCTAAATCCTCATATCTTCCCTTAGCCTTTTGCTTGACCTCGTAAGGGAGGTCAATATCCTTAAGTATTTGCTCTAAAATGTCGTTACGCATGAATGTTATTTTATTGAAATTGTTTTAACGAAGTTAATGGTATCCCTTCTTTTTTCATAAACCACCCAAGGGTTATGATTAGCCGTTCGAATGCGCCCAAACTCTACGCATGCAGACGCTGGCATGATGGGGAATATGTGTAGTTCATCTTCGTTTGGATAGTGTCTAGCAATGTCATTAAGTGCACATCTTGCTACTGATTTAAAATCGATTAGATGTTTATTTTTCAGGATACAATCAAACCCATGATAATCTGATGTTATTTTCCAGATTGCAACATCTTCACCTAATGCCTGCTTAACAAGAATATCATCCACTTCTTGTGTAAGCATTAACATCAAAACGGGCTTTTTGCATTCTGTTTCTGATGGAGGCAAGATGGAAAATGTACGATCTGGAGCATTATCGTCCCATAGCCAACCTGCATCACGTTGCTTCTGATAGACCATTGCATTTGAGGTGTCATTAAGTAAAGAACCTAGCTGAATTAGAAGCGGCATAGGAGCTATTGCAAAAACAGAAAAATGAGTAGACTTACAACCATTCAATCGCCGTAGAATAAACTCATTATATTTGCTCTTCAAATCAATTACAGCCTCTTCATACCATGCATTATCTTGCGGTTTATTTGGAAGCGACGGAGATAATTCTATAATGTCGCGTTGAGCTGGATAATAGTGAGGCAACAAAGCTAGACGCGCTGCATCCTCTGAAATAGATGTAACACCCTGTGCTATATATGCAGTATAACTTACGATATAAGATTTGCACTCCGGTTTGATTGAAGTTACAAGAGCAATCCGACGCTCGTGATCTCTTTTATGCTTTCTCAGCTCGCTTGCTGAATATTTGGGAGGAACTGGCATAGTGTCAACCTCCTTGTGGTGATCCCAGCACAAAAGCATCAAATTATCCAACGTGTCTACATCTGCGGGCCTTTCATGTATGGTTTCTGCTCCGCGAGGCCCGTTTTCCTTATATGGAATGATGTGCGCATAATTGGAAATATTACCAGGGCCTTTAGTCAATTCATCCTCGTATAACACTTTGTTGCAACCGGGGTATTCGCAACGTCCTGCTGCACGCGCAACTAATTGAAATCTGATTCTTTCAGGAATCTGTTTACGTGACATGTTTTTACTTCTCCTCTTCTGCAGCCTCCTTCACTATTTCCGCTGTAGCAGGATATTCGAACACATTGTTTTTATTCCTTAGCCCGGCATAGATTTCGGAGACGAATATGCCCAGCACTTCTTTCTTGAGTTCCTCATTATTGAGCAGAGTTGTGTAGAAGTCCTGATTCTGTTCAAGCCCCTGAACCAGTACATCGTCAATGCTCTTATAGAAAGCGAACTCGAAGTCCCGCTCTGTGTTGTTCTGAGCACTGCGCTTCAGAGCTTCGGATTTCATGAGCAGGTCGCGCATTTGAAGGAGGGACTTTATCACCACATCTCCATCAAACGCTTTACCCATGCGGCTGTTAATTTCCTCAATTATCTGAGACAGTCGTTCCTTTTTCGGGTCAGTGGCACCACCGGCTCCCTCCGCTTCCGGCAAGCGCACAGTCGGATTAGGCGTAATTTTGGGCTTCGTGTGTTCTTTGTTTTTCTTCTGGGCGAATCCGCTGGCCTTGAGTTTGCCGTCCAGATTGAAGCCTCCGCCCTCGTGTCTAGTCTTCATAAACGACCCAAGGTAAGACAGGAAGTTGTATTTCTTATGCAGCTCCGCATCCTCAAAGCAACTGGCTTGTATCAGGAACTCGTACAGGCGTACAAAGCGGCGAATAGCCTTGCTGATTTCGTCCTGTTTTGGCTTGTCGTATGTTTGCTGGATGTATTTCTTTGCCTTCTGGAGATAGAATACCATGTGCTTCCTATCCTGTACGGTCTTCTCCTTCTTGTACAAGATGGTGTTGAAGTCCTCAACATCCGAGGGGGACAGGAAGTAGTATGAATCTATCTTTACCTCCAGCTCATAGACAGATGAGGGAGTCACGCTGTTGGTCAGTAGCGTGGTGGTGTAATACCTAGAAAAAGCCTTCTCGATTTCCTCGTAGTCATTGGCGAAGTCCAGGATAAAGGTCTTCTTCTCATACGGAGGACAAATACGATTCAAGCGAGAGAGCGTCTGCACAACGCTTACCCCGTGCAGCTTCTTCAAAATGTACATGGCGCAGAGCTTTTTCTGGTCGAAGCCGGTCTGGTATTTATCCGCGACCAGAAGCACCTGATATTCATCCTTATCAAACTCCTTCGGCAAGCGTTTCTCCGGGAAGCCGTTCATTCCGACTTCGGTATATTCCTTGTCCTCATTGGGCAATTTAACTTTGCCGGAGAAGGCAACAAGCGCACGAATGCCCGTGTATCCCTTACGAGCCACGTAGTCATCGAACGCTTGCCGATACTTAACGGCTCCCTGTCTGGATTCGGTGATGACCATGGCCTTAGCTTGCCCCTCCAGCTCCTGCATCACGCTGTTCCGGAAATGCTCGACAATGACCTCAACACGTTGGGCAATGTTGGTATCGTGCAGCTGGATAAACCGGGCAATCTGTCGCTTGGCTTCGTTTGTTTTCAGCTCCGGGTCATCCTCGATGCTCTTATTCAATCTGAAGTAGGTATCGTAGGTGATATAGCTTTGCAGCACATCAATGATAAATCCCTCCTCGATGGCCTGCTTCATGGAGTAGATATGGAACGCCTCGCGCTGGCCTTTCGTATTCAGTCTGCCGAACAGCTGGAGAGTAGTCGGCTTGGGGGTAGCGGTAAAGGCAAACATGGACACATTGCTCTGCTTGCCAATACGACGTACCTCATCAGCTATCATATCCTCCGCATCTGCGTAGGCATCTTGTTCTCCCGCCCCCAGAGCCTTGGTCACAGCCTGCATATTCTTGCCTGCGGTCGATGAATGGGCCTCATCAATAATCACGGCAAAGGTCTTTTTGTTGAGGTCCTTTACAGAATCCAGAATATAGGGGAACTTCTGAATTGTTGTGGCAATGATTTTGGTATTGCCAGAGAGCGAATCCTTGAGATCTGAAGATGTGCACTTGTCATCCATCACGCGCACCAGCCCACTCTTGTGTTCGATGCCCATCACGGCATCTTGCAGTTGCCTGTCTACGACCACTCGGTCAGTAACTATCACGATATTGTCGTAGATTTGCTTGTTTTTGGTATCATGCAGGGAGCTCAGGCGGTGAGCCAACCATGCAATCTCATTTGTCTTGCCCGAGCCTGCGGAGTGTTGAAGAAGATAGTTTTGTGATGTCCCAGTCTCTACTACCGAGGCCAACAACTTGCGGATGACATCCAGCTGGTGAAAACGGGGGAAGATAACGGTCTCCTTAACCTTGCCGGTATCATCGTCCTTCTTCTTCTCGATGAACATGAACTTGCTGATAATTTCCAGCACGGAGTCCTTCTGCAGAATCTCCTCCCACATGTAACATACGCTGTACTTATCCTTGAACAACGGATTGCCCGCTCCGGCATCAATTCCGGTACCGTTGCCCATGTTGAACGGCAGGAAGAAGGTTGCTTCCTTGTCCAATTTTGTGGTCATGAAGACCAGCTCCAAATCCATGGCAAAGCAGACCAAGGCTCCGCTCTTCCATTGGAAAAGCCTTGTCTTAGGATTACGCTCCTCACGGTACTGAGCAATGGCATCTTGATAAGACTGCCCGGCGGCGTTGCTTTTCAGCTCAAAGGTCATGATGGCAAAGCCATTCAGGAACAAGACCACATCCACGCGTTCCTCGTCACTGGCCCAGACTTCTTCCGCAGCACTGAAGATATTACTGCGGTATTTTTCCAGAAGCTCGGGATTATAATCTGTGGCGGGGCGGGTGTACATCAAATCCAGATGGATGTGATTGATATCTACACCTTTCTTCAGCACCTCCAAACGGCTGCCCTTGCTTCTTGTTTCCTCGTTTCCGATAACCCCGAGAATGGTATCTTCGAGACTGCCTTTGAATATCTTGCGAAGCTCTGTCATCTTTTCCGGCTGAGTAGCCTCTAGGAAGCGGAAAAGCAGCTCTTCGTCCAGAGCAGTCAGGCGACAATACTTCTTAGCAGAGCGTATCTTGTAGCCATTTTCTTCCAGCCGCTCCAGCAGGTACTTCTGATAATCCTTTTCTTCTAATACCTCGTTCATAGTGTTGGGACTTCTTTCTTTCCGGTTACGTATTCGTAGATGAGGGATTTCTTGTATTCCGCTAAGGCTATTTGTTGCTCGCGCTTCTCTGCAATGGTAGATTCAATTTCGTCACTTTTGGCATCAAGAAAAGAAACAATGGCTTGCTGCTCTTCGGCAGGCGGAGCTAATAACATGAGTTTAGAGAACTCTGAGTAATTGAGTCCTTGTCTTACGCCATTCCCCATGTTATAGAACACTTTTTGTACATCGTAGGCGTGTAAGAGATAGTGAAAGTAAGCCGAATTGACACCCAGCTTAGGACGCAACGCAATATAAGCGGAGGTAATAATACCATGTTCAGTAGACAAGGCCGTTCTTAGACTCCGTTTATCGTTCTGCAAGTCTGTAGGCCTAATAATAATATCTCCCGCTTCAATGATATTGTAAGCATTAAAGCTAGCAGGCAAAAGTCCTCCGTTTGTGTTGATATCTTTTCTCTTTATTTTACCATAGCTCAACGAAAGCAGGTTAGTTTCAGCCAAAAGAGCATTCGGTGCTTTCCGCTCGGAAAAATAATAGTATACAGGATGCTGCTCCCAATGTCCGGGACATTCTCCTACCCACGCAATACCGCTATCCTTCATTTCCACATTGGGATTAAGCCCCTTGGTCACAGCTTCGGTGATGACGGATTTCTTGTACTCCTCCAAGGTCGAAATTTCCACTCGAATATCCTCCATGAGAGCATCTATCTCCGCGCACTTGTTGTCGAGGAAATTTGCTATAGTTTTCTGTTCTTCTACAGGAGGATATGGTAAGGGCACTTTAGCAAAATTTGAATAGCGAAGGTCTTGTCCGTCTCGAATAAAGTTGCATGTTCTCTGAAGAGCTGTAATATATTGTGCAGACTTGAACAACCACTTGTAATAAGCATGGTGAATTGCCTGTGTCGCCTTGAGAACAACGTAGTGCCAAGTAATGCATCCTTTTACTTCGCTCATTTCTAGTCCGCCCTGAAAACTTCTGAGGCTAATAATGAAATCTAAAGGCTCTACATGCTTCCAGCTTTCCAGCCCTTTATTGGCGAGAACTATGGCAGCCTGTTCCCGCTCCATATAATCAACCTGACTAATGATACCATACTTCTGGCTGGCAGTCAGCTGAATATCTCCATCCAATCTGCGAACATTGCTGACTCTGAACAAATACTTTGAAGGGATAATGCTCCAGTTATCAGGGATGGTGTGACACCAGTCCACTCCGCTAATCTTCATTTCCCTCATATCAGCAGCTACGGAAGAGGTTCGCAATACGAGACGCAACAGACTGTTCCAGTTCGATGAACTGCTTTTCCAATTCTGCTGACGGCGTGGGTTCCTGATAGCGGTAGAAGTAGCGGGTAAACGGGATTTCAGCTCCGCATTTAATTACCGGCTTCTTGGCAGTTGTGTTTTCCTCCCAGAACCATTGAGCGTCGGGCAAATGGGGGAGCACCTCGCGAGCCATGTAGGCCTCAATAGTTTCATCCCATTTGACAATCTCGGTGTCTTTCGTGTCCTTGTCGTACAGGATGTTTCCTTTCTTATCTCGCTGAATAACGGCTGATTTATCCATGATGGAAAGTCCATCCGCAATCTTCTGTAACAGCTTCTTGTCTGTCGTTACTGAAGACAGAACCTTTGCCAGCACGGGGGCGAACTCCTCCGGAGATAGCCATTTCTGAGTTTTGCAGGCAGATTTCAATGAGGCCAAGATGGAATCATAGAGGGGCTTGGTTTCGTAGAATCCCTCCAGCTTCTGCTTATCCTTTGCTGAGATGGTAGTGCCCAGTTCCTCCAGCTCAGCTACAGCTGCGGCATCCCAGAGCGATTTGAGAGCACCGGCCTGCAGCATGACCTGTATGCTTTCCTCCGTAATGGAATAGCTACGCTGCAAGGGCTGCATGACAGCATACTCTCGATACAAGAACTCAGTATTAGGATAGATTTTGCACAACTCATCTTCCTCAAAATTCGCATACAAGCGGGTGATAGCAGCTCTATCTTCAGCAGTGAACTCGTTTTTCTTGTCACCTATGCCTTTGCGGAGCTTGTGGAAAATGCCCGAGGCATCAATGAGCTGGATTTTACCCTTGCGCTCTGCTCGCTTGTTCATGGACAGAATCCAGATATAGGTACTGATGTCGGTGTTATAGAACAGATCTGTAGGAAGCTGCACGATAGCCTCGATAAGGTCATTTTCGAGCAGGTAACGGCGTATCTGGGACTCGCCGGAAGCAGTGCCTCCGGTAAACAGGGGGGAGCCGTTTTCAATGATGGCAGCGCGTCCACAAATGGGGTCCAGTTTGGCAAGAGCGGATTGCAGGAAAAGCAACTGCCCATCACCGCCGGAGGGTAATCCAGCGCCCCAGCGACCAAGCTCTCCCTTTTCGTATTCCTTGCGTACGGCAGCTTCCTGACCCTCCTTGGCGTCTTTGCCCGACCACGGCGTACCGAAGGGCGGATTCTCCAGCATAAAACGCATGCGTACATCCGGGAAGCAATCTTCCTTGAAGGTGTCGGCGTGGCGGAAGTTGTCCGATTCCTGCCCCTTGATGAGCATCTCTGCAAGGCCCACGGCATAGGAGACACCATTATATTCCTGACCGAAGAGCTGCACCTCCGCCGTGGCATTAAAGTGGCGGATATAGTCGTATGCGGTGGACAACATGCCTCCGGTACCGCAAGCTTGGTCACAGATGGTGATGACCTTGTGGTCATCGAAGATATCGTCACAGCCCTCAGCCAGCAGCAAAGAGACACACAGCTTGATGATGTCTCGGCCCGTGTAGTATTGACCGGCATCCACGTTCTGGAAGAATCTGCCGATAAGATTCTCGAAGATGTAGCCCATGCGGACGGTATCGAAGGTCTCCAGACTCAGGTCCAGCTCCGAGAAGGCTTTCACCACGGAATACAGACAGCCATCCCTATCCATCTTGTTGATGTGGGAGGTCATCTGTAGCTCTTCCAGAATGTCTACCACGTTGCGAGAGAAACCGGAGATGTAGGCCTTGAAATTATCCGCGATGTGGTCAGGGTCATTGCAGAGTTCGGCCAAGGAGAAGCGGCTGGTATTGTAGAAACGGTAGCCACTCAGTCGGTACATGGCTTTTTCCGGATATTCCGGGATGGCCTCGAATTTCTCCACAACTGCCTGCTTGGTCGGTTCGAGGGCGCACTCAAAGCGGCGGATGATGGTCATAGGGATAACGACATCGCCGTACTTGTCCGGCATATACGAGCCTCGTAATTTGTTTGCGATGCTCCAAATGAAGTTGGCATCCTGTGCCACATTCATTGGTTCCTCGTCCCATAATGCGATATCCTGCTTAAAACTGGTTGAATCTGCCATAACGACTAAAGAGATTTTAACTTAAGATTGATGGTATTAAAAGCGATTTTTTTGTAAATCATGCTTTTATCATGTTTAAAAGTTGCTTAATTTTCCCGTCAAGCTCAAACCTCTGTTCATTGAGTTTTTCTATTTCAATGAGCAAAGCTTCTTGCTTCTGCACCAACTCATCAAGCTTGTAGCGAAGCAAGTCTTTTTCGCTCCGTTCCGTTCGCGGAAGTACCTTGGGGATATCAGTCCGTCGGATGCGAGTGGCACCTGTTACACCAGAGCACTCAATGGCATTTCTGAGCAATGAAATGATAAAACCAAGCTCGACTTTGGCCGCCGTATGAGCTTCCTCCAGCACCTGCAGCATATCCATCCACTTTTCAGCCTGCGATACAAAGAAACGACACTTTGACAAAGCCAATACTAATAGGTCATAGAATTTGGGATTCTCCATCAAGAATGCGGGTGAAAGGAATTGTTTGTACTCCAAAATCCACCAATTAATGATGCTACTCTGAATCCTATCAGCCTGTTTAAGAAGCTTCTCGAGGGTATCGGCCTGTTTTTCGCAAAGACAGGTGATAATCCCGTTCTTCAAGGCGTCCTTATTGGAAGCTAAAGCGAGTGCGTCCTGAACATCTCCGGCTTTGATAGCTTGTTCAATCAGCTGCTTGCTCCTTGCTGTCGTCAGCGACGGGGAAGCAGCAGCAGATAAAACTGGCTTTGTTTTGTCTCGATTGCTGAGGAAGCCGTGCTTATTGACGGAGTAAATCTCCACAAATACGCCAGCCCCTGCCAACTGCTGCTGAATTTTTTCAGCTCTAGTGACACGGTCGGTTATTAGAGATATTCTGGCATCGGTCGGCAATGAGGCTGTCTCTTCCAGTAGGGTTTCAATGATAGCCTCAGTCTTACCGAGTTCTTCACGCAACCAGGCAAATCGTACTGTGGGCGGGTCTTCCTGTGCACGAGTAATAAGCAGCTCTGAGTGAGCCAGAGCTTCTTTTTTATTTGCCAGCACTACAAGCGGCTTTCCTGCCTGTACTAATCCGGGTTTAATGTTTTGCAACATATCCTCGGCCTTAGTGTGACGCAAAGCACTATCGTCAATATACGCAGGTTGCAGCTGTACTAACGTCGCCAGCTTTTTTCGGGAGATTCTCGCCAATAGGTAATCCTCGCTCTCAGCCGTCTCGAACGGATCGTACAAATACCCTTCATCGTTTATCGACAGGGTAATAAGCCCATCCGAGTTGGGCGCACCTTTGACACCGACTTTACAGAGATCCCGCAAGGTTTGCAGGAATGCAGTATCCTGAGAGATTACAATCTGAGAGCAATCACGATGTTTACGGAACACGGCAAGCTGAATAGCCTTCTGTTCCGGTATGTTCCCCCAGGGTTCTTCACGTTGTTGTTCGAGTTGACCTGTCTCGCCCCAAACTGAATCAAGGCTACGCATGATGTGAAGAGCTCCGTTTGAGGCATGCTTAGAACTGCTACGATACAAATCTAGGTGCAGACCGAACAGTTGACGACGAATCATGTCATCGACAACAGGGATGCCGTCTGTCCCGGGAATAGAATCTACCACATTGTGCAGATTCTCAGGAGTATCACACAGGAAGCGTTGACACAGTTGCTCGAACCCTGGCGTAACCATAATGACCGGGGTGCTTTTCAAGATTGAAGAGCCTACAGAAGCGTCTCGAAGAAAGCCACCGGCTCCGCAAGTTGCGGAGTCGGAAGCGAGGTACGCATAATCGGCGTATGCCAAAATGGAACGATAGTGGGGAATCAGAATAGAAGATTTCTTCTGATAATTACGGAAGTTGTTCATCGTAGTGCAGATTGGTTAAGAATTAAGCAGAAAGAGAGGAATCGGCAATATAGGCATGGGATTCGTTATGATAGCCACGAACGAGACGGGTACTTAAAAGATATCCTTCACGCGTAATCACGGTTCCCCAAATAGACTTGACGTTGTGACAAATAGGCAAACGACGGTAGATTTCCTCGTACGTTTGAGGATTGTGACAAATCAGCAGCTGGTGGAGGCATTCGCCTACATAGGGTTCAGTACTCATCACAGCCAGAAGAGCGTCGACCTCTGAACAAAACGTTCCCGAGAGTTCAATAATCTCGAACAGATGAATCCACATGGCCATCTTACTGCGCAGCTCCTCCGTCAATGAAAGGGACAGCACATATATTTTGACAGGAATACCATTGAGATACATCTGGTGCAGACGAACCAAAAAGGCATTATTCCCACTGGCATCGAATGCATCACGAAGTGCGTCTCCGCTCATGTAGCAAGAACCGTTAGAAATAGCATCGTTATAGTACTTGTCCGGATCTTTGCCCTTGAAGGCTGCGGCAGTCAGCAGGGCAGTGGCAGGTGCATACTGATACGGTACGTATGCAGATGCAACGCGCTGATTTCCACAAGATGCATTGGGATTGGCTCGAAGATAATCAGAGGGCAAGTTAATCTCAGGCGCGAGGTTCATATCGCCGATATTGAACAAGGAGAGATAACCATACTGATTCAATCGCAGCACCATAGTTTCTACGTTTGAGTCAGGGGACTTAATGCCACCGCAAAGATTGAGTATGCTATTGGCCAAATCTCCATCGTTGGTAAGCAGGATTTGGTTTCGCGTAGCGTGATTGCGAAACAGTTCGCGGCACAATGCTTTGTCGCCGTTGTAGAGATCCACGTCGGACGGAGCATAGCGGAACAGACGATGGTACTTTTTGAGAATATCGAGGGCTCGGGTAGCCTTCATCTGCTGCTTCTCATTTCCGAAACGGCTGAGCGTTTCGAGTTCCTGTCTTACCTGGGTAAACAGATGGAGAGTGATGCCAGCCTGTTTCAAATCCTGTTCAAACTCGGCAAAAAATTTTGGTGCGCACTTGTTCATCAGGAAGCAGGCGTCAAGATAGATTGCTGCGCCGAGAGACAATACACGCATTGTGCGTTTGTGATAGAACTCGGGTGTTCTTTGAGGGAAAGCCTTAACAGAGGCCTTAGTTGCAGGCACAAAAAAATCCGTCTCAACAGAATTCTTGTTTGTTGAACGGGTACGGCAGGGGTTCACAGACCCCCCATTAGTAATGGAGCTGTTGATCATTTCAGTTTTGAATTTTAGATTGAGTGCAACAAGACGACCTCGTTGCGTAACCCCATTATACTTTTTTTTATGCACTTGTCAAGAACAAAAACGAATTTTCTCAAATTAAAATTCGCTATTTCACACCAATCCCTTTTCCCGGGCGGTGATTTTCCGTCTTCGGTAAACCTACGCCGAGACAGGCAAACAAGTGTGGTCAGTATTTTCCCGGAGAATGGTAGCGATTTCCTCCGGGGTGTGGTCGAGCATATCGAGCGTTTTGGAGAGCACCCCTCTACGCCAATGCTCTGCCGAGACAAGCCACGCGGGTTCCGCCTCCTTTTCAATACACCGATACAGGTCTGTCTACGGCAAGCCTATGCTGCGACTGGGATGCCGTAGGTCATGCGACTAACCGCAAGGGGCGAAATCGCCCGGCGTGAAGCATTTGGCGTTGGCCATGCGGGCAGCCAACAGCCCCTGCTCTACTCAGCCATTGATACAGGGGGTAGGTTACGTCGCGCTCAAGCGAATGGTTCATTGCGTGCATGAAAAAAATGCATTACAGTAGAACAAGCGGATACACCGCCGGAATACCATGAACGAAGAAACGAAAAACAAACTGACGAACGTGCTGCACCACGCGGCAGCAGAGGGAGCCGAGAAGGCAAGCGAAAAGGCGAAAGCCAGCACGGGCTGGCTGCGCTGGCTCTGGGGACTGGGTGCGGCCATTGCGGCAGCCATCGCATGGTTCACGGCTGCCCCGCTATAAAGCTCGACCACAGAGAGGTATATTCATGAGAAACCAAAAAGCCCGCACGTTGAAGGTGCGGGCTTTTTGGTTGGTAAAAGGTCAAAAGCGGCGCCAATTACTCCTCCGGGAAAACGGGCAGGCCCAGAATAGCTCCGGGCATAATCTTGTGACCGGCAAAGAAACTCTCGGCATTCATCTTGCGGGCGCCGGAGGGCTGCATGGTCGATATACGCACAGCACCGCCACGAGGGCCGCCGCAGGAGATGAGCATGCCGTCCGGGCCGGCCTCGAGCACCATACCGGGTACGGCGTCGACGGGTTTCTTGTAGTAGGAAAAGAGGTCAACCGGCGGGAAGATTTTGAGTGTTTTGTCGCCGCCGGATTTGACAGAGGGGTACGTGGTGTAAGTACCCGGCCAGGAGTGATAAGCACGAATCTTGCGTGCTACCTGCATGGCAGGCTCATGCCAATCAATCTGGCCATGGTGGCGCAGCAGTTTGGGCGCATAGGTCATCAGATTTTCATCCTGCTCCTGCGGGTCGGCGGTACCGTTGCGGAGCCGGTAAATAGCATCTGCCAGAGCCTCAGGGGCCAGTTCGGCCAGGTCATCGTGCAGGGATTCTGCGGTTTCGGTACCCTTGAGCTCGACGGAACGGCTGCAAATGATGTCGCCGGCATCGAGTTTCTTCACCACGTGCATGATGGTGACACCGGTCTCGTCGTCACCGGCCTCGATAGCCGCCTGAATGCAGGCAGCGCCACGGTGGCGGGGCAGCAGAGAGGCGTGAGCATTGATACAGGCAATGGTCGGCACATCAATGACCTCCTGCGACAGAATCTGCCCGTATGCCATAACCACCACAATATCGGGCTGCATGGAGCGCAGGTGAGCCACAGCCTCGGCATCTCTCATACGCTCGGGCTGGTAAACAGGTATACCGGACTCCTGCGCGCAGACTTTAATACGCGGCGGGGTCAGCGTCTGGTGGCGCCCCACAGGTCTGTCCGGCTGGGTGATAAGTCCCACCAGCTCCCCGGTGGCCAGTAATGAATGAAAGGAGGGGATGGCGATATCCCCGGTAGCCATCATAACGATACGCATACACCCTTTATGCCACAAAATGCCCGAGAGTCAAGACTTTTCAAGCCCCGGGGCGCAATTTGAAGCAGCAATTTGCCCTCCCCCGGCATACAGAAGACCGCAGCCGTTGCCGACTGCGGTCCTGATTGCAAAATGGGGGCTGTTATTTACTCAGCGGCTTTGTCCTTGTTCTTGTCCTTCAGCTGGGGGAACAGGATGATGTCGCGGATGGAGCAGGCACCTGTCAGCAGCATGCAGAGGCGGTCGATGCCGATACCGATACCACCGGCACTGGGCATACCGCTCTCGAGGGTCTCCACGAAGTCGTAGTCAATCTTCTGAGTTTCCTCACCGGCCTGGTGCTTAAGGCGCTCCAGCTGCTCCACGGGGTCGTTCTGCTCGGAATAGCCGGGGCAGAGCTCCTGGCCGTTCATCACGAGCTCGAACACATCCACCACCTCGGGATTCTCGGGGTTAGCCTTGGCAAGGGGTACCAGGTCGCGGGCCACGTGGCAGACGAAGAGCGGGTTAGCCTGCTTTTCCTCCACGAGCTTCTCGTATACCTGCTGGGTCACGCCCGTGTCGTCGAGTTCCTCGCCAATCTGGAGTTTGAAGGAGTTCTCGGCGCGGTCACGACGCTGCTCGGGAGTCAGGTCGAACCAATCGGCACCGGCGACTTCCTTCACAAGGTCGTTGTAATCGGCACGGCGCCAGGGGCGGGTCAGGTCAACGGTCCAGCGCAGGTTGCCGTTGTCATCGTACTGGTCGAACTTCAGCGTACCGAATACATTCTCGGCCACGGTGCAGATCATTTCCTCCATCATGGCGGCCATGGACTCGTAGTCGCCACCGGCCTCGTACACCTCTAGCACGGTGAACTCGGGGTTGTGGCGGCGGTCCACACCTTCGTTACGGAAGTTGCGGTTCAGCTCGAACACCTTGGGGAAACCACCGACCAGCAGGCGCTTCAGGTAAAGCTCGGGGGCAATACGCAGGGTCACGGGCTTGCTGAGAGCATTGTAGTAACTCTCGAAGGGCTTGGCGGCGGCACCACCGGCAATATCCTGCAGCATGGGGGTCTCCACCTCCAGGAAACCACGCTGAATCAGGAACTGACGAATCTCCTGAATGATGAGGGAGCGCTTGACGAAGCGGTCAGCGCTCTCGGCATTGGCCATCAGGTCGAGGTGACGGCGGCGATAGCGGGTATCGGTGTCCACCAGACCGTGGAACTTGTCGGGCATGGGGCGCAGGGCCTTGGAAAGCACCTTGAAGGAATCCACACGCACGGAGGGCTCACCGGTGCGGGTAATGAAGGTCTCGCCCTCAATACCGACCCAGTCACCGCGCTCCAGCAACTTCCAGAGGGCCCAGGTCTCATCGGTGCAGGCCTTCTTGGTGAGCATGCACTGAATGCTGCCCTGCACGTCGGCCACGGTGAAGAACTGCGTGCGGCCCATGTCGCGCAAAGCGTTGATACGACCAAGCAGTTTCACCTGTTTACCCTCCTCGAACTTAGCCTTGATTTCACCCGGATTTGTGGTGACATCGAAACGCCCACCGTAGGGGTTGACCCCCAGGTCGCGAATCTTGCCCACCTTCTCACGGCGCACGGCAATCAGTTCCTCCTCGGAGGAACCCGGAGCGGTATTAGCAACTGCTTGTGTATTTTCTGACATAGCGCGCGCATTATACGCACTTTTGGCGGAATTACCAGCCTAAAATGAGGGTATGGGAATTTTTTTACCTGTTTTTCGTTCGTACGGGCATGCGAAAGCGTGTTAATATGCCCTCGGAAGATTTTTAACTTGTAACCTTGCCTGAAAGCGGTTAGAATACAGAGTGATGAAGATACATTTTTGTGGTGCAGCAGAGACAACGACGGGCTCCCAGCATTTGCTGGAGGTGAACGGCAGGCGCATACTTCTGGATTGCGGTATGTACCAGGGTCACCGCGAGGAGCAACTGAGAATTAACCGCGATTTTCCCTATTTTGACCCGAAATCGGTGGACTGCGTTGTGCTGTCGCATGCGCACATCGACCACTCGGGCAACCTGCCCAACCTGGTAAAGAAGGGGTTCAGGGGATTTGTGTATACCACGTACGGCACGCGTGATTTGTGCTCCATCATGCTGGCAGATGCCGCCCGCATACAGGAGAGTGACTGCAAGTTCCTCAACAAGATGGATCGCCGCAAGGGCGGCAGCGGTGCCGTAGCCCAACCCATTTACACCGAGCAGGATGCCGAGGCCGCCATGCGCCGTTTCCTGACCCTGGGCTACCACATGCCCATTCCCATTTCCGACGGCGTAACGCTCACCTTCTACGACGCCGGGCATATTCTGGGTGCTGCTCAGGTCGTGCTCGATATCGATGACCGCGATGACGGCACACACAAGCGCCTGCTCTTTTCGGGCGATATAGGTCGCGGTGACAACGAACTGCTGCGCGACCCCGAGGCCGTGCCCGATGTCGATATCATGCTCATGGAAAGCACCTACGGCGGGCGGTACCACGAAGCGCCGCCGCAGGATGCCGACCTCTTCATCAACACCATCCGCAAAGCCATGAAGCGCGGGGGCAATGTGTACATACCGGCCTTTGCCGTTGAGCGAACCCAGCAGTTGCTCTACCTGCTCAACCGCGCCTACCGCGAGGGTAAACTGCCCAACCATCAGGTCTACGTCGACAGCCCCATGGCCGTGAGCGCCACAGAGATATTCCGCATTCACCCCGAGTGCTTCAATCAGGACGTCTACAACTTCCTCTTCAATGAGCGCGACCCCTTCGGCTTTGAGCAACTGCACATGGTGCGCACCGTCACGGAGTCGCAGCGGCTCAACAACCTCCGCGAGCAGGCCATCATCATTTCCGCCTCGGGCATGTGCGAAGCCGGGCGAATTCTCCACCACCTCAAGAACGGCATCAGCCGCGACAAGAACACCGTACTCTTCGTGGGCTACTGCGCCGCCAATACCCTGGGCCGCCGCATCATGGACGGAGCCCTGCAGGTGCGGATACTGGGCGACGAATACCCGGTGAGAGCCAAGATACAGGCGCTCGATTCGTTCTCGGGCCATGCTGACCACGATGAATTGCTGGGCTACTTTGACCGCACCGGCGGCTGCAAGGGCAAGGTCTATCTGGTTCACGGTGAGAAGGAATGCACCGCTGCCCTCAAACAGGCACTGACTCAGCGCCACGACGGCGAAGTACACATCGCGCACCTCAATACGACAATTACGTGCTAGAGCGCGCTCTTTCACCGCAGCAAACGCCAAAGCTCGATTCTAAGTACCGCATTTTTATGCAAATCGGGAATTCAATTCCCGTTTTACATAAAAAACACCACCTAAAAAGGCAAAATTTCATGCAAATCGGGAATACGATTCCCGATTTGCATACTTTTTTCATCTTGACAAAAGCAGAGAAAAGGGCGAAAATGAGCGCGGACATGGAAAAGAGCGAATACATACCGAGAAAAGCACTGGCAACAGTAGCTGAAATGACAAAAAGCTTTCCGTGCGTCATGGTAACGGGTGCACGGCAAGTGGGCAAGTCCACCATGCTCAAACAAATCATGCCGGAAGGTATGAAGTATGTATCGTTGGATGACTTCCGCAAACTACAGCAGGCAAAAGAAGACCCAATCGGCTATCTGGCAGAGCTTGGCACACCGCTGTGCATCGATGAGGTGCAGTATGCCCCGGAACTACTGCGCGCCATCAAGCTGATGGTGGATGAAGCAGACCGCCCCGGCATGTACTGGTTGACCGGTTCACAGAGATTCCACATGATGAAAGGCGCCAGTGAAAGTTTGGCGGGGAGAGTCGGCATCGTAGAACTCAACACTCTATCACAATGCGAAGCAGCGAGAGACGCGAACGGACCGGATTTTTTCCCTGCCATCGAGCGGCTGCGCGAGATGACACCTGATCGCCGCTCCTGCGACATCAATGAATTGTACGCGCGCATATGGCGGGGCGGCTACCCTGCACTGCACCGCGACTTGAACCGCAACATCAACCATTACTTTGACTCCTATTTACAGACCTATTTGGAGCGAGATGTGCAGGCGCTCACCCAAGTGGGCGACAAGAATGCCTTTTTGACCCTGATGCAGTCCGCCGCAGCCCGCAGCGGTCAGCAGCTGGTTTATGCCGATTTGGCGCAGGATGCAGGCATCTCCCCCAAAACAGCCAGGAACTGGGTTTCCATACTGGAAGCCAGTGGCATCGTCAGCCTGTTGCAGCCCTACCATACCAACACCATCAAACGCCTGAGCAAAACGCCCAAACTTTACTTTATGGACACCGGATTGTGCGCTTGGCTATGCAGCTGGAGCAGCTCTTCCACCCTGCAGAACGGAGCCATGAGTGGAGCAATTCTGGAAACTTGGGTATTCGGTCAACTATACCGCGCCTTAGGCAATAGGGGGCTCCGCACCCGCCTGAGTTATTACCGGGAAAGCAATGGAGCAGAAATCGACTTCTTGCTGGAACACGAGGGAAAGCTGTACCCCATGGAGGTGAAGCGCAACAGCAACCCCACAGCAGCGGATTTGAAAGCTGTGGAAAAACTACCGGCAGGCAATGCGGAATTGCAACCCGGCATCGTGCTCTGCACCACGAGAGAAATGCTCCCCATCGGCAAGGGGCACTATTCGTTCCCCATATCAGCCATGTAACCTCTACCGGCCATAGCTGTCCGGAACAGGTAAACACGCGTTGGAACAATTAGAGGGTTAGACTGCTAAATTGGAGTTTGGCCACCTATCCCCAAGGCGTCAGCCTTGTTCTTCACCATGCGCGCAGCGCATTCTTCACCACCGTGCGCAGCACGGTTCTTCACCGCGGGCTTCAGCCCGCTTTTCACCCGGCCGCAGGCCGTTAAAAATCTTTTATTCCAAAGCGAGCGAAGGCGCCTGCCTCGGCGTAGGCGAAGCCGAAGACGGGAGCCTAAACCGGAGCCCGCGACAGCGGGCGATAGCTCAATAGTCAACTATGAATTTTGTAATTTTAAAATTTTGTTGATTTGACCGGTTATAGAAAAAGCAACCGCTGTCTTGTGCCCCAATTTGGGCACAAGACTTGGGAAAGGGGGCGGCGCATGCCAGCCCCCCCTTTCCCAAACCCTTTC
>JAZSEM010000121.1:0-15376 GCA_045531695.1 Akkermansia sp.
CTGCGGTGATGGTGCGCACGCGCCGAGCTGCCAAGCCCTTGCAGCGTTTCATAAAGCGCCGGGTAAAATAGCGGAAATCCGTCTGCGTGCGGCTTCTCCGCTCGCTCCTTGCCTCCAGCGCCGCCTCCACGGCTTTTTCAAAGCTCACCGTCTTCTCCTGCCGCCGCAGTTCTTCCTCTCCCGCCGCTATACACCGCAGCGCCCTCCTCACCCTGCCACGCCCCGCCCTCAGCGCCGCACCCGCCACCTGCGCGGCTTCCAGCACATTCACCCCCGTTCGCTTCAGCACAGCCAACGCCGCCAGCTCTTCTTCTGTTATTCTAATGTTCATGATAACTCGCCTTTCAAAACCGTAAGTCAAGCATAAAGCTGGTATTTATGCAAAAAGAAAACAGCTACGCCGTGACGTCGCAAACAAAAGGAAGTTATATTTTTATATTGCCTGAGTGTAAAGGTATTAATTATGTTAAAGTACGGTTTTGAAAAGCGTAAAGTGAAATGTCTTCTGAAATTCTCATTATGAAATTACATCTGCCTCTCACGCTGTTAACTGCCGTTTTGGCAACCTTTATCGCCCTGCCGGCCCAAGCCGTGGAAGCCCCGGAAGGTTACACTACCACTTACCTGAATAGCCCTAGTACTCTGGAAAACTATTCCTCGCTTACAGCAGAAGACTACATGGCATTTATCCTGCAGAGTTCTCAGGAAATCACCCCCACCGGTGCTGACTACTGGACTTCATCCACCCAGCTTGTCAGTGGCGGTAATGTATTCTTTGGCTCCTACAATTCCGACTCTCCCGTTGCTCTGAGTTTCCAAAACGGCAAAAGCGCAGCATTCTATGCACTGAATGAGTTGGCATTTGATACCTTAAGCAACCTGACATTCTCAGCGATAGAAGGTAGCAACGCAGCCATGGTGTTAGCCAAAGGCGGGACCTTAACCATCACAAATGTGAATGATGGTCAGAGTGGAACAGTGGACGTATTATTTAAAGATATAGATATAAAGTATACCACCACCTCCTCCTTCTTCCATGGCGGAGCTATAAATGCTGACACTGTGACCATCAGTAATAATGGCGATGTTTCTTTCTCAGGTAACTCCGTCGCCCCCAAAAGCTTCGCTATCTATGCTGGCACTGTGACCATCAGCCATAATGGAGATGTTTCTTTCTCAGGTAACTCCACAACCGCTATCCATGCTGGCGATGGCCTGACCATCAGTCATAATAGAGCTGTTTATTTCTCCAGAAACTACGGCAAGGCTATCTTTGCTTCTGGAGGCCTGACCATCAGCCATAATGGCGATGTTTCTTTTTCTATCTCCGAGAACTCCGGAGAAGACGACGGTGGCGCTATATGCGCATACGACGGTGATGTGACCATCAGTCATAATGGAGATGTTTCTTTTACAAGAAACTCCGTTGGAACCTCCTACTCTAATGCCTACGGCGGGGCTATCAGTGTTTGGTTCGGGGATATAAACATCAGCAATAATGGCGTTGTTTCTTTCTCAGGTAACTCCTGCTCCGGCTCCGTCTCCGAGGGTGGCGCCATCTTTACATACGGTTGTCTAAATATCCAAGGCAATGATAGTGTATCATTTGGATGGAACTATGAAAAAGAAAACGGCGAGTACCACCTTCGCAGTATTTATAGTTTAGATAACATGACTCTTTCCGCCAAGACCGGCGGGTTCATCAGCTTCTACGATTCCGTTTACTCATCCGGCGACACTTATATCAATAGCGATTATACGGATGCCGAAGGCAATACGCAAAGCGCTAAGGGCGCAGTCATATTCAGCGGCAAGGATGTCGAGAAAAGCCTGAACATAATTCTGGCTAATAACAATGAAAACCGAACGGCTACAGCTGAAGAAATCCTGAACTCGCAGACCAGCGAAATCGGCAGGAACGTGTACGTGAACGGCGGTAACGTGCAGATTGTGGACGGCGCCGTACTCAAGGTAGGTGGTGATACAGTAAGTATAGCAGCCGGAAGCGAAGCTACGCTTGCCATCAGTGATGCTGAGCTCGTGGCAGAAAATGCCACGATAGAGGTTGGGGCCTCTGCCACGCTGCAGCTGAGCAAGGGAGCCACTGTTACAGCCGATGAAATCAACATCAAGGCCGGTGCTACCTTATGCCTTGGTGATGTGGTCATGACGACATCGGCAATCGATTCGATGGTGGCGGCATATCGTATGTCCAGCCTCAATGTTATCGATGCTGATTTGACCTTCGCCGCCGGTTCTACGCTGGTGACAGATGACGCCGGCGCCAGTATGACCGAGGGCTCCATCCTAACGTTCAACGCCACGAGCGATGGCGAGAAAATCAACCTTGTATTCACCCTTGGTGTAGAATACAACGAGGATGAACAGGTAGTGCTGTTCTCCAATGTCGACATCGCGAAGTTCCTCATGGATGGCAGTGAAGTGGACGCCTCAACAACACTGTTGGCAAGTGAATTCTTTGCCGGTGCCGGTATCAACGAAAACACTACGCTGCACTACGACAGCACCACCAAGGTGGTATACCTGCAAGGCGTTAACTACGTCGTTCCCGAGCCGGCTACAGCTACGCTGAGCCTGTTGGCGCTGGCCGGCTTGGCTGCCCGCCGCAGACGTAAGTAAGAGATTTCATGTAAAAAAAATTACATGTGTGGAAAGCGCCCTCACAGCGGATGAGCTGTGGGGGCGTTTTGCACGTCAAATATCAGAACCCGCGCTTGCGCGGGTGGTAGAACATTAGCCCAGAGCAAGCTCGCGCCATGTCTCGGCGTATCGCAGAGAAGCCGGAAGCTCTGGGTATGGAGAAAAAATAATCAGACCCCCGCAGATGTGCGGGGTGATAGAAAAGCGGCTTACAACCGCATGCTATTTTTTATGATGTGCTCATGCTCTTATGCTTCAACATCAGTGCATTTCTGAGCAACACTCCTCTGTCACCCCGCAAGTCTGCGGGGTTTAGTTATATTTTTCGCCTTTTCCCCGGGTTTCGCCTGCGGCTTCACCCGGGGCTACTGTTCTGTCGCCCGCCGGGGCGGGCTCTATGCCAGGCTCGCTACGCTCGCGGGTAATTGCCCGTCAAGCTCCAATTTCCCTGTCTCGGCGCCCCGTCTCGGCGTATCGCAGAGAAGCCGGAAGAAAGGAGGGCGTAAGCCCGAACTCGAAGCCCGAAAAATCCAACTTTATACCGACCACCGAAAAAAAACGCAACATGGCTCAATAAACAGCTCCTCCGCAAGCGTCTATTTACCGGAAATACCGCGCATCATGCAAAAAAGTGTTGCGGTTTCGGCATCGGGAAGTATGATTATAGCCATAAGGAGTATCACATGTTGAAGAAAGTTTTCAGTATAATCGGTTTGATGGGTATGGTTGCCTGTTCGCAACCCACGGAGAACTCGGCTGCACTTCCTCTGGGAAGAGCGGACATTCAGCCAACACCGGCACTGCGCGCAGAGCCTTGTCCCGAGACGGACAGTTTTGCGGTACAGGTCTTTTCGGTTCTGGCGGAGGCACAGCAAGGGAACGTGGTATTCTCCCCTGCCAGTCTGGAGGGCGTGTTGCACCTGCTGCAGCAGGGTGCCTGCGGTGCCACCGCAGCGGAGCTGGCTGCCCTGCCCATGGGCAAGCAGGGTGTTCGCACGGCCATGACTCCGGCGGAAGCCTCGGCCCTGTTCATTGCAGAGCAACTCACACTCAAGCCCGGAATAAAGGTTGACGATGTGCTGAAAGCTCCCTTTGCCACAGATTCCCAACAGGCAGCAAAGCTTATCAACAACTGGGCCAAGAGCCATACACAGGGGCTGATTCCTTCCATCGTATCGCCTCGTGACCTTCCCGCCACCACCGCTCTGGTAGCAGCCAATGCCATCTACCTGAAAGAAAAATGGCTGCACCCCTTCCCGGCTCGCGACACTCAGGAAAACGCCGATTTCACACTGGAGGACGGCAGCACCACACACGTCGCCATGATGCGCAGCACGGCGAAGTACCATTATGCCGAGGGTGCAAACTGGAGCGCAGTCGCCATTCCCTACAAGACTGAGAACCGCTCGGGCGAACCCGGCTATTTCATCGGCATTTTGCCCAAAAACTCCGCCCGAGACTTCGCTCGCAACCTCACACCGCAACAGTACAGCGATATTCGCAAAGCACTGGCTGCCAGCACCGAGCAGAAAACCATCGTGTACCTTCCCCGCTTTGAATTAAAGCCCAACACCTTCTCCCTCAAACCGGCCCTGCAAGCCTGCGGTCTGAACAACGTTTTCTCGCAGTCCGCAGACTTCAGCGGTTTTGTCGATTCCCCGCTTTACCTCGACAACGTCTTGCAACGTTGCTACTGCAAGGCCGATGAGGAGGGCACGACAGCGGCAGCCGTCACCGTGGCTGTAGCGCGCTTCAAATCCATTCGCATACCTCGCCCCAAGGTCATAGCGTTCGACAAGCCCTTCATTTGGGTTATCGGCGATTTGAATACCCCCGCAGCCCCCTACTTTATGGGCATCACTCAAGCCCCGTGATAGAAACCATGCACCCCACAGACGGCAAAGACGTCAAGAAAATCCTGCAGCATCGCGACGCGCTCAAAAGGGACGGCGCGTCGGCTTCGCCCCGTATCGCTGCCTGGCTGCCATTAATCATGGCCTTCGTGCTGGAAATCATGTGGGTGGTTGCGCCATTGTCAGCATGGGGATTTTTCAGTCTGCTGGGGTGCATCTTCATGACAGGCCTGAGTCTGATAGTCGGTATCGTCTTACTGATAAAGGGTGAGGATTACCTCCATACAATTGGGATATTGCTTGGCACGATTATTCTGTTACCCTTTCTCACATGGATATTACTGGATATCTTAAAACTCCACTTGCTCTGAAAATATTCATCACAAAAAATAGCACCGTACCCCACCGCTTTCAACGCTTTACCGAAAAAACACACAAAGTCAAATATCAATAATGCCAACAAACCAAAGTGTTACCAAGACTCTTATCTGCACGGCAGTAGTGCTGTTGCTGAGCCAGTGTTCCTATTGGGAGCAACGCAAGGAAAACCAACGGCTGGATGCTGAGTATGATACCTATTACGCCGCGCATGTGCCGGAAAGCAAGTCACTGAAGGAGCTGAAAGAGGCGGCAAGGCTTGCCCATGCTGCGAGGGTGAAGAAGATGTACGCCTCCGACAAGGCGGATGAGTATTTCGAGTTTACCCCTGCAGACCTTGCTGAACTCAAGGAGCTGATGGAGAGCCTGCAGGAGCTGCCACCCGTTGAGCGAGAGGCATGGAAAGCCGAGCAACGTAAAGGAGTACAACTCCCTTTAGCTATCCCTTATTATATGTATTATACCGATTTGGAGTTTCTGGATTCTGCCGGCAAGGTAATTGGCACGCTGAGCCTGACATGTCGCATTGCTTCCACGGAAAAGGCGGAATCGTATCGAAACACAGCCAATCGTGCATTCTGCCCAGATTATATGTTGTCACCGGAGGCATTGAAACGGTTTGAATCATTGCCCCCTGTCACAAAAAGCGGCTACTGATTCCCGGTTGCACTCAGCCACCTTTCCCATACGATGAAGACGCACTCTGCAAGTAGGGATATTCCCGCATGGCGCATTGTGCAGGGGAAGGCAGTAAAAATAAGCTCCGTTCAGTAAGCCTTCCGTTTCACTTGTTACGAATTCACCAATCCATGAACCCCGATTTTTCGACACGCTCCTGTTACTTACTCTCAACCTTGGGAATATTATGCTGCATGGGATTAGGGCTCTGTCTATACTGCATAGCCGAGCTGCCGGAGGGCTTGTATGAAAGCAATTCCCCCATGGTTGGAATTGCACCTTTCCTGAATGTGGCGTTCATTTTCGTTTTTGCGTGGTTGAGTTATGCCTTCATCGCGGCGGCCTGCTCCAGCAAACGCGAATCTGAGGGGCGAGCCCCGCTGCGCTGGCTCCGGCCCGCATGCTGGTTTGCATTGGCAGTCAGTATCATAGCCGCGCTCTATTTTGTGTGCATGTTTTATGCCATGCCAGCCCCGAAGCCGGAATATATAGGGCTGGTTAAAATAATCCCCTCCGGGCTTGCACCTGAGTGTGTGTTATGTTAATCTGTGTACATGTCTATGAAAGGGGTGAAGCAAAAAGTGCGACAATACTGTGCAGGAGCTGAGAAAAATCACAGCCCGGAAGCGCTGGCGGGTGCTGCCGCATTTTTAGCCAAAATAGAATCCCGGCGGCGGGCATATCGCCCTGACTCTATGGAATTAACGCCTTTGCAGCAACGCCTGGAGCATGAGATAGAGGAGGCCTTTGCAGGGGTGAATTGTCATGGGGAAGCGCGGGCGTTGCTTGGCGGCGAAGCCGAGGATGACTATGTGAGCAAGGACATTCAAGCCGCCTTGGCAGTGCATGAGGAACGCGATGATAGGCACGCCATTCCGGACGATTTGCTTTTTGCCTGTTCCTTTTCGTTGATTTATGCCGGCCCGCAGGCGTATCGCTTCCTGCTTCCCCGTTTCATGTTGGGAGCATTGCATGGCGTGGTGGAAATGTACCCGGGTTGCAGGCCGAATGACGACTACATCCCCCACATGCGCGAGCAGATGCAGTTGTTGTCCCCCGAGCAGCAGCAATGCCTGAGCGATTTTCTGAATCTCGACCGGGTGGATGAGGAGGAGCAGACCTGTTTTGCTCGTAATGTGTTCCTACCCTGGGAACTGGATGAATATGCCACGCATTATGCAGATACGCTGAGTTACCGGGAATACGGTGCAAGGCTGGTAAAGGGCTACTGCGAGCGGGTGGGGTTTATTCACTCATAAACAGAATCAAAAGCCATGAGCATACGCACCATTATCCCCCTGCTGCTTCTTGCTGCGCCTTCCGTGCAAGCCGACCCGGAATGCGCAGAAACCATTCAAAAGCATCAACAGCTGATGGCCATCTACCGTAACGTTCCGGAATTACAGTCTCTGTCCCGGGGCTCTGCCTTTACGCCCTGCGATTGCCGGGAAATTGCCCCGGGCTACTATCTGGTTTACTCTGATATCGGCTCAGGACTCTTTGTTTACCACTTTGCTCTCGTTAAACATCATCCCGTCGACAATTCGTGGAAGCTGATAGACAAAAACATCATATCCTCCTCAACGCCAATACAATATATCCACCACACCATAAAAGAAAATCAGTATCAGATAGAAATACTGCTTTCTTCCGACAAATGGGTAAGTGTTTTTACAGGCGCCCTTCCTACACCGAAATCAGCCCACCCAGAATCATCATAACCACGCGAAGGAGACAGATTTTCATGAATACCATCGCCCGCAAAATCCTGGCCACCGCAGCCCTGTTCCTCACGATGGGGCTCAGTTCGTGCCTGTCGCTCAATACACATAGCGGCATAGCTGAATACGCCCGCTGCTTCCCTGCACAATCGCTCGATGCCACGAGCGAAATCCTGCACAGGAACGGGAATTATTACGTCAAAGCGGAAATCGTAAACGCCATGATTTCGCGCAGCAAAATTGACGGCACGATTGACTCGGGCGCCTTTGCTGCCCCGGGGCGCAGGAACCGCATTCAAAGCCGGACCGGCTCATACATCTGGTTACCCATTTCATCCCAAATGGCCACCCGCCTGACGACAAAGGGGCAAACAGTTTATATGGCATCTCTGGTGAATGATGTTACAACCCGACTTCGCCACCGAGAGGCAACGCTGCAATCAGACGGAACCGTTATCCCCATCTCAGCGACATTAAAAGATTACCACTACGACGATTCGCTGGTTATCTCACCGGAGTGGCAGGAGAAGCGCAACCGGGCGTGCCGCTCCGACTACTACTCCCCTTTCGGGGAGACTGAGCCCTTGCAAGCCAGCGGAAATTTCTGGGCAAGACCGGCCGCCTGCCTGTCTGCCGTTGTCATTGACCTGCCCGGCACCGTTGTATTGTCAGCCTCCGCTCCCGTTATACTCATTGGCTTTGTCCTGTGTGGGTACGACCTTCCTTAATCAGCACTAAGCATCCACCAAAGCCGAGTCTATAGCAAATCATATGATTGCCTGAGTTCCCGGCCACAGATTTCATGTCACCTTTTTACCTCAGCGATTCTCACCGGGATGTCACCCACCCGGAAAGTCGGGAGCAAATGAATGTTTGCTTGCAAAATCACGACGGCCTGATATAATCCCCACAGTAAGAAATCCAACCTTTCCCATACTATGCCAATAAAACGCCTTGCCCTGCCCTTCATGATTGGCGCCGCAGTCAGCGCTGCCGCGCAAACGGCTGCGGATTTCCGCCTGCATGAACTCATTTCACGCCCCCTGAGAGGAGGGGCAAACGCGATTCCCGCCTATATCAGCGACATTCGTGCAGCGGTGAAAGACGGAGCTGATCCCAACCTCGCCCTGAATGGCAAGACACCCATGGACTTGGCAGATGAAATATCCTGGGACTGGCAACAGGCCAATGCTCGCCTGGAGCTGACACTTGCCGGAGCCAAGGCGAGCCCCGAGCAAGCTCAGCACATGCTGATGTTTGCCGTTGTCTATGGCTACCCCCCATTTGTGAAGCAGGCTCTTGCCTGCGGCGCGAAGCCGGATGCCTTCATTGAAGGGGACTCCGATATTTATTGGCACTGCTGCGGTTACAGCTACCTCTACACCCTCTTACGCGGCTTTGAATGCCACTACGACGGCGAACCGACAGAATGCCTGCGACAGATGCTCAATGCCGGAGCAAACCCGAACATTCGGAATCGGAAGGATGGTATGGTTCCGCTGCTCTGCTACAGATGCACCCCGGAGCAAGTTGCCCTGCTGCTTGAACACGGGGCGGATGCCAACGCTACGGATGCCGAGGGGCGCAATGTGCTCATGCTGAGATTCCGATATCAATTCCCGCATCGTTGCGATGAGCTGATTTCCATCCTGACCGCTGCAGGACTGAACCTCAACCACCGCGATTCCCAAGGCCGCACCGTCATGGATTATGCCCGGGTTATCCAAAACGCCGCGCTCCAAAGTAAGAGCGAACACCCGAATACGCTGAAATACAATGCGGCCATCATCGAGCAATTACGTTCACTCGGCGCCAAAACCGCCACCGAGCTACAATAATACACACGCTGCTTTTGGGCATATAAAAATTGGGCATCTCTAAAAACACGACAAAGAGCAATTTGTAGAGCTGTACGGCGAACCGAAGGTGAGCGGAATTCAATAGCCCGAGGCACGAGGGCGACAGCTCAATAGGCAGGGGCGTAAGCCCCTGCAGCGAGTACAAAAAGAACATGAGCCCTGAAGGGCGGCAGAAACGGTGCGTATTGAAATTGTCGCGTTATTTATGCCAACCTGCCTCTCGTCTGCCGCCCTCGTTCCTCGGGCTCAGCTATTTTATATACTCCTACCCGGGGCTTCGCCACTACGTGGCTCAGCCGCCGGGCTATTGAGCTGTCGCCCGCTGTCGCGGGCTCAAAGTACGGTTCCCGTCTTCGGCTACGCCTTCGCCGAGGCAGGCGCCTTCGGCTCACAAAGGATATAAATATCTTTTTAACGGCCTTGGGTCGGGTGAAAAGCGGGCTAAAGCCCGCGGTGAAGAAGCGCGCTGCGAACGGTGGTGAAGACTGTGCTGCGCGCAGAGTGAAGACCAAGGCTGACGCCTTGGTGATAGGGAGACAAAGCTCCAATTTAGCCGTCATAATAGCTCTAACCGCTCATTGTTCCTGCGCGTAGTCTGATGCAAAAAAATACAAAAAATCACATCTCGCACAACAAAACACCCCACCGGCGGCGTCTATTTAGAGGGAAAAGCCCACTTTATCAAAATAATTGCAGACTTCCGGTAAGGATATGTGCTAATATAGAAGCAAGGAGAGATACCAATGATGTCAACGGATTATATTTTTACCAAAGCTCTTGCCGCACTGGCATGGGCTCCGCTGTCGTGTCTGGTTGCAGCGGCAGATGTGCAGGATGTTCATGGAATTACCGGGGAATGGGCCGGCAGAACTCCCTTGTGGCAAGCCTGTTTTGATGGCAAGCCCGATGAAGTGCGGCGTTTGATGGCAGCCGGTGCCGACCCGGAAAAAGTATACATCAGTCGCAGGGGGATAGCCTCTGCTCTCATGGTGGCGCAGTCGGTGGAGGTCGCGCGTGTTCTGGTGGAATACGGGGCGAATGTCAACTTTGTGGGTAAAGAGGGAAAGACACCGCTGATGGGCTCCCTGCTCCACAGGCCCGATGCCGTCAAGTACCTGTTGGAACATGGGGCCAATCCTAACGCCCGAGACAACCGGGGCAACACTCCCCTGCACCATTGTACTTACAATGCAGAATCCGCGCGTCTGCTGATTGAAGCCGGAGCGGATGTCAATGCCCGCAATGAAGCCGGCGATACGCCGCTTATGGTACAGAGCGGCGTGGGCCTTGGTGGTGAGGAAACCGGACGCAGCGAGCCGGTAGTAAGACTGCTGCTCCGGCATGGGGCGGATCTGAATATCCGCAATAAAGCCGGATTGAATGCGCTGGATTTGGCCATGACACTGCTCGATAGCTGGTACGACAGCAACCCGGTGTTGCCCCTGTTACAGCGGGAGGGACAGACGGCTTCGCTCCATGCACAATTGGTCGGAGCGGCCGCAGCAGGCAAGGTGGGAATCTGCAAGAGCCTGCTGAAACAAGGAGCAGACCCGAATGCTCTCGGCCCCGGTGCCCCGAACGCGCTCGCTGCCTGTATGGGGTCGATATTTGAGCCGGGGGAACACGCTCTTGAACTGACTGAACTGCTGCTGGCAGCCGGGGCCAATCCCAATCTGGCTGCCACGAGTATTGCATGCGGCTGCCCGTATGTTCGTGACCGCGAGAAGATTCTCGAGCTGCTGTTCCGTCATGGTTATGATTTGGCCATGGTTGATATCGTTGTTTTGCGAAGTGTGATGAGTTTTGAACAGCAGCGACATGACGGCGCAGTGTCTGATTTTCTGCAGATGCTCCTGGACCATGGCGCAGAACCCGGGGATGATGCATCGCTCGCCGAAAAGTTGCGCTGTGCCATTGAGAGCGGCAATGCTCCCGACATTTATTATGTGCAGAATTGCGGATTCTGGATGAATACCCGCTTGCCCGGTGACATCCCTGCTCCCTTTGCCGATGGACGGAACAATTATGCGCCGGCGCTTGTGCTGGCGGCAGCCCTGGGCAGAACAGAGGCCGTTCGCATTCTTCTTGCCATGAAATGTGATGTTTCAGCCCCCGATTCCGCCGGCCGCACAGCGCTGGAATATGCCGCTGCCGCCGGACATACAGAGCCTGTCAGGCTCCTGCTGCAAGCCGGCGCGACCCGCATATCTCAGGCTCTGCAACTGGCAGAACAATACGGACAAAAAGAAACAGCAGCTCTGCTGCAGAATGCAGCACAGTAAAATGTTATCGCTTCTATATCAGGTAAAAACAGGTGCCATTCGCATGCACTTCGATGATGAGGGGCGCGAGGAGTTGTTGCTCAGTCTGAAAATAGCGATAAAAGAGCGCGACCATGATTTCCTGTTGCCGGACACCCCCGAAAAGGGTGAGACAGAGGAGTGGCAAGTGCGCGATTTTATCAACATCATTTGTCTTCCCGATGACAAGGCTCCACTCAGTATCGAAGACGGGGTTGAGCTCAAAGGAGGAGCCATCGCGCTGGCTGCCCTCGCGGAACAGTTGCAGCCACCCGCCTGTAGCGTGACAATCGGTTGAAGCGTTACGAAATTTTCACCAACCAAGATTTATAAAAAGATGAAACCCATTGCAATCTTACCTATGCTTTTGTTGTCCCTGCTGCCCACAGCAGCTGAGGGAGCAGACTTCACGATACCTCCGACTGAAGAAATCAACCAACAGGGAATGTTTGAGCGCACTCCGCTCATGCAGGCCGTGCGCCGTGGGAATGCGGATGAGGTGCGGGCTCTGCTGGCTGCAGGGGCTGACCCCAATATCCCGGAGTGGCATAACAATACCCCCTTGATGCATGCCTGTCAGCATGGATATACGGACATTGTGCGTATGTTGCTGGCCGCCGGTGCGGATGTCAATGCTCGCGATGACGAGGGCTGGACGGCTCTCATGGGGGTATGCGTCTCCCGAAATAATCCGACAACAGAGATTGCGGAAATGCTACTGGCAGCAGGGGCGGACATTACTCCGGCAGATACGCGATACGGTCATACGGCGCTTGTATACGCTGCCAAATCGAGCAAAGCCGAACATGTGGCCTTGCTGTTGAAAGCCGGGGCGGACGCTACAGCTCGTACCGGGCGGCATGCTTATATGGGCACTGTGCTGATAAGTGCAGTGCAATGCAAAGCCTCCCCGGAGGTGCTGCGTTTACTCATAGCAGCCGGGGCGGATGTGAATAAAGGTCTGGATGTCCCCGGCGATACGGGAACACCTCTGAGTGAAGCGGTATGGACACGCGATACAGACAGCGTACGTACCCTGCTGGAAGCCGGGGCGAACGCAAACCCGCCGGGAGATTCCTATCTCCCTCTGGCGACAGCAAGGGGCGATGCCCGGGTGTTGCAAATGCTGCTGGCCGCCGGGGCGGATGTGAACACCCCCAATCAAGAGGGCCATTACGCGCTGAGGAGTGCCGCGGCTCAGGGAAATGCGGACCATGTACGAATACTGCTGGAAGCCGGGGCGGATGTGAATGCCGTGGATGGCAATGGTGACACGGCATTACTCCATGCAGCACAGACAAAGAATCCGGAATCCCTGAAGATTTTGCTCGCTGCCGGAGCACAGGTGAACCTCACCAACAAGAAGGGAGAAACAGCCCTGATGTGGGCAGCTTTCGTCGGCAATGTGCCGCATGTAGCAGACCTGCTGGCTGCCGGGGCAGACAAAACTCTCAGAAATGCAGAAGGCCTGACTGCTGCGGAGATTATCACGCACATAACCATCAGTCGCCATTGGTCCGCCATGGAATATCCTCTGGGGCAGGAGATGGCCTATACCGCTATTTATGGACATCTCAATGCCATTCCCTCTGCGGAACTTACTCCCTTGATGCAAGCGGTTCTGATGCGCAATCCTGAGGATGTTTCTGCCTTGCTGGCAGACGGCGCGGATGTGAACGCGGCTTCCGCACTCGGGCGCACGGCGTTGATGATGGCGGCCGACACACACCAATCGGAAATGGTGGAGCTGTTATTGTCCGCCGGGGCAGATGTGCACGCGCGGGATTTGCAGGGAAACACGGCCCTGATTCTCGCTCAGTTGGAGCAGCGCGGTTTCCTGAATTGCTATAGCTGGGAGCGCGTGCCCCAAAATGCCATGACTCGCTGCACGCAACTGTTGCTGGCCGCCGGGGCAGATGCAAGGGCTTGCAATCGGGCCGGGCAGAATGCCCTCATGACCGCTTGCTACAGGCGCGGCTTCTCCGCAGATGCCGAAGCCGCTTTCCGTCTGCTCATTAATGCCGGAGCGGATATCAACAGCCGCGACAATGAAGGGCGCACCCCGCTCATGTATTCGCTCATGCTGCAGGACCACGGCTGGATGGTGCCCGTACTCACCGCCCTCGGTGCCGATATCAACGCCCGCGACAACGCCGGGCGCACCCCGCTCATGTACGCGGTGCAAGGCTATATCGCCGATGAGGCTTGGCAACGCCTGATGTCCGCTAAACCGGATATCCATGCCCGCGATAACTCCGGCAAACAGGCGATAGATTACACCAATCCGAAAAGCAACAACCACAAGAGACTTCTTAACCTTGGGGCTCATCCTTGAGCCCCAAGGCCCGCAAGAAATCCACTCTGAGCGAAGCCCCCACTCTCTTCAGGATTTACAATGAACAAGCACTCCTGTTTACGATATTCCCTTTTCGCGGCATTGCTTTGCTCATTGCTCCTCAGTAGTTGTGTGGTGCCGGGGATTCAGAGTACCATCGACCATATCGATCATTATCAAGTAATCAAAGAATCTTCAGCGGCCACACCACACGAGCTGAAGGTTTATTGCCTGGATGACCGTTATTACATGGAAGTGGAGTTGCGGTATGTCCCCGTGGCGACAAGCATGTTTTATTATGACAGCTTCTCGGGTAGAACGAAGGGTATTCGCGTATCGGGTAGCAAAGAGAATGAGGTCAAAACATACTTGGCAAAACTATCTGACAAGGATGTGTTTCATATATTGCAACGGCGCGTCGAACAGCCCGGGAATGATGGTCCCGAACTCATAGCAAAAGAAGATTTTGATTACGCCCGCGCCGAGCGCTGCGCTGCAAATCCGGTAAAGTTCAGTTTTAATCCACGAGAACGGGCCGAATACGCCCACTCCGAATATTATTATCCTGATATCGAGCCTTTTTCCGGTGGCACATTGCATACCTTACTGCGCCCGGTAGCCTGGGCTGCCTGGGGCATAGAGATACCTCTTTTCGTTGCGTCTAATGCGATATTCTATGGTATCTGGGCACCTTATCGAGTGGTTGCAGTAAACGTGTTTGACGCACCTGTTGTAGACTGGGATTGGGAATAGTTTCACACATGCTTTCTGACGGTACGCTCACCGTCGAAATGAATTAAGATCAGAGTAAAGAGTAACTTTATGACCATGCCCCCATTCCGTAAAATCCTTTCCACCACAACTATGCTCAGCTATACCTTCAAAGCTATAGCAGCTTTTATGGTTCACTTACTGTTATTCTGCCTCGATGGGCGTACGATACAGATTGAACAATATCTGCCCTTGCACCTTGGTGAACAACTGTGTAAGATTCTACACCCCGGACTTATCATAGACGGTGAAACTGCTTATAATGTGGATATATTGGATTCTTGGTTATTCTGGGGGCTTCTGTTGCTCCCTCTGTACTTCTTCCTTTGGGGGCGAAATGTCACCATCGGTTATCTGTGCTTGTCCATTCCCCTTTCAGCAATGCTCATTTGGACGATCTCTGTATAATTACCACATCCCCATATGAGCAATGCGCTGAGCCAATAAACCAATTCGGGAATCTCTAAAAACTAGACATTCCTTCCGGCGACGTCGATCCTTCCGCAAATTGCTAATTACCCGCGAGCGAAGCGAGCCTAACCCAGAGCCCGCACTGCGGGCGACAGAAAAGCGTGTTATAATCGCATACGGTCTTTATATAATTGTTGCCCGTTAATGCTCTCATCATCAGTGTATTCTTAAGCAAAGCCCCTCTGTCACCCCGCAAGTCTGCGTGGTTCTCATTTTTTTACGTTCCCTCCCCGGGGTGCGCTCGCTTATGCTCGCTTCCCCGGGGCTAATGTTCTGTCGCCCGCAGTGCGGGCTCTGGGTTAGGCTCGCTTCGCTCGCGGGTAATTAGCAATTTGCGGAAGGATCGACG
>JAZSEM010000006.1:0-7797 GCA_045531695.1 Akkermansia sp.
ACACCCGCACCCGGTCATATCTTTTTGTCGCTCCTACTTGTGCGGCGGCGTAAACAACTGGCCTGATTGAATCATGGCCGGCCATCAGGCGCAAGCACGATTGCTACAGCGGGGCGATTTATACCCATTTATGCAGGGGGCGGCGCATAAATCCGCATAAAGGACGACATTGACTCATTCTCACATTTCCGCACTCTTTTCCTGTTTAGGCCGCACCTGCTCCAATGTCATCGGCAAGGCAACTTCACCCCGGGGCTGTACACATCGCGGAGTATGCGGCATATACCCCCCGGCTCTCCCATCTCTCGCACCTTCGGTATTGTGCTCGCGCGTCCATTCAGCGCACGCCGCTGACGCCCCCCACATACTGCGGAGCAAAATCTCCCGGTGGGTAACCACTGTACGGGTTCGAGTCCCGTCTGCGGTAGTTGATAATAAGCCCCTTACGATAAAAAGTAAGGGGCTTTTACTTTGCTTTAAAAGCAAAAACAAGATGGTATAAACCGAGGAGCGTTACTCCATTCTGCGGCGGCGGGCAGCAAGAGCTGCGAGTGCCAACAGGCTCAGGGTCGCAGTGGAGGGCTCGGGAACCTGGTAGTTGACTTGCCAGCCCACCATTTCCAGGAATTGCAGGTCAGTTGCGCTGAACTCAGAGTTTGCTGTACCGCCGGGCCCCAGAACATTGGTACCATCTCCATACGCCAGGTGCTCCATGGTATCCCCCTCGAGCATGACTGCTGCAATATGAACCCCGATTTCGCCCTGCAAGCTCAATTGGCGCTCGGGGTCATATTGAATCTCATCCCCTGTATAACTGTCAGGATTAAGCGGATCCAACCCTTCACCACATTCCCAGCCGGCAGCCTGCAATTCGGGCAATGTGGAATACTCTGCCACAATCTTACCGTCCTCGACACGTACTATATCTTCTCCATTCAATGTGAGCAGGCTATCCCAAGTCGAAACATAACCGGAAAGCATCGCCACGCTGTTGCCCTGTGCATCATACCGCTGGGTGTACATTCGGGAATCCATACCCATACCGTGCCCGATTTCATGAGTTGCCACATTCTGCAGTTCCTGTGCAGTGCGGGCTACTTCGTTGCGGTAATATTGCCCCTGGGCATCATAGCCAAAACTCGTTTTTATCGGGTTGAGAACAATCGCCATATCTATGCTGTTATCAACAGCGGCTAACAGGTCATCCTCCCAATACGAACCCTGTATTACCCATGATGGGTGGTAATAATCCGTTTCATTATTATCTCGCCACACCCACTCCGACACACTGTAGATATTGGCCTTTGCTCCGTATTGAGGTTCAAAGTTTGTCACCACAGTGCGCACCGAAGCATAACCGGCCATCGAGACCGTCATCTGACCACCGGGTGTCGTTGCGTCATCCAGGAAAAAGCCAATTCGCAATTTTCGCGAATGTTTCTCGCTATCATAAGGGGTCGATATGGCAGATGTCCACGTATTCACGGCACTTATCATAGCCTGTTTCAATTGATCGTTCCAGTAATACGTGCCACTGTCTTTCACATGACCGCTTGTCAGTCGATTCGTATCGTACCACGACGTGCCGGTAGGGGTTCCGAACATCCCCTCTTCATCGTTGCCGAAAAAGTACAAATCAAACACACTATTCGACGTACTGTCTACCTCCAGTGCACTTGCAGTTGCTCCAACATACCCCCCAAGTACAACGACAGGGAGAAGAATCGATGACAAATACCTGTTCATGCCCCTACTTTAAGCATGTTTCGCGCAACATGTCAACCATAAAATCCATAATTCCCATACTTTTTGTATGATTGTTAGATTATCACACCTCTTCTCACCCTATACGCGAAAAGGACACCATCGTTGCAGATAGCGACCTTTTCACTTGCGGAGCCAAGCCCCATCAACAAACTACGCGGTAATTTGTTGATATAAATTACTTGCGGCGGCGGCGAGCAGCCAGACCGGCCAGAGCCAGCAGGCTCAGGGTTGCCGTGGTCACAGGTACATATACCATACCCTCCCGTCTGTTGAAACTATTTACGCGCTGGAACAATTAGGAAAATAGCAATTTGCCGAGCAGAATCTACAATCTACCATTTACAATCTACAATGTAGGAGAATGCAGGCTTACGCCTGTGATAAGCGAAGCCGGAATCACACTTATCGCTGCCCGCGCCTGAAAGCGCGGCCTGTCACGGCGCCCCGTCTCGGCGTATCGCAGAGAAGCCGGAAGCAAGCGAGCGCAGCGAGACGCGAAGACGGGGGCGTGAACGGTGGGATAGACACGCATATCTGCGGGCGAAAGCCCGCCTAGCTCAACACTTTGTAAATTGCAGATCGTAGATTGTAAATGCTCACCAAACTCCAATTTTGCTGTCAAAACAGGTCTAGACCTCTATTTGTTCCAACGCGTACTATTTTCCTTGTAAGCTCCCTTCAGCGGCAATTTTTGAGATGTATCCCGATAGAGGGCTTAGTTCATGAGTCATCGGGCGAAGTAAAGATTAGCTTGCTTTTTTACCTGAAAAACTCTACAATCGTCGCAACGTTATGGTATATCGCATCTCAGCAGTAAGCAGCCGCACGGTCGTCAAAACAGTTCTTATCAGCTTTTTTACAAAGTGGTGCATTTTCGCTCTCATTTGCTACATCGCGTTCGGGGCAAATGAAGCCTCCCCATTAGCCCCTTACTGCGAATGGATTGTGCTCGGCATGGCACTACCGGCTGCGCTGGTGGCTATGCTCCACTATCGACGGCTCAAGGAGAATATACAAACATACGCAAACCACTTTTATACCGTTACAGAAGGCGGGGTTCTGCTAGAATCCGGCGACAGGAAGATGGCGTTCTTCTTACCCTGGGCAGAAATAACGAAAGCCCAGCGTGTTATGAAGCACACCATATACCTGCAGCACACCAATGGTAAGGGCATAAACTGCCTGCTGGAGGGACTGCCCGAGGAGCGTATTGCCGAGTTTGCCAAGTTCGCTGCCGAACATGCAGGCACCACCCCTCCCCCCTCGGCGCTCACACCGCCACCGACTGAGCTGCTGAAAATCGAGCCACTCCGCTTCAGCGCAAGCCCGGAACAGCGCCGTGAGGTAGAAGATGCCAGGGCGCTGCTCTCCGGGCGCCCCTGGGTATGGACAAGGGTATACCCCACTCTACTGCTGCTGTTTGGAGCCCTGTTCGTAGTCTACGCCGGCGAGGCTCGCTACCTCGCCATGCTGCTGATTGCCTGCTTTGTATGGAAATATGCCGACAAGCTCTGGCGCCCGGGAGGTGCTGCGGAGCACCTGCGCCACATGCGCCCTGCCCGCTATCATACCGCAGATGGGCAAATACTCATCAAGACCCTCAACAGTGACGTGTGGATGCTGTACCGTCAAATTTCCCCGAAAGCCAACTACATTCTGCCCCACGGCCCCTGTGTGGAAATCCTCGACCTCATCCTCATGGTCGACCCCGACCAAACTCTGCCACCACAGCTGCAGGCCCCCCGCAAGCAACTACCGCGCCGCATGCCCCGCACTGTCATAGCTGCACTGCTGGGGTGCATGCTCCTTGCCTCCCTGTACTGCTTTACCCTGAGCAACACCTGGCGCCTGCACCGGCTTATCAATCAGCCGGCACCCGATATCCCGACCGCACTGAGTCTGGCACAATTGCCCCCGACGACGGAGGTAACAAACGTTGAATCTCATTACGACGAGAAGGTCAGCATACTCCTGCACAGTATTCCCGATGATTACCGCTACGCAGCCATCCTTAGTTTTGAGCTCGCCAACGGTGACATGATTTATGCCTTCTTTGACCGCTATGCCAAACTTGTGGGGCGCAATGTGATTCCCAATGCTATTGACAGCGATGCTGCCGAGTACGAAGAAGAGGCAGCAGCATCGGAGAGCGACTCGCAAGATACCGAATCATAAAAGGATAACAACATGAAAGCAACAACACCCCTACGCTATCTCATCGTTGCCCTGATTGCCGCGGCCTGCGGCGCCGGGGGCACCTGTGCCTTCTACCACCAGCAGCAACAGTTGGAGTACGCAGAAGTAATTCTCCCTATGCCGGAGCCCCCGCCGGGTGAACAGCCGGCGGCAGATATTTCCCTGGCCGACCTGCTGCAAGGCATGAACACCCTCAAGCCCTACGCTTGGTCATACTCGGGGCACCATGGCATTTCCATACTGGCAAACGGCCCATACTTTACCGAAGATGAAGCCGACATGTGCACCGAGCAGGAAATACGCGATGCCACAAGAGCGGCCATCCAAATCTACCTCGAGAACTACCACAATCTCGAACTGGCATGGTGGCAAAGCAACTCCCCCCTGCGCCGCATCATCATTCTTTCCGTCTTTTACTCGCAAATGAGCCCGAAAATATGCTGTTTCCCGCGATTTGCCTGCCGTAGCTTTGCGCCGGAAATCGCGGAACAACGCCGAAAAGAGATTGAGTGGGTTGCCGCTCACCGAAACGAAATTCACGAGGTTCTTTCCCCGCTCGTCAAGGGACTCGAGGAGAAACGCGAGACGCACGAATAGTCTCCATCAGCACGCCCCCCGATGCCCCCGATGGCACGAAAAACTCGCAAAAGGGCAATTTGCAGGGGTGTATGGCGAACCGAAGGTGAGCGGATTTAATAAGCCCGCACTTGTGCGGGCGGCAGAGCATTAGCCCAGTGCAAGCGAGCGGAAGCTCGCGCAGCTCTGGGTAAAGAGAAAAAATAATCAAAGCCCCGCAGAATTGCGGGGCGACGGAAAAGCGTGTTACAACCGCATGCGGTTATTTTATGACCGGCTCCTGCTCTTTTGGTGTAAGATCCGTGCATTTCTAAGCAAAACTCCTCCGTCACCCCGCAAGTCTGCGGGGTTCACATTTCTTTTTTATCCCTACCACAGGTTCCGTTCGCGTTGCTCACTACACCTGTGGCTACTTCTCTGTCGCCCGCTCCGCGGGCTTAAAAAGTGTGGCTCCCGTCTTCGCCAAGCTGGGGTGTGAACAGTGGCTCCTGCCACGCTGTATGCGACGCAGTCGCCATGCTCAACAACTTGTCTATCGTAATTTGTACCTTGTCTATTCTTCCCGCCAAACTCCAATTTGTCGAGTTTTTAGAGATGCTCGATGTTTAATTTTCAGCTCAAATTCCCGCGAAACGGGAATTTGGTATTGCAAGTTGGGGGGGGGAGTATTATAAGTTCGGCTTTGCCTCACGGTGAAGAACGGCTGCGCCGTGGTGAAAAATGAGCCGTGGGCTCATGGTGAAAAATCCCCCTGCGGGGGATGGTGAAGAACCGCCCGGTGGGCGGTGGATGTTTTATGGTGTCACCGGCAGGGTGGTGATGTAGTGGGTGATACCGTTGAGCACCATCTGTACGGCAAGCAGGACGAGAATGGTTCCCATCAGGCGGGTGAGGGCGGTGGCGCCTTTTTCGCCCAGCAGGCTCAGCAGGCGCCCGGAAAGGACGAGCAGGGTGGCTGTCACGAGCCAGGCCAGAACGATGGCGGTGAATCCCTCAATTTTCTGCATGCCGGTTTCGCAGAGGGCGGCCTGCATCATGACGACGGATATGGCGGCCGGACCGACAATGAGGGGGACGGCCACGGGGACGATGAACATCTCTGTATTGCTCAGGCCGGTGTGGGGACCGCGGCGTGTGGGGAATACCATACCGATGGCAATGATGAAGAGCATGATACCGCCGCTGATGTTGAGCGAGCCGGCGCTGATACCCATCCACCCCAGCAGGCCTTTGCCGAGGAAGTAAAAGAAGAGCAGCAGTACCAGCACAAAGAAAAGCTCGCGCAGCAGCACGCGCCGACGACGGTGCGGGGGGATTTGCTGCAGCAGCCCTTGCACGAGCGGGGCGGTGCCGGGGGGATCGAGTACCAGTATCAGGGTGCCGGCGGTGGCAACGATGTGATTCCAGTCCATAAATGAGTGCAGGGTCAGAACTCCTTGTGGGCGAATATCCAGGCGGCGATGAGCAGGTGTATGAGCATGTAGGCAGCCGCGATGAGTGCCAGACTGCCCACCATGGCCCAGCCGAGCGGGGTGCCTGCCGCGGCGGTGTCTGCTACGGTAAAGAGGCTGAAATCAGGCAGCAGCAGACTGACGACCAGCTGAAGGTTCTGCATGAAAGGGGTGGTGCCTTCCTGTCCGGTGGCTGTAATGGCCGTGAAGAGCTGCCCTTGGAACATCCCCACAAAGTAGGCACCCAGTCCGAAAATCATGCTCACGATAGTGCCGCTGGTAAAGCAGGAGAACAGCAGAGTGAGCGTGGTGAGCACGCCATAGCCCAGGAACATGACCAGCACGGCGCGCTGGGTGTCCCAGGTGTTGCCGGCGGCGTGAATCTGCTCCAGGTAGGGCCCCATTTCCCCGGGGGCAATTCCCTGGTGCTGCAGGGCAAGCTGCATTTCTGCCGTCAGGCTGCCCTCGCGCAGGTAGAGCAGGGCACTCATGAGCCCGTCCATCATCAGCAGCATGACCAGCAGCAGTGCCAGTACACCCACGGCCTTGCCGGCCAGGTAATCAAAGCGGGGAACGGGCTTGCAGAGGATGGTGTAGAGGATGCGGTCCTCGGTATCGCGGGGAATCAGCAGAGCCGTGGCACCCACGCAGAAAATGAGGCCGAAGAGCTGCATGCAGCCCAGTGCTATATCCTTAATGAGCTGCAGCTGCTGTACACCGCGGAACTCTACCCCCAGTTGCCCCTGATAGGGCAGGAACTGCAGCGCCAGAAAGCCGATGCCGAACACTGCCAGCACCAGGAACAGGCGCATGCGCACCAACTGGGTAAAGGTTACGCCCGCAACAGCTGCTATGCGTGCGGGCGTGCGTACCAGGCTGCGAAGGGCACCGGTCATAAGTTATGGTTAAGGGGTGGGTTAGCGTCGCGGGGCGTTCTCGCCGGCCTCGATCAGCTGCCAGAAGGAACGGCTGGCACCCAGTGCGTGGTCCTCTGAACCACCCATGTTAGAGCGGAACATGAAGTCCTTCAGAGAGTCGGCGTGCAGCACGCGCTGTACGACTACTGAGTGGTTCTCAATGGTAAAGTAGATGCGGTAATCCTTTGAACGGTAGCGGAAGATGCGGCGGCCGTCACGCTCGACGACGCCGAAGGCGGGGTCTTCCTTCTTACCGGAGAGGAAATCCTCATCAACCTTGAAGCCGGAGATGAGCTCCAGCTGCTCAAGAGTAGGAATGGCCGAGACTTCGCTCGCGCTGATTTCATTGAATACGATCTGATGCATCGCGTTTGAGTGTAGTCTAAAAAACTCCGTTTGGCAAGTCTTAAGTTTCTCATGCGCTATTTTAACTGCGTGTGCCTCAAAGATTTTTTCAGAAGAAAATAATGTGGACCAACGAAAAGCTTACCAAAGAGCAATTTGTAGAAGTACGAGGGACCCGTCTCCGCGTCTCGCTGCGCTCGCTTGCTACGCCGATGCAGGCGAGTTACGAGGACGAAATTGAGAGTTCCGCGGGCTTTGCCCGCCAAATATCAGAACCCGCGCTTGCGCGGGTGGCATATGGTAGCCGGGCGGCGTAAGCCCCCGGTCAGCAATGGGAAATATATTGGAACCCGCACAGGGTGCGGGTGGCATAAACGGTGGCTCTGATATAATGCGGTGAATACATGGCCCATTTTGTATCAACGGTTTATGTCACCCACACAAGTGTGGGTTCTTATTTTTTTATTATCGGTTACTCTGGGCTTACGCCCAAGGCTACTATATGTCACACGCGCAAGCGCGGGGTTTAAAATATGGCTCCCGTC
>JAZSEM010000060.1:0-4128 GCA_045531695.1 Akkermansia sp.
AGAAATCCCAATGACTTTGTTGTTTACGAAATCTCTTTAGATATCGTAGGTTTTCGCACTCCGACTCCGGAAGAGCAGCAAAGAGTATTAAACTCGTCAATTAGGCCCTGAAGACCTTCCATGCCACCACAGCCCTGTGCCTTGCGGCGATGGGGCAGAATAGACAAACTATCAAAGATTAAAACAATGAAGCCTGCAACTAGGAGAATCATAAGTATTTACTTACTGCTCCATCTGCTTCTGATGCTTGTGCAATCACTCATCATCTGGCTTCCTGTTTTCTTCATTTTATACGGAGGTATACAGGCGGTTGTACTGCTCACCATGCTGCACAGGCAGACGCTCGATGCTATGTCTATTACCAAACGGAGGGTAATCTATTTATTGACCACCATGGAAGTTACGTATACCATGGGGCTGTTGGCTATAGGAGATTTTCTTCTCCAAGATGTATTGGGAATAGGGGTATTGCCTTGGGATTGTTTGAAGGGGACGCTTTTCACCAACCCCGAGTTCTTTCACATCATGCCCGGCGTGTCGCTGACTGTTCTTTATCTTTCATTTATGGTAATATGGCTAGCTGTGCACTCCTGCCGCAGAATTTTGAAGAAATATAGAAGGGACCTGAGTTTCCCACCCTCAAGACTTTGACTCGCACGAAGCAGGGCAAGAATGAGCCGCGCCTTCCGTCCATCGCTTGCAACCTGTCTCGGCGAAGCCTAGGCGGAGACGGAGTGTCTTTTTATCCCCTTGCAAGCGATGTTTCATTTTAGGTTGTCACTCGGTGAGAAATGGCACTTAAACTGCTGATTCTGTGTACGATTTGTACGATGTCCACCCACCATACAGCCCTTTTCCATCGCAGCATAAGCCACACTCCCGGGCTTGGATAGCGATGCATTGATGTGGCTTTCCGGGAGAATCACTTCCGAAATGGAGTCGTATTCAGCCTCCGCTCCTTTCTGAAATGACTCCTGCATGTCTCGCTTGAATGCCGGGAGGGCGGGCTTGCTCCGGTAAAATTTGTAATTGGATGCTCATATATTCAATCTTGCCAGTTTTTCTCACTGAGTTTTCCGTCTTCCATCATCCAGATGCGGTCAAATACATCGATAGCGCGGTGGTCATGAGTGACGACTAAAACTGCAGTATGGTGTGTATGCGCTACATTTTTGAGCAGTTCCATCACCTTACGCCCCATGTGGCTATCGAGAGCGGCAGTAGGTTCATCTGCCAGTAGCAGGCTAGGGTTATTGGCCAAGGCTCTGGCAATAGCCACACGCTGTTGCTGACCACCGGAAAGCTGCTTGGGCAGGAATGCCCTGCGAGCAGACAAGTCAAAGTACTCCAACAACTCTGCTGCGTATTGTTTTGATTCTCGGCAAGAGGCGTCATTTACCTCCATCGCTATGCGGATGTTTTCTTCGGCTGTCAGGAAGGGCAGCAGGTTTGCTTTCTGAAAAACGAACCCGATGTTATTGCGGCGAAAATCTCGTATATTGACTTGATAGCCGTTATCGAAAACCCTCGTACCGGCAATGGATATTGTTCCCGAACTTGGCGGCTGAATCAGCCCCAGCGTGGTCAGCAATGTTGATTTACCTGCACCGGAAGGACCGAGCAAGGCCACAATCTCCCCCACATTCATGGAAAAAGAAACATCATTGAGGGCATGAACCGCCGTATCCCCCTCGCCGTAGGTTTTGAAAAGATGCTCAGCAGATAAAGCAACAGTATTCATGATAATATTTCTCCTGCATTGGTGCGCATGGCTTTAATGATTCCGGCACAACTAGCCAATACCGAGATGCCGATGACGATACCGAACAGTACCCACAGGTCAAAACTGACCAGAACCACACGCCGGGGGAAGAAGGGGTATACCCATTCACCGCAAAATCTGGCAATACCGAATGCCAGTACGCCGATGAGAAGCGATTGCTGCATAATCATTCGAACAATAACACCGTTTCGTGCACCAATGAGTTTCAACATGGCGATGTCGTGTAATTTGTCGAGTGTGAGGGTGTAGAGAATAAGCGTCATCACGACCGTAGATACAATAATCAGAATGGTTCGGAACAACAAAAGTTGCTTGCGGGAACGAGCAACGAAGCCGCTAAGCATGATTTCTCTCTGCTCATCAGCGGTGTAGGCGGTTACGTCCGGCATGGTGCGGAGTTTGGCTAACACGGCTTCCATACTGTGCCCGGGTAACACCTTGGCCAACACCGCGCTGATTTGCCGACCGGGTAATGCTGCCGGGCGCGAGGTTTCGCTCATCAGCATGTCCGCGTGGTCTACAGACGTGCTGCCGTATGGAAGGGCATCAAAGCGTTGCAGGCGGGCATGGCGCTCCAGTCGAATAGCCTCTGCCGGGGTATCCGCCTGGATGGCCATGGCATCATTCAGAGATAGAAATACCATGGCATCACCGGAGGGGGAGTTCATGCGCCCTGTAATACCCACTACAGTGTAAGTATCCTTGCCCAGTTTGAGCGTACTGCCCAGTGGAAGCTTGGCAGATTTATCGGCCAGCATTTCAAAATGCCCGGCCTGCAAGGCTCTACCTTGGATAATGGGTAGCCAGGAGCCATCATCCGGCACTCCTTGGATGGTGAGCCGCAAAACCCGCTCATCCTTGTTGCGTTGTACGGTGTGAGAGACAAAGGGCTCAGCCGAGGCAACGCCGGAGATAGCTTCAATGCGATTCTCCAAATTACGAGGCAGCTTAGATACCTCAGCAAAGGGACCTTTGGTATCTCTTTGCACCACCCAGATGTCAGCTCCGGCTCGGTCAATGATGAGCGTTGCTTCCTGAATCAGCCCCCGATAGATACCCCCCATTCCCATCACCACAATGAGCAGCAAGCTGATGCCTGCCGTGGTGAGCAGGAAACGCCCCAGATTGTGGCGTATATCTTTGAAGGCAAGATTTATCATTGCGCAATACGGCGGTTGATATGCTCCCTGTGTTGCAGGGGGTGAAGTATGAGGCGGTCTGATTCATCCAACCCGGAGAGAATCTGGGTTTGCTGGCGGGTCTGTATTCCGATTTTTACATCTCGCTCCACAATACACCCATCTTCCTCCACCAGCACAAAGGTGCGTTGCTTGTCACGGCAAATCATATTATTGGGCACAGCCAAGCAATTATCCGTCTTGCCGATATGGATGTAAACCTCCAAACGCTGTCCCAGTACCCAGTTGGCGGGCAAGGTATCCGGTGTTATATCGACCCGGTATTCGCGTGTTTCGCGGTCTGTCTCGCGTGATGTGCGGGTTACTTTGCCGGAAAACTTCTTATCGGGCATAGCGCGGAAGACTATGTCAACCGGCAATCCCGGGGTAATGGTGGACATGGCGGTTTCATCCACCCACACGCTTGCCCAAATTTGCCCCGTATCTACCACATCCATGATGGATACACCGGGATTGACAATGCTGCCTTGCTCTCTGTTGCGTCGGATAACCAAAGCATCGAAGGGCGCTTTTAACTGAGTTTCTGCCAGTTTGGAGCGAAAGTACTTAATTTGTGCTTCATGGCGCATAATTTCGGCTTCAATTTCGAGCTTTTGTTTTTCTGCCTGTTCCAAGTGAGCCACAGCAACTTGGTATGCCTGTCTGCTTTTGTCAACATCTGTCTGAGATACAGAATTTGATTGCCGCAAATTATCCATTCGCTCAAACGTGACCTTTGCGTAGTCAAGTGTCGCCCTGGCAGCTGCTATTTCCGCCTCATTGCGTTGGATTGAAGCCTTGGCGATGGCTAAATCAGCTTCCGCTACTGCCAGTTGCTGGGTAATATCCTCAGCATTCATTTCCACCAGCAGCTCCCCGCTTTTAACCGTATCACCCTGGTCAGCATGCAGGGTTTGCACCAGCCCGGTGGCATACGGGCTGATAGCCACGCGCGTTTTTGCCTCCAGCGTGCCGGTACCGAAAACTGTTTGTTGCAGAGTCATACGCGTGACCTGCTTAGTTTGAGCATCAACCGGGGAGAATTTCCACCAATAAATACCACCTCCCACAAGCAAGAAACACAATGCAGTCTTGATGATTTTGTAGCCTAGCTTTTTCATAATACCAATGCTGACCGTGAAGAGTATACCAAATAGTATAGAAAAA
>JAZSEM010000030.1:0-2632 GCA_045531695.1 Akkermansia sp.
ACACATGAGTAACATTGACCAATGGAATGAATGGATGAAGGAGCGCGGCATATCGCAGACGGCGCTGGCTGAGATGCTGCACTGCTCGCGCGGTACAGTGAACCGTATTCTGACCCGGGCGCGTAAACCCAGCCCACTGGTGGCTCGCCGCATGGAAGAGCTCATGGAGGAGAGTGAGAAGAGAATCACTGCCGTGGTGCCGGATGAGATGGAGACCCTGCTGCGTGATTGGGCGGCAGAGGCTCACGAGAGTATCGAGCAGCTGCTTGACCGCCTGCTGGCCGAGCTGCCCGCTAAACGGCACGAATAAGTGCCGGCGAGGGGTGATGTGCCCCTCGCTTATGGGAGAATAAGCATTATTTATTGTTACTCAGCGTAGAAAGAATATGTCGCAGAATGCGCGAGGAAATTAGCTCTTCGTTATAAAGTGAGGGCCTGTCCCCTTCCGTGAGATTCACGAAAGGGGACAGGGTCCTTCAAGGGGGGCGAACTCACAGGGACTCTGCCATCATTTTTGGCGGGATTAAAAACAGAAACATTGATATATCAATGTTTTTATTTTGCCAAAACTGCAAAAAATGCCATTTTTGGCAGTTTATAGCTCCGTTCGACCTACAACTCAGACAAATGGCGTTTTAATGCTTGGTTAGGCGTTTTTATTCCGCTCATGCGTCAAGAAAGTTCATCACAAGCTTCACCATTGTCTCTTTTTCTTCGGGCTTAGATTCCGCAATCATCACAACCATGGCTACCAAGGTGTGGTCGGCTATGACTTTTTCGCCATCTCGGAATAATAAGCCGTTTCTTTCCAGGAAATACAAGAATACCGCTGCCGCAATTCGTTTATTGCCATCCGAAAAAGCGTGATTTTTAGTCACGAGGTAGAGTAGGTTAGCTGCCTTTTCCTGCGCGGATGGGTACACGTCCTTTCCGGCAAAGCTCTGGTAGATATTACCCAAACTTCCCTTAAAGGAATCATCCTTTTCATTGCCGAATACACTACTCTCATCCCCATACCGCATGGAATCTATGAGCTTCCTGCACTCCTCATAGGTCAGTACATAGGCATGGGTATCCCCTTGCGGCTTCTTCAGGCGCTGGTGATCGTAATCATCCAGCAAATCAAGAGAGCGGGTGTACTGCTGAACCACTTCCAATATCTGGGCCGAATCCAACTTATTTTCCACACGCTTCATCACGCGGATGGTAGTGGAGAGGTCTTGCAGACGCTTTTGTTGGCATACATACCCCTGCATCAGATACTGCCGAAGTACATTCGTGGCCCAGCGGCGAAACTGAACACCCCGTGACGATTTAACACGGTACCCCACGCTGATAATCATGTCCAGATTGTAGTATTCTACCTGTCGTACTACCTCACGAGCCCCTTCGGTTTGAACTGTCGCAAATTTTGCGACAGTTGAATCATCCAACTCCTCACGCAGTGCTGACTGAATATGCTTGCCTATTGTTTTAATGTCTCTATCAAAGAGTTGTGACATTTGTAGGCGATTAAGCCATACGGTATCCGCCTGAGGTTCTACTCGAACCGACAGCTCAAACTCACCCTCTCTGAAATGTATTTCTTCTATGTTCCCCATGGCTTTCTCTCCTAAAAGATATTCTAGCATATTTTACTCCACACTCAACTCAAATATGAAAATATCCGGCAGTCGACTTCATACCAGAACTTCCAGATAAGGGGTTAACTTGTCTATCACTCCAAGCTTAGAGGCGTATTCTGCCAGCCGATTCAGATTTTTCTCTTTACGGGAAAAATAAAGTTTTAGCGCGGCGGTATAGCATTCAATATCGACCCTGTTCTTGCTGCGGAGAATATCACAGATGCAACGCTCTGCGTTGTACCCGCGAACGACATTGCCCATCGTAGTACGCAATTCTGTAAGTCCTGGCTCATGAAACTGAGGCTTTATATAATAACACGCGTTGGAACAATTAGAAAGAGCAATTTGTAGAAGTACTAGGGACCCGTCTCCGCGTCTCGCTGCGCTCGCTTGCTACGCCGTGACAGGCGAATTCCGAGGGACGAATTTATCGAGCACGGCATCGCCCTTGGCGAGAGCTTCGAGCCTCTCGGCCTGTTGCTGCGCCATGGTTTTGAGCTGGTGCTTGGTGTATCCATGTTGTTCTATTTTTACTCCGGTCGAGCGCTTCACCTTCTTACCGTTCAGGTAGAAGATGGCTGCCCATGTCTTTCCTCTTTTAATAATGCCTGCCATGTATATATGGATTTCTATTTGTTTCTTCCGTATGCCCCGGAAGAGTGGGTTATTTTCTGGGTACCAACCTGTGCCTAAAGTGGGGTACCACGTGTACACCAAAGAGGGGTACCGTGCTATGTCCGGCTATGTCGCAGGTTGTCGCGCTAATCCCTTGAAACACTGAAGCCTGAAGGCGTAAACCTTCAGGCTATGTCTTGGAAAATTTGCGTACGGGGGATAGGACTCGAACCTACGACCTCCACCATGTCAAGGTGTTGCTCTACCAACTGAGCTACCTCCGCATGGGAGAAATGGGCAGGGATGGATTCGAACCATCGAAATCGTACGATAGCAGATTTACAGTCTGCCCCCTTTGACCGCTCGGGAACCTACCCATTTGCAGGCTACTT
>JAZSEM010000067.1:0-10222 GCA_045531695.1 Akkermansia sp.
TGGGGCACAAGACAGCGGTTGCTTTTTCTATAACCGGTCAAATCAACAAAATTTTAAAATTACAAAATTCATAGTTGACTATTGAGCTATCGCCCGCTGTCGCGGGCTCTGGTTTAGGCTCCCGTCTTCGGCTTCGCCTACCCCCAGGCAGGCGCCTTCGCTCGCTTTGGAATAAATGCTTTTTAACGGCCTGCGGCCGAGTGAAAAGCGGGCTAAAGCCCGCGGTGAAGAACCGGCTGTGCACGGTGGTGAAGAATGCGCTGCGCGCGTGGTGAAGACCAAGGCTGACGCCTTGGGGATAGGGAGCCAAGCTCCAATTTATATGTTAACCCGAGTGGCAGGAAATCATGCCCGCAGGGAAGGTTCGACCAGGGTCCGGTGAAATCCGGACGCCCTGCATTTTTTTTCTCTTACTTTTGCGGTTGGCATTTCATCTTCTGTCTATGAAAAAAATCCTGACTCGCGCCACGAGGTAATAGCAGAAGGGGATAAAGAGTACACCGACAAGCGTGGCTACACTCATGCCGCCTATCACGGTAATACCGACAGAGCGGCGCGCCACAGCACCCGGTCCGGTGGCCAGAGCCAAGGGCACGCAGCCCAAAATGAAGGCGAAACTCGTCATAAGGATGGGGCGCAGACGAGCCGCTGCCCCGGTCAGGGTAGCCTGCAGCAGGGGCATGCCCTCGGCCACGCGATCCTGTGCAAACTCCACCACCAGAATGGCATTCTTGGCAGCCAGACCAATGAGCATAATCAGACCGATTTCCGCATACAAATCCAGCTCGCTCCCGGCCAACCACAGAGTAGCAAAGGCTCCCAGAATAGCCACAGGCACAGACATAACAATGGCCAGCGGCAGTGACCAGCTCTCGTACAGTGCCGCCAGCAGCAGGTATGCAAATACCCCCGAAAGGGCCAGTATGCCGGCCAGGCTCACACCCTCGGCAGCTTTCTTCTGCTGGTAGCTCATGCCGGAGTACGAGTAGCCCATGTCGGCCGGCATGGTGCGCGCAAAGACCTGCTCCAGCGCGGCCATGACCTGTGCCGAGGTATAGCCCGGTGCCGCCACCACATCCAGCATGGCGGCATTGTACATATTCTGTCGCAGGATATACTGCGGGCCGTAGGTGAACTTAACGTCCACCAGAGCATCCAGTGGCACCTCGGCACCATCTGCCCCGGGCAGGTAGAACTGCTGCAGCTGCTCCACATTCATGCGGGAATCCGCCTGCGCCTGCATGTAGACCGGGTACTGGTAGCCGAAAATGTTGAAATAATTGATGAACGAGCTGCCGAGGAAAGTCTGCAGAGTGCCATAGGCATCTGCCAGGTTCACCCCCTGTGTGAGCGCCTTTTCGGTATTCAAGGTCATGAGATACTGGGGTGTATCGGCGGCCATGAAGTTCTGCACCGCAGCTATCTCCGGTCGCTCAGCCAGAGCACGGGTGAACTCCCCCACCTGCTGCGCCAGGTACTCGCTCCCCCGCCCGGCACGATCCTCGAGCATGAAGGTGACATCTGCCGTGGCGCCCACACCGGGAATGGGCGGTGGCGAAATCGCCATGCCTATACCGCCGGTGGGCAGTGAATTGAGCTGAGAGCGCAACTGCTGCACCAGAGCAGCGGCACTCTGCGTGTGCGGGTCTCGCTCGGCCCAGGGCTGTAGGGTAATGAAGAAAAAGGCGTTGTTCGGGCTCTGCACATTGGTGAGCAGGTTAAAGCCGTTGACCATCACCACACCCTTGACGGCCGGGTTCTGCCCCAGCAGCTGCACAATCTGCTCCGTGCCCTGCTCTGTCACCCCCAGCGAGCAGCCCTGCGGCATTTGCAGAGAGCCGTACAGGTAACCCTCGTCTTCATTTGGCAGGAATGCCCCCGGCACTCGCTGCGCCACCGGGTAAATACACAGCGCCAACACCACCAGTACCAGCCCGGTGAGCAACCCCCGCCTTATCATGCTGCCGGCCACACCGGCATAGCCGCTGCGTGCCCGGTCCACCACGCGGTTGAATGCCGCAGCCGCCCTCCCCTTTGCTCCACCGCCACTGCGCAGCAACAGGGCACACAAGGCCGGGCTCAGGCTCAGCGCACACAGCGCCGACAGCAGGACAGATACCCCAATCGTCACCGCAAACTGCGTGAACAAGCGCCCCGTGATACCCGGCAGCAGCATGCAGGGAAAAAACACCGCCGCCAGCACCAGAGCCGTGGTCATCACCGGCCCGGACACCTCGCGCATGGCAGCCAGAGTGGCAGGCACGGGCTGCTCCCCGGCATCAAGATGCGTCTGCACGGCCTCCACCACCACAATGGCGTCATCCACCACCAGACCGATGGCCAGCACCAAGCCCATCAGGCAAATGGTGTTCACCTCCATACCGAAAAGCGGGAAAAAGAGGAAAGTACCCACCACACTCACCGGAACTGCGGTGAGCGGTATGAGCGTGGCCCGCCACCCTTGCAGGAAAATAAACACCACCAGCATGACCAGCAACAGGGCCAGACCCAGTGTGTAGAGAATTTCCTCAATCCCCAGGCTCACGCTCTCCGTCGTGTTGAGCGCCTGCTGTAGCTCCAGCCCCGGCGCAAGATTCAGCCCGGCGAGCGTGCGCTCCACCGCCTGTACGGTCTGCAGAGCATTGCTGCCGGGGCTCTGGGAAATGGCAATGATGGCGCAGTTCTCGCCATTGAACGACGAGCTCATGTTGTAGGTTTGGCAACCCAGTTCCACGCGCCCCACATCGCACAGCCGCACGAGGGAGTCCTCCGTCGCGCGCAGAATGATGTTCTCGAACTCCTCAACCGTCTTCAGGCGCCCCTGCGTGCGCACGGTGTAAGTCGTCTGTTGCCCCGGCACAGCGGGTTCTGCACCCACCTTACCGACCGGGTGCACACTGTTCTGCGCCTGCACAGCGGCACGCACCTGCTGCACCGTGAGCCCCGTACCGGCCAGGCGCTGCGGGTCCAGCCATATACGCATGGCATACTCGCCCGCGCCGAACACCTGCACATTGCCCACACCCGGCGTGCGCAGCAGGGGATTCACAAAATTGATGTAGGCATAGTTGCTCAGCCACTCGGCACTGTACTGACCACCCGGGTTGCGCAGCACATACAACAGCATGGGCGGCCCGCTCAGCGTGCGCATGGTCACACCCTGCTGCTGCACCTCCTCGGGCAGCGCCGCCGTGCTCTGGGCATAGCGCAGGTACGACAGCACCTGGTCCATATCCGCCCCCGTACCCACATCGAAGAGGATACTCAGGCTCATAGCCCCCTCGTTGGTGCTGGTACTGGTCATGTAGGCCATACCCTCCACACCGCTCATCTGCTGCTCAATGGGCGCCGCTACCGAATCCACCACCGTATTGCAATCCGCACCCGGGTAGGTCGTGCGAAGGCTCACCTCGGGCGGTACAATGTCCGGATACTGCGCTACCGGCAGACTCAGCGCCGTTATCAACCCGCCCAATACCACCATGAGCGCTATACTGATGGCCACCACAGGCCGACGTATGAAAAAAGAGTACATCACCACTTGTGACAAACAACAGCCACAAATGGTTGTATATCAGATAGTAAAAGAAAAAAAGGACAAGTTGATGAGCTTGGCAGCTGAAGCTGCAAGGTAGCAAAGCTTTGCTACAGCTTACGCCCGCGCTTTAATGCGCAGGGTAGTAGCGGTGGAATGTGCCGTGCTGCCCGCGGGCGAAAGCCCGCCTAACTCAAAAACTTGTCCTTCGTAACTTGTCCTTCAATATTTACCAACCACCACCGAGGGCGGTGCAGAGCTTAGCAAGGCTCATGCGAATCTGCTGGCGGGTGGAAATGAGGTTGAGCTCAGCCGACAGCCAGGCACGCTCAGCGGCAGCGACGTTCAGGAAGTCGCTCTCACCGGAATTGAAGCGGCGCAGGGAAAGCTCGGCGGCCTCCTTATTGGCGGCGGCGGCGGCCTGATACTGCGGCAGCTGGCTGGTCAGGCGGGCGTAGGTAATCAGGCACTCCTCGACCTCGGCAAAGGCGGCAAGCACCGTCTTGCGATAGGCCTGGGCGGAGGAATCGCGCTCCAGCTCAGCAATGTTCACGTTCTCGTTGAGAGCCGTGCGGTTGAAGATGGTCTGGCTGGCGCTGGCACCCAAGCTCCAGGCGGAGTTCTGCCAGAAATGCGAGAAATCCGTACCGGCCGAGGAACCAACGCGACCGGTCAGCGAAATCTTGGGGAACAAATCAGCCACGCGGGCACCGATGTTGGCGGTGGCGCGGTGCAGATCATGCTCGGCTCTCACCACATCGGGGCGGCGGCGCAGCAGCTCGGCAGGCAGGCCGGTGGGTACGCGCGGCACCTTGTTGTAGGTGGCGGCGGTGGGCATGCTCAGCGAAATCTTGTCGACCGTGGTACCCAGCAGCGTGGCCAGAGCATTCTCGCGGCTCTTGATATTGGCCTCGTAGGTGGGAATCTGCGCACGGGTGGATGCGATGGTGGCGCGAGCCTCGGCAAGCTCGAGATTAGCGACCATGCCCACAGCCTCCTTCTTCTTCACAACCTCGTAGGTACGCTCCTGGTACTCGAGCTGTTCCTTGGCAATACGCAGACTTTCCTTCGCGGAAATCCACTCAAAGTAAGAATTGGCGATACTGGCTGCCAGTGCCGTGCGGGTGGCATTGGCAGCAGCCTGCGTGGAGCCGAGGGAGGCATAGGCAGCCTCTACCTCGCGACGGGTACCGCCCCAGATATCGGGGGTCCAGGAGGCCGACAGAGCACCGCTCCAACCACCATGGGAGGTGGAAACGTCGAAGTTACCGGCGTTGTCACCGCCAATGGAGGCCGAGCCCGTGGGGAAGAGCCCGGAACGCGTGGAGCGCAGGGCGGCCTCGGACTTGGCAATGGCGAGTGCGGCGCTCACCATGTCGGGGCTGCTCTGGAAACCACGGTTGATGAGGTCGGTGAGCTGGGGGTCGCCGAAGCTCTTCCACCAATCGCTCAGTGACTGCTCACCGCTGGAGGGTGGCAGAGCATTCACCCAAGTGGCCGGCAGCTCCTGATCGGGAGCACCGGTGAAGTTCGGCCCCAGCTGGCAGGAGCACAGCCCCACAAGGGCGAGTAGATATACAGAATGACGGATTTTCATGTGTTACGCAGAAAAGTTTTGTTGATAAGTTAAAGGAATAAGGGAAATTACTCGTGACGCAGAGCCTCGATGGGGTCGAGCTTGGAGCCCTTCCAGGCCGGGTACCAGCCGAACACGATACCGATGATGGCCGCCACCGAAACGGAAAGCACCATGGCAGAGACGGAGGACGATACCGGCCAGCCCATCTGCGCACTGACGATTTTGGAAGCGATACGCCCGGCAATGATACCGATGACACCGCCGATGGTGCAGAGCAGCACGGCCTCCAACAGGAACTGCCACATGATGTCGCGCGGGCGGGCGCCCACAGCCATGCGCAGACCGATTTCGCGGGTACGCTCGGTGACGGATACCATCATGATGTTCATGATACCCACACCGCCTACCACCAGTGAAATCATAGCCACGGAGATGAGCAGGCTGCTGATGGTGTCGGTCGTATCGGTCATCATTTTCACGAACTGCGAGCGGTCACGCAGGTTGAAGTCATCGAGCACGCCGGGCTCAAGGTCATGGCAGCGGCGAAGAACGGGGGTCATGGCATCCATGGCTGCCTCGGGCGTTTTGCCGTCCTGAATCTGCACGGAGATGCTATCCACCGTGCGGGTGCGCAGCGGGTGGGGGGCATTCGTGTAGGGCTGCAGGTCACAACCGGGATAGAAGTTCACGGAGGTGGTGGAGAAGGTATCGGTCGAGGAAACCTTGGCACTGTTGGCAGCACCGCCCTTGCTGATGGTGGCGGAGCCACTGGCACCCATCAGGCGGGCGCGAATACTTGACCAGGGCAGCATGATGCAGTCGTCCTGATCATAGCCACGACCGTCGGCACCCTTGGTTTCCAACACACCGATAACGGTGAACACAACGTCCTTAATACGGATGTCCTGCCCGATAGGCTCCACGCCGGCGTAGAGTTCCTTGGCAATGGTGTTGCCGATAATGCAGACGCGACTGGCCTCGCTCACCTGCTGTCGGGTGAAGGAGCGGCCCTTGGCCACCTTCCAGCCCTCAATGGCAAGGTAGTGCTCATTACCACCCATGATAGACTGGGGGCTCCAGTTCTGGTTGCCCACAATCACCTGCCCACTGGCACGCACCACGGGCGAGGCGGCTTTCACATACTCCGGGCATTCCTTCATGAGGGCGTCGGCATCCGTCGCGTAGAGGGAGGCTCGACCGCCCTGCCCTGTATTCACACCGGCAGTGCTGACCGAGGCACCCGACACGGTAATCACGTTCGTACCCATGGAGGAGAACTTGTCGGCCACCTGCTTTTTGGAGCCTTCGCCAATCTCCATAATCGCCACCACGGCTGCGATACCGATAACGATACCGAGCACAGTGAGCGCAGCGCGCATGGGGTTGCGCACCAGGGCTTTCAGGCAGGTGATGAGGAGGGTTCCTATTTTCATTTCTTAAGTGTGGCTGAGAGTTCGTCGGATACGCCCTCGAGGATGAGACCGTCGCTCATGTTGATAGCGCGGTCGGTGAAGGCGGCGGTCTTGGGGTCGTGCGTTACGATGATAACGGTAATACCCTGTTTGCGGTTGAGGTCGCGGAACATGTTCATGACTTCCACCGAGGTGGTGGAGTCGAGGTTACCGGTGGGCTCGTCTGCCAGCAGAATACCGGGGTTATTGATGAGGGAGCGGGCAATGGCCACGCGCTGCTGCTGACCACCGGAAAGCTGGGCCGGGGTGTGGTGCATGCGGTCCTTCAGCCCTACCAGCTCAATGAGCTCGAGCGCACGGGCACGGATTTCGGCCGTGCTCTTGGCGGGGTGGTAATAGTAGGCGGGCATCATCACGTTCTCCAGCGCCGAGGTACGGGCCAGCAGGTTGAAGTTCTGGAACACGAAACCGATGCGCTTGTTGCGCAGCAGGGCGCGCTCGTTGGCATTCAACCCGGCCACATTGTGACCGTCAATCCAGAACTCGCCGCTCGTGGGGTGATCCAGGCACCCCAGTATGTTCATGAGGGTGGACTTGCCTGAGCCCGAGGCCCCGGTGAGCGACACGAACTCGCCATCCTCAATGCGCAGGGATATCCCCTTGAGCACGGGCAGGTCAATCTCGCCCAGGTGGTAAACCTTGGTGATATCTTTCAGCTCAATCATGGTCTGAAATCAGTTAGAGGTTGCACGATGAGCTTACATGGGCGGCCCCGGGCGGCCACCGGTGCTCTGACCGGGCGCAGCCTGCACACCACCGGCTGAGCGGGGGCGACGCTGCGGGCCATTCATGCCGAAGAGACCGCCCTGTTGCTTGCCGGGACCGGCAGCAGCCTTGGCAGATACCTGCATGACACCGGTCACCAGCTTGTCGCCGGCCTCGAGCGTTTCGCCCGGCAGCGGGGTCACAATGCTGCGGGTACCGTCACTCTCACCACGCACCACGCGCACGGGGGCTACCTTGTCGCCCTTCTGCACCCACAGCATGGCACGCTCACCGTCGGCGGGGTCGGCATCGGCTACGGGAGCTGCAGCCGGAGCATCGGCCGGGGCAAGCTCCTCGCCCTCGGCAGCAGCCGGGCGCGGACCACGGCGGCCCATCTTGTCGGCAAAGGCGGGGTCTACCTGCTCCTTGGCGGGGCGAAAGTCAAAGGCGGCATCGGGCACCAGCAGGCAGTCCTTCACCTCTTTCACAATGAAATTGGCATTGGCGCTCATGTAGGGCAGCAGCTTGCGGTCGGGGTTCTCGATATCGATTTCCACGATGTAGGTCACCACGTTGGAGGACATGGTGGCGTTCGGGCGAATCTTGTTCACCACACCGGTAAAGTTCTCGTTCGGCAGGGCGTCCACCGTGTAGCGCACCTCCTGACCGGCGTGCACCTTGGCAATGTCGGCCTCGTTCACGCTGGCCCAAATCTGCATCTTGCTCAGGTCGCGGGCCACCAGGAACAGCGTGGTAGCGCTCATGTTGCTCACCACCGTCTGGCCTACGTTCACCTGGCGCACCACAATCGTGCCGTCCACAGGCGTGGTAATACGGGTGTAGTCGCGGTTGCGCAGCTCGCTCTCCAGCATGGCGTTGGCGCTCTGCAGCTGAGCCTCGGCATTGGCCAGCTGGGCCTGCGCACTCTGCAGGGACGCCGCAGCATTCTCGGCCTGCGTGAGGTACTGGTCGTAGTCCATCTGCGAAAGGGCATCACCCACGCCGAGCTTCTTGGCACGCTCGAGGTCACGGTCAGCCTTCTTCTTGTTCACCTCAGCCTGAGAGATATTGGCCTTAGCCGTCAGAATCTGCGCCTGTGCCTGTGCCACACTGGCCTCGGCACGCTTAATGTCAAGCTCCACGATGGTGTCGTCAATTCGGGCCAGCAGCTGACCGGCTTTCACCTCGCTGCCGTAGTCCACGCGCTTGCCGTCCACATCCACGCCGAATTCCTTAATCTCGCCGGTCACCTGAGCACCTACGTCCACAAGCTCCTGCGGTTCAAGCGTTCCGGTAGCCTGTACCTTGTTCACAAAATTGTCGCGCACGACCTCCACAGTCGAAAAAGTGGTCACCATGCCGCTGTTACCCGGCCAGTAATACCACGTGGCAACACCTCCACCCACAAGGGCAGCACCGATTCCCCATTTTACAATCGCATTCACAGCTTAAATCTTACTCCTTCTAACTTTTTTTGTCAAGTGACTTTCGATTTTCGGCTCATTCTACAGCCGTCCTAACTCGGAGAACGCAGCCCATTTCCGCTATCTACAAAAAAATTCAAGAAAGATTGTCATTTTTTAACTAACTGTCATAACAAGCTCGCAACGGAACAATGTGTAGAAGGAGCGGCTACGAGTTATACTCCTATGATATTGCGGAGAATGAACCAAGCAAGTGCCGCGTAGGCAAAGATTTGGAAAAATACGCGGTAGTACCGCTTGCACTCCCAGTTCCGGCACTTAAACAGGTGCACAGCACACAGGCGCACATACTCCAGGAACAGGGCAAGCAAAATCAGCGGGAAAAAGAAATTGTAGCGGAAAGCCCCTGCAATGTCGCCCTCCAACAGTGCACGAGTGGAGCGGGTACCGCCACAGCCGGGGCAGGCTATACCGGTGTAGCGCCTGAACCAACAACCGGGCGATATGCTGCCGAACCACTCGCTCATAAGCCCCGGCATACACACACACAGCACCCCCACTGTCAACAATACAACCGTCAACCCAATGAGAACCCACCGACCAATCGGGGTAGTCGGCGGCAATTCCTTCGGTACCGGGGGGAGTTCCATCGGTTTATCTATCGAAAAATGCCATACTGCCGACACAACGCGCGGCAGTATGGCTGTCAAAAAGCATAATCAGCACATTACACCTCAGAGCCATGACTGACAATGATGTTGAGGACAATCAATATGATAGTGATAATGACGTTTGCGATATTCCATTTTTTAGCGGCATCGGCAGCAGCCTGAGCCTCAGCATAGTGCCCCTGCTCCCACAGAGAGTTGACAGAAGCTGATTTGATGATACAGTAGATAGCCATCGGAATACAGCAGAGCAGACCGAGACAGCTCCAAATAAGATGGTTACTGGGTTTCACACCCGGAGCAACCGGATTGGCAGCCGGTGCACCGGGAACGGCGGGCATGACTGCTGCGCCGACTGCCAGTTCAGGCAGCTGAGCCAGGGGCTTCCATTCAGTTGCACCGGGCATGCTGTAGAAATAGTCAGGGGTAATCTCCCCCATCTGCAACTTTCGGCGAATATCATCCGCACTCAGAGGTCCCACGGGGGTGTCTGTACCGGGCTTTACAACGTAGTAAGAGTTCATATCATCATCATTCTGCGCTTATTTACAAGCCCTGTCAAGCACAAATAATTAGTTTTATCTACCATTGCAAGTTGTAAAATCAAATGCGACACCGAAAGCCCGCCCAAAAAGGCTCCATAGGAGCCCAAACTGCTCTAGCAGGATGGGGGGCGAACCCACCTGCGCTGAGCCATCAGAGCTTCACGACAAATATCACTATTTGTACAATCAGCACAATGAGCTCAATCCACGATACTACAGACATTTCGTGTTAATCTCCTCCAGTCAGGTTCAACTGCTGTTCCGTACCCTTGCGGACACGTCCCTTTAGCGGAC
>JAZSEM010000059.1:0-11683 GCA_045531695.1 Akkermansia sp.
AAACACTATGGGACAGAAAGTAAATCCTATCGGCTTCCGTCTTGCCGTTACTAAAGACTGGCGCTCCAAGTGGTATGCTACCGGCAAGGACTACGCCACCAAGCTCCACGAGGATCTCAAAATCCGTAAGTTCATCAAGGACTTCACCGCTAAGCTCAACAGCGACCTCAAGGGCTCCACGCCCGCTATCTCCCGCATCACCATCGAGCGCGCCTGGAACAGCGTCCGTGTGACCATCGCCACCGCTCGTCCCGGTCTCGTTATCGGGCCCAAGGGTAAGAACATCGAGGACATGACCGCCGCCCTCAGCAAGCTTTGCGGTGGCGCTCAGGTTAAGCTCGACATCATGGAGATTCGTCAGCCTGAGCTCGACGCCCAGCTCGTAGCCGAGAACATCGCTACTCAGCTTGAGCGCCGTGTATCCTTCCGTCGCGCCATGAAGCGTGCCGTGCAGGTTGCCATGGACTTCGGTGCAGAGGGCATCCGCATCCGTTGCGCCGGCCGTCTGGGTGGTGCAGACATCGCTCGTGCCGAGCAGTACCGCGAAGGTAAAGTACCGCTTCAGACCCTGCGTGCTCCCATCGACTACGGCTTTGCCGAGGCTCGCACGCTCTACGGTATCATTGGTATTAAGTGCTGGATCAACAAGCGCCCGGAAGTTACCGGTGCTGCTCCCTCCGGCCGTCCGAACCGCCCGGCTCGCCCCCGTCGCGACCGTGGTGACCGCCGCGATGCTTAATCCCCCGTCGACATTATCATCAGAACCTTTTAACGATTACAGGAGATTTAGATTATGCCTTTAATGCCTAAAAGAGTGAAGGACAACCACCGCAAGATGCACCGCGGCAATCGCGGCGGCAATGCTACCAGCGGTGATTATGTAGCCTTCGGTGACTTCGGCCTTCAGGTGCTCACTCGCGGTTGGGTAACCAACAACCAGATCGAGGCCTGCCGTATCGCCATCAACCGTTACCTGCGCCGTCGCGGTCGCGTGTACATCCGCATTTTCCCGCAGAAGAGCTTCACCAAGCGCCCGCCGGATACCCGTATGGGTAAGGGTAAAGGTGCAGTGGAGGGCTGGATCGCCGTTTGCCGCCCCGGCAACATCATGTTCGAGGTGGGTGGTGTGACCGAGTCCGCCGCTCGCGAGGCCCTTCGTCTTGCCTCCAACAAGCTCGGCATCCGCACGCGCTTCGTCTACCGCCAGGGTGTAGAGCCCCAGGCTTAAACCAGTAAACCATCAACATTACAGATATTATGCCTGTCAAGAAAGCTAAAGACTTCCGCGGTATGCCCGCTAAGGAGCTCGCCGCCCACATCCGTGGTCTGCGCGAGGAGTTGTTCAACCTGCGCTTGCAGCAGGGTACCGGTCAGCTGGAGAATAACCAGCGCCTCCGCATCGTCCGCAAGGAGCTCGCCTGCGCCCTGACCGTTCAGGGCGGGGGGGCTGCTGCCGACCAGAACTGATAACGAAGTAACCCAAAGGACTTAAAAAATGAGCGAAGAAACTACTACGACCACCAAGCCCCAGGGCCTTCGTAAGACCCGCGTAGGCGTTGTTGTCTCCACCAAGATGAGCAAGACCATCGTTGTGGAATACGTTGCCCGCGTTCCCCATCCCGTGTTCAAGAAAATCGTCAAGAAGAGCAAGAAGTTCTATGCTCACGACGAGAACGAGACCGCCAATGTGGGCGACACCGTGCGTATTCGTGAGACCCGCCCGCTTTCCAAAATGAAGCGCTGGGAGCTCGTCGAAATCATCAAACACTAATCTTAACCGGAAAGGACATTACACACTATGCTCCAGATGGAATCCCTCGTTCAGGTCGCCGACAACACCGGCGCCCGCACCGCCAAGATGATCGGCGTTATCGGCAAGTCCGGTACCGATCAGGCTCACATCGGTGACATCATCACCTGCCACATTCGCGAGTCTATCCCCACTGCCTCCGTCAAGAAGGGCAGCGTGGTGAAGGCCGTGGTTGTCCGCACTGCAGCCCCCATCCGCCGCGATGACGGCTCCGTGCTTCGCTTCGACTCCAACGCAGTCGTTGTGATTGACAAGGACAACAACCCCAAGGGCACCCGTATCTTCGGGCCCGTGGCTCGCGAGCTTCGTGAAAAAGGCTTCATGAAGATCGTTTCCCTGGCACCTGAGGTGCTCTGATACCCCTTCTTGGGTATTTGTTGAAACTTTGACCCGGCCTCCGCATGGAGCGCCGGGTCGGTTTTTTTAGAAATACAAGTTTCGATAGACAAGTTGAGCTGTTCCGCGGCTTACGCCGCAAGGGGGCGTGAACGGTGGAATAGGCCCCGCTGCATGCGGCGCAGCCGCCAAGCAAAAAAATCCCACGCGCCATATTGCAGCGCGTGGGATTGCGGAAAATCGCTGTTCAGAGGGCAGGGGGCTTAGTCCTCCTTATGATTAATGGTGTAGTCCTTCCAGTTCTCTATCACCTCTTTCACGGCGGTGGCACCGACAGCTGTCTTGATAACCTTGCCGTCTTTGTCTGCCACGCTGATAGCCGGGAACCCGGGCATGCCGCAACCGGGTAAGCCCGTAAAGTTAGTGGCCTTCACATCATCGAAAAAGATGCAGGGCATCTTGGCCTTGTAGCCCTTCAGATAGGCCTTGGCCTCGTCGCGGGACTTATCGCCGCCGATTATGATGAACTCCACCTTCTTGCGGCGCAGCTTCTTGTACTCAGCCACTGCGCTGGGCATGCACTGCTTGCAGTAGCCGCACCAGCTGGCCGAGTACATGTAAATGTAGTAGTCAGCCTTCATGTTCGGCTTGCCACTCACGGGCTTGAACTTGCTGAGAGCCTGAGCCACTGCGCTCTGCTCATCGCCGTCCTTCTCATCGTCCTCTGCCTTATCGGTATCGTCGTTGGTCTGCTCATCCTCGGCTTTTGCCTTCTTAGAGCTCTTTTTCTTCTTCTTGCTCTTCTTCTTTTTCTTCGGCTTTGCAGAATCATCCTCTGCCGTTGCCGTTACAGAATCCGGGCTCAGATCCTGTGCTCCCGCCTGTGGGGCCACTCCCAGCGGCAAGCCCAGCAGCATGACCAACATTGCTATCGTGTATTGATGCAGCTTCATACATGCAGACTAGCAAAACTACCCCAACTTGTCAATCTTAAAAACATACTGATTTACTGCGAATAAAAAATATCCGCCCGTGTGGTACAGATCACGCCCTCGCAAACTTCCCAATTCCAACGTTCCCCTTGAAAGAAGTCTCCCCCTGATCCGAAGACCAGGGGGAGCCCAACTACCCTATGAAATGGACCCTTTTGGACCCAAGAACCGGTTTTACGTCTGGTTCCAAGGACGCGCGTATTATAGCCGACTCTAGCAGTTTCGTCAAGTAAAAAAATTGCCTTTCTTTAGCATTTTTCTGAAAGCATTCTGCAACTCGCGCTAGCACAATATCTTGCAAAACTTGAAAATAGTTAATTCTCTCCCTTTTCTGAAACTATTTCCACCTGCAACCCAATTTTTAGCCCATATTGCATACTCCTAACAAACTTGTAGTAAGGTTTGCTTCTCTTTTTTTGGCTTGTAAAACAGATGTTGACAGATATAATACCCCACGTAACCTTTCTGTGCCACTCCTTTTACAGCTATGAATTTCCCCGGCAAATGGATTTTTGGTCTCACTCTGGCGTGCGTTTCGGTAGTGGTCTGCTATTGTTTGCAGCCGTCGGAGCCCGCCCGGGGACCCATGCGGTATGATGTGGAGCCGCTGCAAAATCGCCTGTCGCTGGAAGGGGGGATTCAGCGGGCTCTTTGGTATGCACAGCGCAAGTATGCGGATGGCTGGGGGCCACCTGTTCAGGATAATTCTTTGATTGTGCGTGGGGTGATTGCGGCGCAGGCGGCGGAAACTATGTTCGCCGCAGCAACTGACTGCCGGGAGGTTGAGGTGAGCTTTGCAGACGAACTGCTGCACGAGGTCGCCCTGGAGAGCCCCGCGCTGCTGGCCGCTCTGAATGAGCAACTCGCCCGGCAGCAGCAAAAAGCCCGGCCGGATTCTGTGTTGCGCTTTGCGTGGTGCCCGGGCAAAAAGCTTATCTATCTCGAACTGGAAGTTATATAACTCGATGATTATGGAATCGTATTCCCATCCCTCAGCCTCTCAGCATAGCGACGCCGACCTTATGGACGTGCAAACTATGTCAGACGGTGTGGCGTGGTTGCTGTTCCGTTCCGACTGGTATTTGTTGTATGCCATCCCGAAGCAGGATGTCATCTCAACCGCGGAGCTTGTGGCAGAATATGTCTTGGGGGCAGATGACCGGGAGTTCTCCTACGCCGCAGAGGGGTGCTCCAATTCGGACAGCCTGTCGGATTTTCTCTGCCGTATGGAGCTCGAATTGCGCTGTCTGGCCATGCTGCCACATGCCCCTCAGAACGCCAAAATCGCAGCCGCTCTGATGTATTTCCGATATTGTTACGATCACAACGAGTTCATGGAATTAAGGAGCCTGGCTCAGCTGGCTCCATCTTCCCCGGGCGCGAATTCCGCCCCGACTCAGTTTCTGCAGTTCCTTTGCCCCATCTTAATCGCATTAGAACAGCGGTATGATGAATGAAACCACAGCCGGAGCTGTCAATCGTACCTTCTTTCATCAATAGCAGCACGAGACAAACTACAGCTTGCTCAGCTCATCTATGTACGCGGGACGGCGTACATAGGTGGCGCGCAGATTAGTAACCATCGTATCAGCCAATGTTTTTGCACCGGGGAGCGCGCTGAACTGCCGGATAAGTGAAGTAACGTGAGCATATTCAGAGCGTTTATCTGCCCGGTGCGCGATATTGTTGATTTCCGCATACCCCTTTTGCAGCAGCTTTTCGTGGTATTCCTGCGGCAGTTGTGGCATATACCGCTGCAGCATACGTAAAGTATCGTGGCGTGTCGTCATAACCGCCTGATAGAGCCTCGGGTAATCAGTCTCTTCCGCATAGATACGAGCCATGAATTCCCCGCAACTCTTTTTCTCTCCTTCTTCCACTATCCGCCTGTACTGCTCCGGCCATTCTGCAGCCGGTACAAGCTCTTTTATTTTCGCGTAATAGTCAAACCCATTCCATTTATTCAACAGGATATGTCGATATACCTCAATAAGCTTTCCGGTATCTCCCAAACGGAGTAGAAATCGGATTTTTCGTTCCTCGATATCGACCGCGCCATGATGACGTGCAGCCGCCAAATCCAGCAGATTGAGGGCAGCATAGTCGCTTGCTTGCTTATAGAGTCTGTCCAGCTCAGCATCCAACACGGAGCGATAGCAGAGCCTACGACGGATAACTCCCAGAGCCTCGTCCTCTCGCCCGAAGCTACGCAGCAGAGCAATAATGTTTATGCGCCATTTCTTCTGTTACCTTGCCCTCAGCCGACAGCTTTTCTATACTGGCCAACGCGTCCTCCGGGCTTTGTGTGCAGGTGAGGTAATTCATGAAAAAGGTATCCGTCAATCCTTCTACGTAATCCAGAATCTCGGCTTTCGATAGAGCCTGCAAGGTCTCATACAATTCTCGCTTTTCCTGCGATGTAACCCCCGGGTGCTCAGCCCATGCCAACAATAAAGAATCGCATGCACGCGCTGCTGAATTAATATCGACTCCTTCCTCCTCCAGTAAATCATCAAGATAGTCGGCCAGCAATCGGTAAAATTCCACTATCGGCAAGGGCACTACCTCGGGACAACCGTCTGCCAGTTTCTCGCGCAGTATTGAAACGATTTGTTTCATACCGCAAGACAACGCTACACAATCCAGACTGCAATCATCATAATACCGCCAACGGTTGCACCCCCGGTATTTCTCCTTGGTCTGGCCGAATAAAAGTCTAACTTCATCCACATATACGGATGGATTGTTCACATACACCGTATATTTGCTCATCAGCCATTGGCTGAGTCTTATGGAAAACTTGTCATCATTTTCTGCTAAATTTTGCACAAAGGCTCGCAGCTCGTCTTCCTTCGCCATCGGGAGTAACGTCGAAATCACATCCTCATTGTTTTTCATGCACCTACTATATCATGCCCTCAGTATGTGGTAAAGTACAGAATGATGAAATCCTCCTGGTCAATCGCCGGCTGTAGGCTCCTGAGAATTTAAAAAGCCGCTGCCCGGTTAGGGACAACGGCTTGAATTTACATTTACCGAAAATTATCTTACTTGCGGCGGCGACGTGCTGCCAAGCCGGCAAGAGCCAGCAGGGAAAGCGTGGCCGTGGTGGGCTCGGGGACGGTAAGCGTCACGTCTCCGTTGCTGTATGATGCCGCAACTTCTTTCTCTTCTCCTTTGGCATCTACGAATTTCACGGTCAGATCCTCCAGTCCCGTAGAGTTTTCGTCAACGTTGGTGAAAAGAGTGTAGTTGCCGGCCAGCTCATTGATGGAGTCAACGCTAAAAGTAATTGTTGCGTTTTCTCCCAAAATGAGGCTTTCCCCGCCGAGGTCGAGAACATAATTACCGGCAAACACAAGGTTACCTTCATTGAGGGTCAATGTTCCGACCGTTGCATCGCCGAGAATTTCAATAGTTCCGGAATTCAGCGTAATGCCGGTGCCAACCAATGCGGCATCTTCCAGCGATAACGTAGCATTGTTGACTTCAATTTCAGCCGCAGCTACGGAGTTTCCGTTTTCTCCGCCTATTGTCAATGATGTATTGCTGTTTAATACTACTTCATCGGCCGTTATGTTTGAGTTTTTAACATCCGTTCCGTTAAGTTGAACCGAACCGTTGGTGGCCGTCAGCGCCGCAGTATCAATATTGCCGGATTTTAATACAATATCACCATCTGTGGCTGTTACCTCGGAGGATTTATTGACAGTTATAGAGCCTTCTGAGGAAATGCTTTTGGCTGTGAGCGAGGACGTTTCCGTAATGTTAGAGCCTTGCTCTAAAACGACACCCTCTGCCACTGTAATTTGGACAGCACTGTCGCTATCGGCATTATTGTCTGTATTTAACCATATAGCACCTGTTGCTCCGGTGCCTTTAATAGAATTAACGTTAACCTCTGCCCCGGAAACAACGTAAATGCCATGGTTTCCCTTTTTTATAACGTAAGAATCTTCACCGGTGTATTGTCCTACCGTAATATCACCACCGGTAATAGTACAGCCAGCGCCAATACTGATGCTGCCTGTTGTAGCGTCATTGTCTCGGGATACTAAGTTTGTGTTTTCTAAAACTGTTGGTACTGTTAAAAGATTCCAGTCAGCGTCATACGCTTGGGTGCGTTCAAGAGCGATGTAATCAGCCGTTATGGTTGAGTTTGTTATAGAGGAACCGAGTATTGTTGCCTTTCCATTATTAATAGTATCGTTTATGCTATCAAGGGTTACTTTGCTGTAGGTCTTAGACCCTTCGTATGTTTCTGCGAATACTTGGGCGGACGCACAGCACAGTAAGACCAGCAATAAAAACTTTGGTAATCTTGTTTTCATGTTAATTGAAGTTGTTAACTCCTTTAGTGTACAGCATTTTAAATGAGATAGCAAGCATAAAAGTAATTTTCTGAAGATAATGCACTATTTTATATAAGCAGACAACAGGCGCAACCAATAAGAACACGAGCGCATTCTATTTAAAGCGTTGATAGTTAGAGCGCACGTTGTCCATCTCATTTAAAAAGCGAATATCTCACCACATTAACATGGCTGATGTCTCAAATGGTATAGCTCTCACATTTGGTTAGAAATTTCCTCTAACATTAAACTGCTTTGGCTTAGATGAGTTCGTGCCATGTCCGTCAGCAAGCCCAATGTCAGCAATCTCTGCAGCAACTGACGTAGCTTTGTATCAAATGATGAAGTTGCCGCACAATTAAAACACATCAAAAGGCAGCAGGATGAGGTACAATACAGGGCTTACGGCATAGCTTACGGGTAAATCTTTCTTCTCAACACGTATGGCTGTAGCATAACTTTGGGAGCCCCCGGACTCTCAGCAGGCGGCCTGTTATCGTTGCAGGTAGGGCAGTCTGCATACCCCCACCCATTTAGGGTGCACTTGCCGGTATTCCACCATAATCTCCATATACGCCACCCCATTAAGCTTGAAGTACAGACCGTTGTGAGAGCGCGCGATTGTCGGTGCCGCTTTGCCCATGTTATCCGGCTTGGACCCTGTATTGAACGTAATCAGCTGCTTATGCTGAAAAGTGTGACTAACGCGAGAAGAAGTTACCGAAACATGTCACCCTTGTTCTACCATGGAATGGGAGAAACTGCAACTCGTAGCAAGCATCTATCCCAATTTGGGTAGAGATATGGGACTTTTGGGGGCTCTCACTCCCCCCCCCCCTTAGCGGGAGAGAGTGAGGTAGCCACCACTGAGGTGACAGGCCTGGTAATTCATGTTATTTAAGAGCGATGTGGCGGTATGGCCGCGTACGCCGCTTTGGCAGAACACAAGTATCTTTTGCTCATGAGGGAGTTCCTGCACGCGTGCTCTCAACTGAGAAAGCGGTATATTACCCGCTCGGGGGTAGGGGGCTTGCAAGACTTCAGCCGGTTCCCGCACATCGAGCAGAAAACTATCGGCGTTTATATCATCCTTATGCGCAATGGGGTGCAGCCCCTCCAGGTTATTTACCGCTGCCAAGGCAAGCTGGTTGACAGCATCCTTGGGCGAGCCTTCTTGTGGGGAGTAGCTCAACTCTGCGGCGGCAAGGTCGTGCACCGTAGCATTGCACGCCAGGAGCGCAGCCACCACATCAGTTCGGCGTGCAGCACCTGACTTGCCTATGGCAGTGTAGCCCAGCAACTTACCGTTGCTACGGCGGTATACCAACCGAGCATGAATGGGACTTGCCCCGGGGTAGTAGCCAACGTGCTGAGTGTGGTGCCCGTCCACATATTCGTAGTCAGAGTCTCCGCTGCGGGTGAGCGTGTCAATATTGAGCCCGGTCATGGAGATAGTGGTACCGAAAAGCCGCAACACGGCAGTTCCCACCACACCCGTAAACACAGCCGGACGCCCGGCAATATCATCTGCCGCAACTCGTGCCTGCTTTTGCGCCACGCCGGCCATGGCTAAGCGTGTGGGCAGCCCAGTGATTCGGTTTGTGGTTTGGACGGCATCTCCCACGGCCCAAACGCCCGGGGCACTGGTGCGCATGTGCTCGTCCACCCAAATGGCACCCGTTTCACCTATGCGCAGCCCGGCGTTTTGCGCCAGACTTATCTCGGGGCGCACGCCAACGGAGAGCAATATCAAATCTGCCTCGGCACTGTTCCATGTGTCGTTATAGGCTTGCAGGCGGCCGTTTTCGCAGCGGCGTATTCCCTTGGCGATTTTACCGACTTCGACCCCGATTCCATGAGCTGCCAGCAACTCCTCCACGTAGGTGGACATGTGGGCATCCAGCGGTGGCAGAACATGACTGCCGCCCTCCACCAGGCTGACCTCTATGCCGGCAAGTTGCAGATTTTCCGCTACTTCCAGCCCAATAAATCCGGCACCGATAACCAGGGCACGGCGGACCTTGTGCTCTGCAATGTAGCGGCGAATAGCATTGGCATCGGGCACGGTGCGCAGCGTCATCACCCCGGGCAGATCTACGCCCGGCATGGGCGGGCGCAGCGGTGCCGCACCGGGAGAGAGTACCAGTTCATCGTACGGCATCTGTATTTTCTCCCCCGTTACCAAATTGGTTACTCCTACGGTTCGCTGCTGCGGGTCTATGCTGTACACCTCGTGCCGTAACAGTACGTCTATGCCGTAGCGCGTGCGAAATAGCTCGGGCGTGGCCAATAGTAGCGAGCTTTCTTTCTCAATGACACCGCCGATATAATAAGGCAGCCCACAGTTGGCGAAAGAGACGTGCTCGCCGCGCTCGATGATGATGATTTCTCGCTCTGTGCCCAAGCGGCTCAGGCGCGCTGCAACAGTGGCGCCTCCGGCCACTCCGCCTACGATGATGGTTCTCTTCTTGCTCATGGTTGTTTATGGGGTTATGGTTGAAAAATCTTTTTTTTACCTGTTCCAGGGCATGCGGGCCAGCAAAAGTGCCAGTCCGCATGTTCCCGTGATTCCGGCTACCAACAGACCTAAGCTTGTGAATAACGGTATTGCCAGCCACCAAGGGCTATGGACTATCCCCAATCCCAGGCTCAACAGGTTCATGCTGCCTATTATCAGTTGAACCTGCCGCATCAGTGAGATGCCGTGCCGCCCCTCTTCCTGCTCTTGCGGCAAACCGGCTGCTACCCACGCATTCATCCCTCCCTCCAGTACCTCCGCCTCTATTCCGCGTGCCTTTAGTAAAAGTTGTGCCTTCGCAGCGCGTACCCCACTTTGGCATACCAGAACCGGTACGCCGCCCGTGGCTGTACTGCCCGGTATTTGACCGCCCTCAATCTCAGCCAATGGCAGATGCTCGGCCCCGGCTATATGCCCCGCCCGCCACTCGTTCCCGCTGCGTACATCAATTACCTGCACGCGCCCTGCTGTATGCTCTTGTTGTAATATTGTTGCTTTCATATCTATATGCGTATATTGCGATATCGACAAAATACACTTGACTTTTCCTCCTGTCAATACTAAAATGTGCGTGTGACGAAAAAATTGACATCTATCAAGTTCAGCCCGCAAATGACGGAAGAGGTGGCGGGGTATTTCAAAATGCTTTCCGAACCGGTTCGGCTGCACATGTTGGGGTCGATATGCAGCGAGGGCGCAGCCACCATAGGCGAGCTGACCGAGCGATTGGGGCTATGCCAAAGTGTTGTATCCCGCCACATGAAATTGATGACTGAGCACGGTGTTGTCTGTAAAAAGACGGAAAACGGGCGCACTTTGTACTATTTTGCAGACGACTGCCTGTGCAGTATATGCGCTCCGGTTGTGGAAAAAATACGAGCACGCGCGGCAGAGCAGAGCCGTTTGCTGTGAGCCCCGCGCATTTTCAGTGCTGACTCCCTATCGCTATGGTGTATGAACAAGCAAAGTATTAGAAAAACAGCACTTTCTGTAATTTTTTTGTTGCGGATTCGGTGCCGGGGAGTATTATCTTCTGTAAAAGAGATAGAGAATGATGAAGCACTTTTTCCACAAAAGCCTTGCCACCTCAGCCCTGTGCCTTGCGGCGTTGGGGCTGAGCTCGTGTCGTCTGGCCTTGCATACGCTGCCGGATTACGTTGGAAAAAAAGAATTCAAGCTCTATGATGAAGAGAAACCAGGGTATGAGGTATACAGCTGTGAAGAGGTGCTCTATGTGAAGCTACCCGGATACTATGTACGCCCCCGTGTGGCGTTGTTTGAATCGAATGATTTGAAGGATGGAAGCTGGGGAAATGCATTTGGATATTCGCCCCGCCCTCACATTAAAGAAAGCATCCTGTACTTCCCCTTAACCCGGGAGCTGGTAAGCATGTGGAATGCACGGAACGATAAAAAGCCTTTGCGCTTCGTGCGTTATCAATCCGGGGTGCTGACAGAAGACCAGATAAAGGAAAAGCATGGAAAACTCATTGCTCATGGTAGCATTTACGGCAGACTGAAAACCGTAATCTGCGAAGCTGCTACCCGGAAGAACTATGCTCACTACGCTCTGAGGCCCATCGCCCTTCCGCTTGAATTAGTGGATACGGTCTCAACCATCCCCTTGAGCGCTGCAGCCGGAGCAACAGGCCTTATTGTGGGCGTGTCGGTTGCT
>JAZSEM010000108.1:0-2155 GCA_045531695.1 Akkermansia sp.
AATACATAGCGCTATTTTGTAGCATCGGTTTATGCCACCCTCACAAGTGAGGGTTCTTATAGTTTTATCGGTTGACATGGGGCTTACGCCCCATGCTCTCATATGTCACCCGCGCAAGCGCGGGTTTTAAAGTATGGCTCGCTGTTGGCGAGCAAGGGATAAATGCTTTTTAACGGCCTGCGGCCGAGTGAAAAGCGGGCTAAAGCCCGCGGTGAAGAACCGGCTGCGCACGGTGGTGAAGAATGCGCTGCGCGCATGGTGAAGACCAAGGCTGACGCCTTGGGGATAGGGAGCCAAGCTCCAATTTATCGAAAAATCCCACTACGAAAATCGCCGCACCCGACGGAACAGATGCGGCGGAAAGTCAAATCTGACGGAAGGGCCTTACAGGCTATCGCCGAAGTCCTCGCGGAACTTGGCGGCCAGCTTGTCCTGCCAGTCGCTGAGCGGCTGCAGACGGCCGAAGAAGAAGCGCAGAACCTCCGGCTCCTCGACCCACTTCAGACCACCGATGAGGTGGCGGGTGTCGTACAACCACTTCACACGGTCAGCGCAGTACTTCACCTGAGACAGGGTGAACACGCGGCGGGGGCAGGCCAGACGCACAAGCTCCAGCTCGGCGTAGTTCTCGGAGCCATCGGGGTTACGCTGCTCGGAGAGAGAACCACGCTCCATGCCGCGAATACCGCCGGCGATGTACAGAGCCGTGGCAAGTGCACCGGCGGGGTACTGCTCGTGGGGGATATTCGGCAGGAATTCGGAGGCATTGATGTGGGCACCCAGACCACCGGCGGGCTTCACCATGGGCACGCCGTACTCGGAAAGCTCCTTCACGAGGTACTCAATGAAGATGGGGCCCTGATTGATGATTTCCTCGTCCAGAGTCTCGAGAAGGCCGATAGCCATAGCCTCCATGGCGCGAACTTCCATACCACCGTAGGTCAGGAAACCCTCGTACAGGGGGATGAAGGCCTTCATCTTAAGAATCAGGCTCTCGTTGTTGGAGATGATAGCACCACCGCGGGCGAAGCCCAGCTTGCGGCTGGAGAAGTAGATGAGGTCCATGGCATCTGCCAGCTTGCGGATGATTTCTGCCACGGTCATGTCCTTGGCAGCGGCCTCGCGGGTCTTGATGAAGTAGAGGTTGTCCTGCAGCAGGGAGGCATCGAGCACAGCCATCACGCCGTACTCCTTACACACGGCGGCTACCTCGAGCATGTTCTCCATGGAGAGGGGCTGACCGCCAATCAGGTTGGTACCGGCCTCGATACGCACGAAGGGAACGTGCTCGGGGCCTACCTCCTCAATCAGGGCGCGCAGGCGGGGAATGTCGAAGTTGCCCTTGAAGGGGTGGTCGAGGTTGGGGTCCAGACCCTCGGCAATGATGAGCTCCTCCACACGGCCGCCCTTACGGGTGATGTGAGCCTTGGTAGTGGTGAAGTGGAAGTTCATGGGCACTACGTCGCCCTCCTTCACGAAAGTCTCAGCCAGAATGTTCTCACAGGCACGGCCCTGGTGGGCGGGCAGGAAGTACTTGGTGCCGAACACCTGCTCGATAACGCGGGAAAGACGGTTGAATGTCTCGGAACCGGCGTAGGAGTCGTCAGCCTGCATGGAGGCGGCCACCTGATTGTCACTCATGGCATTCACACCGGAGTCCGTGAGCATGTCCATGAATACGTCCTTATTCTGCAGAAGGAAGGTATTGTTACCGGCCTGCTTCAGCAGCTCAACACGTTTCTCAACAGGGGGCAGGAACAGCTTCTGCACCACACGCACCTTGTGCATTTCCAACGGCACTTGGTGCTCTTCTTTGTAAAACTTAACAACGGACATAATAATATGGGGGGGATATATGAGTGGATATGTGCCACTCCCTGCTGCCTGATAAGCAGGCGGAAAGCAGCGGGCGCGATTATATCAGCCCCATTTTATCCTGTCAACCTGTTTTTAAGGCATTATGTCTAAGAATCACGCGTTGGAACAATTAGAAAAATGACAATTTGCCAAGGCGAATCATTGTCATCCCATAAATCGTGTAGGAAACAGTAAGATTGGGGGGCTGATGACTACAAAAAACACCGGATGACAAAAATGGTGTTTTGGAATTGCCCGATTACAACTCATAATCGGGGTGTGAAAAACCAAAACCAAA
>JAZSEM010000071.1:0-3734 GCA_045531695.1 Akkermansia sp.
ATAGTTGACTATTGAGCTATCGCCCGCTGTCGCGGGCTCTGGTTTAGGCTCCCGTCTTCGGCTTCGCCTACGCCGAGGCAGGCGCCTTCGCTCGCTTTGGAATAAAAGCTTTTTAACGGCCTGCGGCCGAGTGAAAAGCGGGCTGAAGCCCGCGGTGAAGAACCGTGCTATGCACGGTGGTGAAGACTGCGCTGCGCGCATGGTGAAGACCAAGGCTGATGCCTTGGTGATAGGCGGACAAACTCCAATTTAGCCGTCAAAATAGGCCAGAACCTCTAATTGACCCAACGCGTATTTTCTTATTTACTTCGGAAACACAATTCGGTACAATAGCGCAAAATCCAACAAATATTATTTCAATGAGCATCAGTCATCCCGAAAACACAACAACCAACAACCAACAAGCCATTCCCGGTTGGTTCTCTTTTAAGGGCAGATATACACGCGCTCAATTCTGGGGCAGATATCTTCTTGCAGTCATAGGGTACGGCATCTTCGCAAATGTAGTGCTGTATCAACGCTTACAATCTCTGTATCAGTCGATAGCAGATTCCGGAGATACAGACAAACTCATTCTCATCAGCACTATAGTAGTTCTTGCTGAAGTCGCCCTTACAACTACCCTTTACATACCATTGATGGTAAAGCGATTTCATGATTTTGGCCGGTCCGCTGCCACACCACTGACTCTGTGGGGCATCAACGAGCTTATCAATATTTCCGCCGAAACCTGGCTGCTGACCCTTGTCGTAAACTCGCAAGACATGGAGGCTATAGCAATCGGCGACAAATACTATGAATACGCTCTGATATTGAGAATCGTGCTAGTGTTAGTACTTCTGGGAATAATGCTCCGCGATTCCCAACGGGGTACCAACAAATACGGCCCATCAACAAAATACCCCGATGAAACAGCGCAGCCGAACGTAACAGCGCAACCGAACATCACTCAGCCGGGACTTCAATTACCGCCGATTGAGAAAAAACAGAGCCCGCCCCCCTCAGGCTGGCAGACCATGCTTTTAATGCTCATCGGCATTACCGTTATTCTGGTTGTCAGCATCGTCTTTTTTGAACCGGATGTAGATACAATCCGTTACATGATGCTCGCCTATGTGGGTTCCATCGTTGGGTTCGTACAAAGCAAAAGACAAAAGAAAAAATAACCTCGCACAGGATTTATCCCCTACACCGAATGCGCCTTCCGAGGCCATTCGGTGCTTTTTTTATCCATTACCCACTCAAGCCAAGCCGGCAGCGGCAAGTATTTCTTTCACCTGCTGTCTGGGGCGATCGGGCCAGTTCTTGTTGGCCACGGGACTGGCGGGGCTGGGGTGCAACATGGTACCGAGGGTGAACTGCCTGTCGGGCAGAGCAGCGGCGGCGAGCTCGAGCTGTTTGAGGGCATAACCGCCCACACCCACCAGGCAGCGAGGTTGCAGGATTTCAATTAAGCGCACGAGGTGGCGCTGACAGGCGGCATCTATCTGCGCGACCTGCTCTTTCGGCAGCTGCGTGGGGGTGATATTGGCACCGCTCTCGCTCATCCAAATCAGCGGACAGTAGTTGGCCACATAGGAATGGCTGAAGAAGTTCTCGGCCGTGCCGTACATCTCCTCAAACAGCCCCCAGAGCCTGCGCCCGCTCACCTCTGAACGCGGGCAGTTAAAGCCCTGAACCGGGCGCTTGGGATGCGTGGCCGGCGGCTGACCGATGGGGGCGGTAATCCCCATCCACAACGTAACAGCGGCAATCTCACCGAAAGGCACGCCGGTCTGCGCCATACCGAAGGGACCGGGATTCATGCCGAGGTAGAGCACATCGCGGGGGCCGGTAGCAAAGCGGCGGATATAGGCCTCGTGCCCTGCCCAGGCATAGGTAAGCGGGTTATAGGTATAAGCCACGGGGGCCGAGAAGTTCAGCGACTCCATTTCCTCACAAAGCTGACGGGCGGCGGCGATGACCTGTTCTGCGTGCATGACATGAGTTTAGCACAGAGTGGGCACTGTGGCAACAATTATCACTTGAAATCGGCAAGTGAATACGCTAGAATGGCGCGCGTGAAAGTCATAGCTATAGCCAACCAGAAGGGTGGTGTGGGCAAAACCACCCCCGCCGTTAACCTCTCAGCCGCACTTGCCAAGCGTGGTTGCAGAGTACTGCTCATCGATGTGGACTCCCAGGCCAATGCTTCATCGGCTCTGGGTATCGAGGCAAGCAGCGGTCAGAGCCTGTACCAGGCACTTATCGGCCATAAGCTCATGGAGGACCTTATCATGCCGGCCAATCGCCGCAACCTCTCCATCATTCCCGCTCACATGGACTTGTCGGGTGTGGAGGTGGAGCTCACTCAGAACGGCACCCACATCACCTGCATGAGGGATGCCATGGAGGGTCTGCGCAGCAGCAATTACTATGACTACGTATTCCTCGACACCCCACCCTCGCTGGGCGTGCTCATGACTTCATCCCTTTGCGCCTGCGACGAGGTGCTCACCCCCATGCAGTGCGAGTTCCTGAGCCTGGACGGTCTTTCCAAGATTCTGTACGTTGTGGAGCAGATTCGCGAGAGCGGCGCCAACCCCGACCTCAAGCACGAGGGTGTGCTCATGACCATGTACAGCAACACCAACCTTGCCAATCAGGTTATCGCTCAGGTGAAGGAGGTGCTGCCCAACAAGATGTACAACACCGTTATTCCCCGCTCCGTGCGCGTGGCCGAGGCCCCCAGCTTCGGTAAAACCGTGATTGAGCACGACCCCTACGGGCAGGCATCTCTGGCCTATCAGAATGCCGCCAAGGAGTTCCTGACCCGCCACCGCCGATAAAAAAAGCAGGTCGCCCATGCTGCGCTGGATTTACCCCATCACCTGCGAGCTCTGCGGGGAATCCGCCGAGCGCAGCATCTGCCCGGATTGCATGGCCAAGCTGGCACGGGTACCGCGCCCCATCTGCCTGAACTGCGGTGCCCCACTGCACAGCACCCCCGAGAGCACCGAAGCCTGCCCGGCCTGCTTCGGTAAACCACGCCCCTACAGCTTTGTGCGCTCGGCACTGATAGGCAATGAGCAGAACATGCAGCTCATCTACCGCCTGAAGTACCACCATGCCATCTATCTGGCCAACGGTCTGGCACCGGCTCTGGCCGAGCTCCGACAGAGCATACCCGAACCGGAGCTGTTCCGACAGGCGGTTATCGTCCCCGTGCCCACCACCCCAACCCACCAACAGCAGCGCGGGTACAACCAGGCCGGCGAGCTTGCCCGCGAACTGGGCAAAATACTCGGCCTGAAGGTCGTCCATGTCCTGCAGCGCCACGAAACCGAGTTCAACAGCCAAACCCGCCTGAGCGCCCGACAGCGCCTGCTCAACGCCTACCGCTCATTCTCCGCCCTGCCTGCCTACAAAAGCGGCAAGCGTCCCCTGCCCCCTTCCATCCTGCTGGTGGATGACGTGTACACCACCGGCGCCACAACCCGGGCCTGCAGTCGCGCCCTGCTGCGCCTGCCCGGCGTGGAGCGGGTCGGCGTTCTCACTCTGGTGAGAGCTGAATTGCAATCCCACGGGCAGCAGAAATAATCGAACATATCGAAAATCTAGCCAAAGAACAATTTGTAGAAGTACGAGGGACGAATTCCGACATACGAATTTGAGAGTTTCGCGCCTTACGGCGCATAGATAGCAAAGCTCAGCATAAGCTGCCGCCCGCGCCTGAAAGCTCAAGGCAGTAGCGG